>JAJZXK010000167.1 GCA_021806565.1 Bacillota bacterium | reverse complement strand
GCCGGCCCTTCCCCTTGAACCGCGGCCGGCCCCGCTTGCGCAGCAGGTACTCGTTCGCCGCACGATAGGCGCGCGACGTCAACGCCTGCACCTCATGCGCGCCCAGATGCTCCCCAATCCAGGTCTTCTCCGCCTTCGCGCCCGTCCCGTCCTTGCTCCGCAACCTCCCCCGTTTCCAACGCCGCCCAGGCGGCACACCGCCCGCACCTACCCCTGCCACGGCGGCCCCGGGACGCAAGCCGGCAGGTCCCCGACCAGCAACTCGGGACTCTCGGCGCCGTTGGTGGCGACGGCGAGGACCCCAATCGGGGCGGGACCGAGTGGCGTGAACGCCGCGTCTCCCGCCCAATTCCCCTGAGGGTCCTGCCCCAAGGCCCATTGCAGCCCGCCGGTCCGCGCGGCATACCCGATAAAGCCGTCGCCGAAAGCGGACGGGGCCGGAAGGCCGGCCGCGAAGACGACCACGCGGGCCGCGCCGCACAGCACGAGCACCCCGCCTGTGGCGCCTGGAGCCGACGGGGTCGCGTCCAGAGCGGCCCCGATCGCCGTCACGGGGGGGCCCGGAGGCGGTGGCGGCGGTGGCGGTGGTGGCGGCGGTGGCGATGGTGGCGGCGGTGGCGGCGGTGGCGGCGGCTGCACGGGAATCGTGGGCGGCGGCAGGGGGAACGGCGCCACGGTGGCATTGCTCTGGCCGATGGCCGCAAATGCCGCCGGGCCGACGACCCCGTCCGGCGGCAGGTCGTTCTGGGTCTGGAAGGTCGCCACCGCCTGCTGGGTCGCCGCGTCATAGAATCCGGTCACGGCACCATGGTAGATCCCGAGTTCCTGGAGCAGGCGTTGAATCCAGGCGACGTCATAGCCGTTGCGTCCGGGAAACAGGCTGCGGCCCCCCGCCACCGTATACAGCCACAGCGCGTTGAGCGTGGCCGAGCCGACCACCCCGGAATCCGGCAGGCCGCTGTCGCCCTGGTTGTCCGCGTCCTGTTGCAACTCCGACACGGCGGTCGCGGTCTGCGGCGTGTAGCATCCGGTCGCCGGCCCGCCCAGGACCGCCTCGTAGCGGAAACACCCCAGCCGATTCTGCAGGACGGTGACGTCGCCCCCGCACAGCCCCGCGGACAGCGGGCGGCTGCCGAACGGCGGCCCACCAAACGTGGTGTGCCTGCCGACGCCCTGACCGAAAATCCAAAACGTCTCCGGCCCGGCCACCCCGTCGACGCGGATACCGAAGTATGCCTGCACGGCCTCGACCGCCGCCTCCGTCGAGGCGTCGTACAACCCCGTCACATCGATGGGCTCGCCCACTTCCGCCGTCGGCGCCTGCAGCACGCCGACCAGTTGGTTGTACATCGTTTGCAGGATGGCCACATCGGATCCCTGGGCACCCGAGCTCAACGTCCGGGTGCCCAGCGGGATCACGGGCGGAAAGTCGTCGTCAAACCGCGCCACGGTCGGTCCCCCCTTCCCACCCTATGCACGGTGCGCGAACTTGGACATCCGCCGAGCGCGTCACACTCTGTTCACCCACCGGCCACAGCCCCGCAGCACCTCCTTAGCGGTTTCGCCCACATTCGTGTGCAAGGCTGCACCGCGGGCCGCACATGCGAAAGGCGGCCGCGGCCGGCGCCACCCTGCGCGGACTCCCGGATGTGCGCCGGACGTATGCGCTGTGATGCCTGTGATGCCTGCAAGGAGGGATCCTCTTGTCTGCCCGCCGTCTTCGCCCGGGATACCTGGCAGGAATCGCCCTGGTGGCCGGAGTGTTGCTGACCGGCTGCGGTGGCGCCGCGGCGCCGGCGGCGGCGTCCGGCGCCGCCCACCGCTCCACGCCGTCCACCACCCACGCGGCGGCGTCCCGCCACGCCAAGGCCCACCACCACCGCTCGACGAAGCTGATCCAGGGCACCGTGACGGCGACGACGCCGAGTTCGGTCACCATCACCCCCGTCAGCGGTTCCCCGGTAACGGTCACTGTGTCGCCGCGCACCCGCGTGCGCCTCGCCCCGTCAGGGTCCAAGGCCAAGCCTGGCACCCTCCTGGCCGTGACCAAGGGAGCCAAGGTGACCATACACGCCGTCGCGACATCCAAGGCCCTGCGCGCGGCGCTGATCACAGTGGTCTGAGACGCGCCGCGCGCCCACCCGTACCACTTCCAGACCGGCGAATTCACGGCAGGAGCCGGCGGCGGGCGCCGGGAATTGACGCTCGGATCAAGCCTTGCCCGCGCACCGGGCAAGGCGGGGAAGGGGTCGACGGGATGCCGGTACGGGTAGCACTGGTCGGCTGTGGAATGCGTGGCATGGGCCTGGCTGGATTGCTGCAGGCCACGCCGAAGATCGAGATCGCGGTGGTCTGCGACATCGATGCGGCCAGGGCGAAGGCCGCCGCAGAAAAGCTCGGAGCGGACGGCGTGCAGAGCCACGCCGAGGTATTGGCCCGGGACGACGTGCAGGCGCTGGTGGTCGCGACCGACGCGCGCTGGCACGCGCCGGTGGTGTTCGACGCGCTCGCGGCCAAGCGACATGTGTACGTGGAAAAGCCGTTGGCCGACAGCCCGCAGACCGCCGCCCGCCTGGCTGCCGCCCAGGAAGAGGCCGGCGTCGTCGGCGTCGTCGGGTACCAGTTCCGCGCCTCGCCTCTGGCCGCGGTCATGGAGAAAGAGTTGCCGGCCATCCAGCCAGTCCAGGGTCTGCTCACCATCCAGCGCGGCCCGATGAACCCCCAATACTTCTTCCCGGATCACTACGGCGGGATCGTCGACACGGCGACGCACAGCATCCATACCGCCCTGTGGGCGATGGGCGGCAGGCCGACCTCCGTCAGCGCAAGCATCCAGCGCGGGTCCATCAAGGGCGACCGCACCATCGAGTTCATGAGCCTGCTGATTGAATTCGACGGCGGTAAGCGCGTCTGCACGATCACCGGCAGCATGTTCGGGATGCGTACCCCGAACATCTGGCAGTTCGTCGGCACGCGCGGTACGGCGCACACCCTCGACCACCGCACGCTGCACGTTGCGACGCACGACGGCATCCGCGAGGCGGGCAACAAGCCCCCGCAAGGGTTGGTCACCCGCGCCATCGAGAGCCCGCCGGAGGGCGACAGCACCCGTCGCCTGCTGGAGCGCTTCGCCGACCTCGTGTCGGGGGAGGCCGACCGTGCGGCGCCCGGGGCCGCCACCTTCCGTGAGGGCGCCGAGGCGGTCGCCGTGACCGCCGCGATGGTCCGCGCCGCGGAAGAAGGCCGCCGGGTGGATCTGGCCGAGGTTATGGGGAGCTGACTGAGCCGCGCCCCGGGGCGGTGGCGGGGGCCATGCGGCTGCTTCGCAACGCCCGGCCCCCTGGGGATGAAACCGAGGTGCGACCGACCGGCGGAGCGGGCCGGGAAGATCCCGGCCCGCTCCGCCTCTCATCGTCCCTAATCGCGCATGGCCGCAGCCAGCAGGGCCGCCACCTCCGGGCGGCTGAACTCGGGCGGCGGCGTCTCGCCGCGCCGGAGCATGGCGCGCACCGCCGTACCGGACAGGGTCACGTGCTCCGTCTCCGGATGGGGGCAGGTCTTACGTGTGGCCATGGCGCCGCAGCGACGGCACCAGAAGGCGTTTTCGAAAGCCAGAGGCACGACGCCGATCTCGGCCGCCAACGAGCGCACCAGGTTCTGGGCGTCCAAGGGACCGTAAAAGTCGCCGACCCCGGCGTGGTCACGACCGACGATAAAGTGCGTGCAGCCGTAGTTCTTGCGGCAGATGGCGTGAAACACGGCCTCGCGCGGTCCGGCGTAGCGCATGGCGGCCGGGAAGGTGGCCAACAGCACGCGGTCCTGCGGGTAGTACCGTTCGAAGAGGACTTCGTACGACTGGAGGCGCGTGGCGGCCGGGACATCGTCAGACTTGGTGGCCCCGACCAGCGGATGCAGCAGCAGGCCGTCGACGATCTCCAGGGCGCACTTCTGGATGTATTCGTGTGCGCGGTGCACCGGGTTGCGCGTCTGGAAGCCCGCCATGGACTGCCAGCCCCGCTCGGCGCAGGCGGCGCGCACCTCGAGCGGCGTCAGGTGGTAGGACGGGAACTCCGCCTGCGGCAGGCGGAAGACACGCACCGGTCCGGCCACCGCGGCGGTGGGCTGGGCAAGCGTCGCCGCCACCCCGGGGTGGGTGGGATCCGCCGTTCCGTAGACGGCCAGGGCTTCACGGCCGAGGTCGCGCACAAACACCTCCTCCACGGTCAACAGGCCGCAGGGACGGCCGTCAGCGTCCAGCAGGGCGATCTCCTCACCGTCGCGAAGGGCGCGCGCCTGCCGCGGCTCCGCAGGCAGGACGACGGGGAGCGGCCAGAGCAGGTGCTCATAGGCCGCACCCAGATGCAGCGATTCCAGTACAGAGGCGTAGTCCTCACCGCCAAGGAACCCCGTCAGCGGGCTCATGGCGCCGGTCGCGATCATCTCCAGGTCGGCAAGCGCCCGCGCGTCCAGGGGCAGGCCGCGCAGTTCCTCTGCCTGGCCGGCCGCCGCCCGCGCCTCCTCACCCTCCAGCATGCGGCTCACCAGGGCGCCGCCGTGCGGAACACTCGGCCCGGGCAGACCGGTTGGAACCGCCGCCGCGCGGGCCCGGACATCCGCGGCATTCGTGGAATGGGCGGCATTCGCGGCATTCGATGGAAAGGTCAACCCTTCAACCTCCCGTGGTACGGCTCATCCGTGCAAACCGCACTCCGTTTTCGCGCTACCCGCCCAGCGCCCCGCCCGCGGGTCCTCCCCCGCGCGCACCGCGCGAGTGCACGGCCAGCAGCCGATGCTCGGAAATCCATGATCGTGCAGTGGATTATAGGGGACATCGCGCTCGTGCACGTAACGCCACACGTCCGCGGCCTTCCAGCCCGCCAGCGGGTTGGCCTTCACCAAACCGAACCTGGAATCCCACTCGAGGTGGCGGGTATGGGCGCGGGAGGCGGCCTGATCGCGCCGCACGCCGGTGATCCAGGCCCGCTGATGGGCGAGCGCCGCACGCAGTGGCACCACCTTGCGCAGTTTGCAGCAGAGGTCCGGGTCGCGGCGCCACAGGGCGGGCCCATACTCCGCCGCCTGCTGCTCCACATCCTGGGCCGGTGCCACCCGCAGCAGGCGGATGCCGTAGCGGGCGACCAGGCGGTCGCGCGTCGCGTACGTCTCCGGGAACAATAAACCCGTGTCGAGGTAGAAGGCCGCCACGCCCGGCGCGTAGCGGCTGATCATATCCACCAGGACGCAATCCTCCACACCGAAGGAACAGGCCAGGAGCACCTCCGGTCCATACCGGCCAGCCACCCACGTCAGCACATCCTCCGCCGGGCCGCCACGGCGCTCGAACACCGCATCCTGAGCGGCCAACTCCGCGATCTCCCACTCCGCCGGGGCACGCACCTCGGCATCCGCCACGGACGAACCCGCCAATACCGTGTGGACCTCCGCCGCCATCGGCCCCATCCCCTCCCCGGCCACACCCCAGCGGATGCCGGCCGATCCAGGCTATGTGGGCCTTGCCGCAGCGGACCGAGCGCCCGTCCCCCTCTCATCGCACCAGCAAATGCTGAGAAACCACCTGGAATACTGATATTTGACTCCAGCCTAACGGCAGGGGCGCGGAGGTGTCAAGGGGCGACATCCCCTCAGCGCGAATCCATCCCAAGTTGCGAGCCGCGACCGGCGGCGGCACGTCTGGCACCGACGGGTGCACGGGTGGTGGAGCGACTGGCACCGCGCTGGCCCCACAGACTCCGTACCGGCCTCCCGGCGGCGGGGGCCGCGACCGCCGCCGCGGCGGTCTGGTGGCTGGCGCTGCGCGGCCCCCAACTCCTGCCGGCACCCGTCTTCTCGGCGGGCGTCGACCTGCGCGGGGCCTGGAGCGGCTCCCACCTCCTGGTGGCACTGGCCCTGTCCGGCGTGGGGACAGGGGCCGCCCTGCTTTTCGGCCTGCGCCTGCGCCTGCCGGTCCGCGGGGTCGGCATCGGCCTGGGGGCTCCCCTGGTGGCGATGGCCATCGCCACCACCGCCGCCGTCTACCCTTTCGCCGCCCGGGTCGATCTGGCGGCTGCGGCGGCCTTCGCCCTGGCGCTCGTAGCCCTCGCGGCCGCCTGCCCAGGCCGCCGCTGGCAGCTGCCGGCCGGTCTGCTCGCGACCATCGGGGTGGTGGAGGCGGCCGCCAGCATCGGCGAGTTCGCACGCGGCCGGGCCACCCCCACGGCGTGGACGGGACCGGCCGCGACCCGCATCCCGCTACGGGTGTATGGCACCCTGCACAACCCCAACGCCCTGGCCGCCCTGCTGCTGCTGGCCATCGGTGGAGCCGTGGCGCTCGCCACCGCGGGGGAACGGCGTCTGTGGCGCCACAGCGCCTGGGTCGCCCTGGTGCCGCTGGCACTCGCGTTCGCGCTCACCTTTTCGCGTGGAGCCTATCTCGGGTTGCTGGCCGGGGCCGGCGTGACGGCGCTCGCCCTGCCGGCGCCGATGCGCCGCCGCGCCACGGTGGTGGCGGCCGCCCTGGCCGCCGGGTTCGGCTTGGCCCTGGCGGTGGCGCCGGCGGTCGCCTGGCGCGCGACGCGCCTGACCCCGACCACGGCGGGGGACTGGAACGCACACATCTTCCAATGGCGGGTCGCTCTGGCCATCTGGCGGTCCCGCCCCTGGCTCGGCGCCGGTCCGGGCGGTGTGACGGTGCTCTACGGGGCGCATGAACCGCCTGGCGCAGGCGGCACGTACGCACTGGCGTCCGCGCCGGGCGCCGTCGACTCCGATGCCCTGCAATGGCTGGCCAACACCGGATTGGTCGGGGCAGCCCTCGCGGCGGCCGGACTGTCGCTGGGGGCGGTGCGCCTGGCCCGAGCACTCCGGCGGCAGCGGCCGGGCCCGCGTGCGGCCGCCGCCGCCTTCGCCGGCGCCCTGGCGGCGATCGGAGTCCAGGGCCTTCTTGACGCCACCGCCGTCGTGCTGCCGGTGGCGGCGGCCGCCGCCGCCGCCGCCGCCGGCCT
>JAJZXK010000166.1 GCA_021806565.1 Bacillota bacterium | reverse complement strand
GCTTTTGCACCTGCGCCCAGTTCTGACCCAGCGCCTGGGCCACCTGGCTCCACTTCTCACCCTTGGTCCGCATCGCCCGCACCTGCGCCGGCGTCTTTTGCGCCAGCTTGGCCAGGGTACCGACCATCACCGCCTGCCGCTGCCGGCCGGCCGCCATCGCCCGCAGCCGCGCGCCGACCTGCTTTTGCACCTGCGCCCAGTTCTGACCCAGCGCCTGGGCCACCTGGCTCCACTTCTCACCCTTGGTCCGCATCGCCCGCACCTGCGCCGGCGTCTTGTCTGCCAACTTGGCCAGGGTGCGGACGGTCACCGCCTGCCGCAGGCGTGCCCTGCGATGTGCCTGCAGTTGGTGGGACACCGTGGCCGGATTCAGGTCCAGCGCGGTCACGACGGCCCGCCAATTCTTATCCTGCTGCATCAACTGCTGGACCTGGGCCACGGTCTGATGCGCGTCGCGCGCCAAGAGCCGCACCGCTGGCCCGACATGCTGCGAGGTTCCAGCAGGCGCGGGTTGCGCCGGGATTGACGTCTCGGGCGTATAGGTGGACTGGGTCACCGTGGTCCCAGTCGTCACCGGAGTGGCCACGGTCGCCGCGAAGCTCGTCCCGCCGGTCAATAGCGCTCCCAGCACACCGGCTGCGGCCCAGCGGCTCCACTTGTGGTGCACGTGGATCCCTCCCGTTTACGCGTCTGCGTTCGCGGCCCGGGCGGACAATCGCCAGCGGTGGTCCGCAGCGATCCACTCGCACCCCGGCCGCGACGCACCGCGAGGGTAGCGCACAAACATGCAGGGGAAATCAACGCGGCATGAACAGACTGTTGCGCCGTTGTGGCCCGAGTGTGAGACGGTCGGGAACCGCGCTCAGCGGCGCGGCCGGATGAAGACCAGAAAGCAGACCGCGGCGACCGCCCAGGACGCCCATGCGAACCCGTTCATGTGGGCGGCGCGCAGCCACGCCCCGGCGACAATGGACGACCCGCCCCACACGGCCCAGCCGAAGGCGCGCAGCCGCTCCGCGTGGCGTTGCAGATCGCGGCCGAGCGGTGCCCAATCCAAGGGGACGTGCCAGTCGCCGCGCGCCAGGGCCGCCAACAGATGCTCCGAGCGGCTCGGCGCCAACAGGGTGTCCTGCACCGCCTGCAGCACCTCCGGCCCCAGGGCCCCCAGGGCGTCGCGCAGCAAAGGCGTGACCGCCTCCCACAACCCGCGCCACGGATCGCCGGTTCCGCCAGCCTCACCGCCCGCGCCCCGCGACCGGTCGCCGCCGTGGCCGCCACGGTCGGCAAGCCCCGCCAGGATGGACGCCGTGGCATCAGAGTGCAGAAAGCGCAACGCCGCCTCGACCAGAAGAAGAAAAAAGTTGTCGTCTGGACAGAGTCGCTCGACAATGCCCGCCAGGATGCCGATGGACCGGCCGAGCATCGTGTAGCGCGCCTGTAACTGGAAGGGGTGCGCATAGAGGAAGTCGCGCATCTCCGCCGCGAACTGGGCGAAGGCCGGCGTACCCGGCACGACCTTGCTGACGCCCAGCACCTGGTCGACCGCGAAGGCCAGGGCGCGGCGCAATGGAGCCCGGTCGGTCCCAGGCCGCACGAACCCCAGGGCAAGCGTCGCATCGAGAACCTCATCGACGTCGCGCTTGAACAGGCCCAGGACCAACCGGCGCAGGTGGACGCGATCCTCGGGTCCCACCTGGCCCATCATGCCGAAATCCACATAGACGATGGTGCCGTCGGGGCGCACGAACAGGTTTCCCGGATGCGGGTCGGCGTGGTAGAAGCCGTCTTCCAGGAACTGCTTCATGGAACTGCGCAGCAGGCGCCGCCCCAACCGCTGCGGATCGATCCCGGCGGCGCCCAATGCCGCAAGGTCGTCGATGCGCAGACCGGTGATGCACTCCATGACCAGGACGCCGGGGCGCGACCATTCGGAGTGGATCTCCGGCGCGGCCACCCACCGCGTATCCACGAAGTTGCGGGCGAAGCGGACCGCCCGCTCCGCCTCCCCGAACAGATCCAGCTCTTGGCGGCTGACGGCGTCGATCTCCGTGTGCACCGCGAGCAGATCGAAGCGCCGCCCCCAGGTCGTCCAGCGGTGGGCCGCCTTGGCCGCGATGCGCAGGGCCCGCAGGTCCGCATCGACCAGCGCGTCGATCCCGGGACGCAGCACCTTGACGGCGACGCGGCGGCCATCGGGAAGCACCGCCGCATAGACCTGGGCCAGGGAGGCGGCGGCCAGCGGCGTGGTCTCAATGGCGGCGAAAACCTCGTCCGCCGGTCGGCCGTAGGCCGCCTCCAGGCGGGCGGCAATCTCCGGCCAGGGCACGGCCGGCACGACATCCTGCAGTTCGGTCAACTCATGCGTGAAGGCCTCCGGCAGCAGGTCGGCGCGCGTGCTGAGGAACTGCCCCACCTTGACGATGAGGCCGCCGAGGTGGACAGCGGTACGGCGGATCCGCGCCGCCACCCGCGCATGCACCAGCGGTTCACGCCGCCTGGCCTCTGCCGGTCCGGCGATCCGGCGCACGACGCCCAGCCAGAGGTAGTCGAAGGTCACCGAAAGGCACAGCCATATGACCCGCAACACACGGGCGAGCTGGGCCGCCGTGAGCCGCTCCCTGTTCAGCGTTCAGGCCCCCGTCTCAGTCCGACAGCGGATCCTCGCCCGGCGCGGTCCCCGCGGAGCCGGCCCCCGAAGGCGCGGCGCCCTCCCGCTCCAGAACGTCGAGCGCTTCGTGCAGTTTGCCGAAGAAGGCGTGGCGCCGTTCGGGGTCAACCTGCGGCCGACCGCAGTTACAATCGCGGCCGCAAGTGCAACCGCGGCCGACCAGAAAGCCGAGGCCAAAGAGCCTGAAGATCCAACGCCAGATGCGGAACACGCCCATCCCCCCCTGGCCCGCGCGGACGGGCCACAGCCAGTATAGGCAAAGCCCAGGAGGCACTTCCAGGAAAGAGACCCCAGATCGACCGACCCGGGGCAAACCGACTTTGTACAGATCCCGTCCGGTACGGGCGGCTCGGCGGCGGTGTGGGCAGTGGGTTATCGGGCTGCGGCCTCTCCCTGTGTGGGGCGCTGACGGTTTGCCGACGGGCCGGAGGTCGAAGACGTCTCAAGCTTGCGCCGCTCCCATTCGCGCTCCAGCAGGGAGAGCACCCGCTGATACTGCTCCTCCAGCCGCATCCACTCGCTGGTCGCATGCAGCGCCGCCAAGACCGCGACCTCCGTGATCGCCAGACGCTGGTTGGCCTTGGAGATCTCGTGCATGCGGGCATCGACGCGCGCGGCCAACTCCTGGAGGTAGGGCGCCGGTTCTTCGCCGCACAGGCGATGGTTCTCCCCAAAAATGGTCACGGTGACGCGATTGATCCGGCGCTCCCCGCCCGGTGCGCCCTCCGGCCTCGATTCGGCCACACCCACACCCCCTGGCGGTTCTGGCAGTTCAGCTTCGCGCGGACCGTGACGATTCCTGCCGTTCCGAGCCCGCGGCGTCGACAAGGCGCTCCCATTCGCGATAGAGGCCGTCGATCTCGGCCTTGAGCGCGTCGTAAGCCCGCACCACCGCCGCAGCGTCCTGCCCCACCCGATACAGGGACGGATCCGCCAGCCGCTCACCGAGGACGGCCAGTTCCGCCTCCCGCCCCGCGATCTGGGCCTCTACCGCCGCCGCCTGCTCCTGCGTTCTGCGCGACGCCGCCGACGGGCGTGGCGGGGCGGCCGGGGCTGGCACCGCACCGGCCGGTACGGCTTCGGAACGGCCCCGCGAGGCGGCCGCAGCTTCCGCCTCGCCCGCCAGCGCCGCCTCATAGGCCGCATAGCCACCGGGAAGGTCGCGTACCAGACCCTGGTCGAGCCACCAGATGCGCGTGCACAACCGACGCAGGAGGTAGCGGTCGTGGCTGACGACGAGCAGGGTGCCGCTGAACGCCTCCAGCGCCTGTTCCAGCGCCTCGCGGGAAGGGATGTCGAGGTGGTTGGTCGGTTCGTCGCACAGCAGGACGTTGCCCTGCTCCAGCGACAGCAGGCACAACAACAGGCGGTTGCGTTCCCCGCCGGACAGATCTCCCGCCCGCCGGAAGACCGCATCCCCGCGGAAGAGGAAGCGCGCCAGCAGGTGGCGGGCCTCGGGCCCGCCGAGGTCGGCCTGCGCCGCCAAGACGTTTTCCAGCACGGTCGCCTCGTCGTCGAGTCCGGCCAGGTCCTGGCGCAGCCAGGAGACCTCCACGCCGCGGCCCCAGTACGATTCACCGGCATCGGCCGGCTCCTGCCCGGCCAGGATGCGCAGCAGCGTGGTCTTGCCCGCGCCGTTGCGGCCGACGATGCCGACGCGCTCGCCCCGTTCCAGGGTGGCCGTCCAGGGCGCAAAGAGGGTTTGCCCGGCATAGCCCTTGACCAATCCCTCCACGACCAGCACCTCGCGTCCGGTCGGGGTCCGCGGCTCCAGGTGCAGCTTCGGCCCCTGGGCCGCCGTGGCGGGCGGTGGCGCCATCTCAGCGCGCAGCCGTTCGAGACGGTGTTCGCGGCTGCGGGCCTGGCGCGCGCGGTTGCCGGCGCGGTAGCGTTCCACATAGGCGGCCAGGCGGTCGGCCTCGGCTTCGGCACGTTCCCGCTCCTGCAGGGCCTGGGCCGCCCGCTCGTCGCGCAGGCGGACGTAGGCGCTGTAGTTACCCGGATAGTCGGTCAACTGCCCGTCGGCCAACGCGAGAATGCGCGTGCAGACCCGGTCCAGAAAGTAACGATCATGCGATACGCATAAGAGCGCCCCCGCCCAGCGCGCCAGCCGGCCTTCCAACCACGCGATGGCGTCGGCATCGAGGTGGTTGGTCGGCTCGTCGCACAACAGGACGTCCGGCTCCTGCAGAACGGCGCGGCAGAGGGCAAGCCGCATGCGCTGCCCGCCGGAGAGGCGGTCCACGGCCACGCCCCACAGCTCCGGCCCAAGGCCGATCCCGCGCAGGGCCGCCTCCACCGTATGCTCGCGCTCATAGCCACCCGCCTGTTCGAATCGCTGCTGCGCCTCTCCATAGGCGGCAAGCGTCGCCGGGTCCGTATCGCCCGAGGCCAGGGCGGCCCCGAGCGCGTCCACGCGTGCCTCCAGTTCACTCAACCGCCCGGAAGCGGCCAGCGCGGCCGACCGGACCGTTTCGCCGGCCGGCAGTTGCGGATCCTGGGTCAGGTGCACCCGTTGGCTGGATCGGGCCAGGGCGACCCGGCCCGCATCGGGCGCCTGGGCACCGGAGGCGATGTCCAGCAGGGTCGACTTGCCCGCGCCGTTCGGGCCGACCAGACCGGCGCGCTCGCCTCGGCCGAGATTGAAGGACACGCCGTGAAGTACGGTGTGGGCACCGAAGGCCCGCCCGACCCCGTCCAGCACCAGAAGTGACATCGGAGCCCTCCTCGCCCGGCAGTCTATCCGGCCGCGGCCACGGGCGGCAACGCCGCGCCGGATGACCGGTTTGATACACTGCCGCCGGGTGGGTGAAACCGGCTGCTGTGAAGCGGGAATCTCCAGGCAGGAAACGGACCACGAAAGCGGCCGGGAACAAAATACACTATAAAATGCACTATGAAGAGAGGAACGGAGGGCACGGCGTTGACTCGGCGCAAGGCGCTCGCGGCCACCGCGGCCGTCCTGGCGGCCGGTTCGCTGACGACCGGATGCGGTGGCGCCCGGCCCGGGACCGACGGAACGATCACGCTCCACCTGCAGGGAACGCCCCAGGACCAGCCGCTGTATGCGCGGCTCCTGCCCGACTTCACGGCGCGTCACCGCGGGGTACGCGTCCAGGTCAGCACCGCCGCCACGGCGAAGCCGGCCGTCCCCGTGGCCGGCGTCGTGGCCGGCGCGGGCCCAGACGTGCTCTGGGGGAATGACCCGGTCCCCTATCTGGCCCAACCGCTGTTGGCCGACCTGACCCCCTGGATCGGCCGCGGCGGATACGACCTCCAGGCGTTCGGCGCCAACGTGCTCGCCGCCTTCCGCCGCGGCGGGTCGCTGTTCATGCTGCCGCGCAGCCTCTCGCCCCAGGCCTACGCGGTGCGCCTGGACCGCCTTACCGCCGCCCACCTCCAGCCGCCCGCGGCGGGGACGACGGCGGCGGAGTTCTCAACCATGTGGGCGCGCCTCTCCTCCGGCGGCCGCGTCGGCGGCGCCCTTGACTGGCGGCCGACCTCCAGCTTCTACCTGCGCGGCTGGGGTGCCCATCTGGTGGATCCGGGCAATCCGCGCCGCTGCGCCCTCGGTACGGCGGCGGCCATCGCCTGCGGCCGCTGGATGTGGGACCAGTTCTGGTCCTGCGGCTGTGCCCAAGGCCCCTTCGGTCCCAACCGCACGGCGCGGTTCGCCACGGGCGGGTTGGCGATGCGCCTGGTATCTGCGGCTGGGATCGTCGGCTTCGCGGCGGCGCACCAGCCGATCCGCTGGCGCTTGACGCCGTTTCCACGCTGGCCCGCGGGGCCCGCGACCGGCGCGCTGGTCGACTTCTACGGCATGTCGGCGGCCACCCCGCACCCGCACGCCGCATGGGCGCTCTTGACCTACATCACCTCGGCCGGCTGGCAGCAGGCCGCCATCCATGCCGCCCGGGTACCACCGGCCCGCCGCAGCCTCTGGGGCGCGTTCGCCACACGCATCGCCCAGGCGGCGCCGCCCTTGGCCCACCAACCCCTGAGCGCCTTTTCCGCGCCGGTCGAGGCCGATGTCGCCTATCCCCAAGAGACCTTCGCCGACCAGGCACCGGCGACGGCGGTGCTCACCCCCCTGTGGGCGGAGATGTTCGGCCCGAACGCCAAGCTCTCCGTGCGGCAGGGCTTTCCCCTGGCCGCGACGCGCATCGACGCGGCGGAGGCACCTCGGACGTGATCGGTGACGTGATCGGTGGCGTGATCGGTGGCGCCGCGTTCGCGCCCGATGTCGTCCCAGGGCCGCTGCCAGCAAGTCATGACCCCACGGCTAAAGCCGGGGGCTTGCCAATCACCCCGCTTGCGCGGGCGTGGCGTGCGGACGCATGACGGCGCCCCGGCGACCGATGTTGATCGC
>JAJZXK010000165.1 GCA_021806565.1 Bacillota bacterium | reverse complement strand
GGGCCAGCAGACCACATCGCGGCGATCAACATCGGTCGCCGGGGCGCCGTCATGCGTCCGCACGCCACGCCCGCGCAAGCGGGGTGATTGGCAAGCCCCCGGCTTTAGCCGTGGGGTCATGACGACCATCCTTGCCTGCATCCCCAGTCGCGAGCCGGCGCACGCGACGCGGAGGAGCACCCCGAGCCGCGCCCGGTCAGGCCCGACCACGGCCCGTAGCGTTACGCCGTACCATTGAGACCAGGAGGTGCTTCCCTCTCTGCCACAATAGAGTGAGACAGGCGAAGACACTAGATCGACACTCCCGAGGGCGGGGACACCGGCCGCTCCAGATCGTTGATGAAGCCGAGGACCTCCTCGTCGGGCGCATCCCAGACAAGACCGCCCTGCTCGTCCGACACGTACCCGTCGAGCGACGTTATCACCGTGTAAATCAGCCTGGCCATGGCCCGCATCCCCCGCGTGTGCCGCGGCGGCGAACACGCCGCCATCGCCCTTCGGTTCAGGATCATCCGTTCGGATTGGGCACACGACCCTCTGCAATTTCCTCCAGCCGCTGGACTATCTCTGCAAGCGGCGCGGTAGCATCGATTTCGATCGTGCATGTCTTGCGGAGAAGGGGCTCCACATCGCGAAGATAACGGAGCATGAGGGCCTGTTCCTCTGGGCTCTTTCCGTAAGGGTTGGTGGTCCGCAGTGCCACGCGGTTCAGCAGGACTTCGCCGGGCGCCGACAAGAGCACCACGTGATCGAACCTGGGGTAGAACGTTCTCTGGTTGGCCGCGCAACCGGCGACAAAGAGGTGTCCGTCTCGATGCTCGTCCAGGAGGGTCCTCATGGCATCTTCTTGCCAGACCCAGTCGTTCCCGCCGTCGGCGTCCGGGGCCCAGACGCTCCAGGTATCGCTATCGGCATCGACCGTACGGTGTCCGTGAGACGCGAGAACCGCGAGTGCGGACGACTTTCCTGTACCGGACATACCGGTGACTAACAGCTTCGCCACGAGCCCAGTTTACATACCAGTGGCGCGTCCAGCAAATCCCAATCTCTTCTGAGCAGTTGCTCGTGGAAGGTGCGGGTGGAACGGGTGGTCGCCGACGAGGGGGGAGGCGTGGTCGCGGCGCGGGGGAGGCGGCCGCGTGGTCGGGGCCCAGGGCGCCAGCTATACCGCCCCAGGCCAGCAGCTCACAACGACCGCACATACAAGCTCGTTGGCGCCGTCCATATCACTGGCGCCGGGGCGGTGCGCCTTCCGTCGCCGCGCCCCAGGCGCCGCCCGCGGCGTCGAACCAGCGCACCTGGGCGGGGGGCGGTGGTCCGTCCGACCGGCGCAGGGCGGGGCCCGCCTGGCCGCCCGGTCCGCACCAGGACGGCCGCAGGGGGTCGGCCTGGTAGTCCCAGTCGACCATCCACCAGTCCGCGTCCCGCGGGGGCTCGACCATCCAGGTGTCGCCGGCGCGCAGCAGGCGGGCGGGGGCGCCGTCCTGGACCGGTGGACCCGCGAGTTCCCATGCGCCACAGCTTTCCAGACCGCACAGGCGTTTGCGCGTCACGTGCACGGCGGCCGGGCCGGTGTCGCAGCCCAGCCACCGCCGTCCGAGTGCCCCGGCCGCGACCAGGGTCGTGCCCGAGCCGCAGAAGAAGTCCGCGACCAAGTCGCCGGGGTTCGAGGAGGCTGATACGATGCGGCGCAGCAGGCTCTCGTTCTTTTGGGTCGGGTAGCCGGTCTTCTCGCGGGAGAAGCTCTTGATCTGGATGGAGTCCAGGGAGTCGGGTCCGGTGAGGGCCGCCTCGGCCGCGTTGGCGTTCCAGACGTCCTCGGCCGGCCGGCCGAGGCCCTCGCCGCCTCCGCGCCGCTGGTAGCCGGGGGGGTGGGGGACATAGGGCTTATTGAAGGTGAACCCGCGCGGCGAGCGGGTGTAGAAGAGGATCGTGTCGTGGTTGCGGCACCAGTTGGGTACGGCGCTCTTGTAGCCGGAGATCCAGCCGATCCGCCAGATGATCTCCCGCTGAAAGCACTCCGCGCCGAAGAGTTCGTCCAGGAGGATCTTGACGTAGTGGGCCGCCGTCGGATCGAGGTGCACATACAGCGAACCGGTCGGCGACAGCAGGCGGTGGATCAGGCGCAGGCGCGGCCAGAGCATCGTCAGGTAGCCCTCCAGGCCGTCGGTCCAACGGTCGCTGTAGGCCGCGGCGCCGCCGGCCTGGGGACTGAGGGTGTAGTCGGAGTTGGAGGAAAACGGCGGGTCGATGTACACCAGGTCGATGCGGCCTTCAAGTTCCGGAAGCAGGCCGGCCATGATCTCCAGGTTCTCGCCCTGGTAGAGCCGGCCGCGCTCCGGTGCGGGCTCCAGGGGTAGGTGGCGCGCGGGGTGTGCCTCGCGGGCCGGAGGCAGCGCGACCGCGGGGATGGGGTCGTCCTTCCGTCCGGGCCAATCCAGATACGGCATGGTGATGGATTGGACGCGCGGTGGCCGCGGGCCTTCTTTGGGCCCCTCCCGTGCTACAATCCTCGGGTGGAGGTGGGAAGTATGGAGGGCGAGGCCCTGGCCCAGGAGGTGGCCCGGCGGCGGACCTTTGCCATCATTTCCCACCCGGATGCGGGCAAGACGACCCTTACCGAGAAGTTCCTCCTGTACAGCGGTGCGGTGCAGCTCGCCGGCTCAGTGCGGGCGCGGCGCAACCGCCGTTCGACGGTCAGCGACTGGATGGCGATGGAGCGCGAGCGCGGCATCTCGATCAGTTCCACCGTGCTGGGTTTCGAGTACGGCGGCTGCCGCTGCAACCTGCTGGACACCCCGGGCCACGCCGACTTCAGCGAGGACACCTACCGCACCCTGGCGGCGGTGGACAGCGCGCTGATGGTGATCGACGCGGCCCGCGGGGTCGAGGCGCAGACCCGCAAGCTGTTCCGAGTCTGCCGCTCGCGGGGCATTCCCATTCTCACCTTCGTGAACAAGATGGACCGCCCCGCCATGGCGCCGCTCCAGATCCTCGGCGTCGTCGAAGAGGCACTCGGGATTGAGGCGGTGCCCCTCAACTGGCCCGTGGGGGACGGGCCCGAGTTCCAGGGGGTCTACGACCGGGAGACGGGTACGGTGCACCGCTACGAGCGGGTGGAACACGGCTCGCGCCCCGTGCCGGCCCGGGTGACCGGGGTGGCGGATCCCTCGCTGGAGGCGCTGTTGGGGGCCGGGCCGGCCCGGCAGCTGCGCGAGGAGGTCGAACTGCTCGACGGGGTCGGCGCCCGGTTGGACCAGGCCCGTTTCGACCGGGGGGATCAGACGCCGGTGTTCTTTGGCAGCGCCCTGACCAACTTCGGTCTGGATCTGCTGCTGGACCGGTTTGTCGAGTTGGCTCCGGCCCCGCAGCCCGCCGCCGCGGCCACCGTGGACTTCGCGGGGTTCGTCTTCAAGATCCAATCGAACATGAACCCGCAGCACCGCGACAGCGTCGCCTTCCTGCGGGTGCAGCGCGGGCGCTTCGACCGCGAGGAGCCGGTGGTCCACGTGCGAAGCGGGCGCCGGCTGCGCCTGAGCCAGGCGCATACGCTGTTTGGCAACGAGCGCGAGACGGTGGACACCGCCTGCGCCGGGGACGTGCTCGGCGTCTCCAACCCCGGCTTTCTGCGCATCGGAGACGTGCTCTGCAGCGGCACCCCGCCGGCACCGGTGCCGCTGCCGGGGTTCCAACCCGAGCACTTCGCGGTGCTGCGCAACACGGATGTGCAGAAGCAAAAGCCGTTCCTCCGCGGTCTGGAACAGCTCACCCAGGAGGGCGCCGTGCAGTTGCTGGAGCCAGTGGGTGGTACCCGCCGCGAGCCGGTGCTGGCGGCGGTGGGCCGGCTGCAGTTCGATGTCGTCCAGTTCCGCCTGCGCGCCGAGTACGGGGTGGAGACCGTCTGCGAGCCGTTGCCCTACGGCCTGGCGCGCTGGCTCGTGGGGGAACCGGAGGCGGTGGAGGCCTTCCGCCCCTACGGGGTGATGCGCTGCACGGATGCGTCCGGCCGGCTTGTCGCCCTCTTTCCCAATGAGCGCGAACTGGCCTGGTGTGAGGAGTCGACGCGCGGCGTCCGCTTCCTGGAACGCAACGACCTGGAGTTGAGCGCCGTCGCCGGCGAGGGTTCGTGAGGCGTGCGGCCGGGCGCGCCGCGGCCGCCGTCCTGGCGCTTTGCCTGGCCGGTTGCGGCGGCGCGGCTCAGGCCCCGCCGACGCGGGCGCTGGCGGTTCCCCGGGCCGCACCGCCAGGACCGGGCGGGGTTCCGGCCTTCCGCCACATCTTCGTCGTGGTGATGGAAAACCTCGGCTACCGCGCCGCGCTGCGTCTGCCGCGGGTCGCCGCCCTGGCGCGGCGGGGGGCGGTGGCGACCCGCTACTTCGCGGTTACGCACCCGAGCCTGCCGAATTACCTGGCGCTGACGTCCGGGCACCGCCAGGTGCGGAACGATTGCTGGTTTTGCGTGGTGCACGCCAGCAACCTGGGCGCTCAGGCGTCGGCGGCCGGAGTTTCCTGGGGCGCCTATATGGAAGGGTTGCCGCACGCCTGCTGGTTGGGAGCCTTCTGGCCGTTCGGTCTGTATGTGGGTAAGCACGATCCCTTCCGCTACTACGCCTCGGTGCGGGATTCGGCGGCCCTCTGCGCGCACATCCAGCCGCTACGGGCGTTGACGGCCGTCCTGCCGGGCGGGGCCGTGCCGCGCCTCAGTTGGATCACGCCAAACCTCTGCAACGACATGCACAGTTGCCCCGCCTGGATCGGCAGTCGCTGGCTCGCCGCCTTCGTGCCGCGCATCCTGGCCAGTCCGGCCTGGCGCCGGGGCGGGGTGCTGTTTGTGACCTGGGACGAAGCCGCTGGCGCCGATCAGCGCGGTTGTTGCGGCCGGCGCCGCGGGGGCGGTCACGTGCTCACGCTCGTCTTCGCGCCTGGGCTGAAGCCGGGGCTGCGGATCGCCGAGCCGTACAACCACTACTCCCTGCTGGCCACGATCGAGACCGCCCTGGGCCTGCGGCGGCTCGGCCGGGCGGCCGGGGCGCGGACGCTGGCCGCCTTCTGGAGCACGGCGCCCAGGGCGGGCTGATGGTGGACCGTCCCCGTCCCCGCACCGCTCACGGCGCGTGGGCCGGGCGCGCGAGGCGTGAGCGACCGCCATCCGGATAGACCAAGGCTGCCCCCATGCTACAATCGATCCGGCCGTTTACCACTCCTGCCATGCGTCGTCCGGCTCTGTGGGCGCCATGGCGGCATGTCCCGACATACTCCGCGGCCTGCGGGGGTGTCCGGTGCGCAGTCTGTTGTGGCCTTGGGGGCGCGGATCGGCCCCCCAGCGGGTGCGCGTGGGCGATGACGTCCTGCGGGACCTCGAACTGGACCGCGTCGTCGATGCGCTGGCCGAGGCCCGGCCCGACCGCCGCCCCGCGGTGCTGGACGCGGTCGCCTGCCCGCCGGCAGACGCGAAGACCGTGCGCTGGCGCGCCGGGGCCACGGCCGACCTGCTGGAGTCGGCGGTCCTCTGTGATCGCTTGGACGCCGCGGTTCGAGCCCTGCGGATCATGGTGGCGCACCGCGCTCAGGCCTTCGCCAAAGAGGTGCCGCACGCGGCCCGCATCGGCGCGCGCGTCGTCGAACTGGGCGCGTACGTCGAGGCCGTCGATCTGCTCGCGGTGGCGCTTGGTGGAGACGGCGTGCGTTGCGCGGCGTTGACCGCGCTACGCCAGGACGTGGAGGCGGTGACCGCTTCCGCCGAGTTTCGGGCACTGCGGGCGGAACTGCCGAAGTGGCGCCACACGCTGGACGAGGTGCGCAGCGTCACGGTGACGATCAATGTCTCTGCGGCGATGGAGCCGGAGTCTGCGGTGATCGTGGCGTTCGGCCCGCGTCAGGCGGAACCGGCCGACGCGGCCCTCACGCGCCTGCTGGGCGAGGAGGTCGGAGGGCGCGGCGTCGCGCGCCTCTTTCGGCGCCAGCCGGTGGATTGGGGCGGCAGGGGACAGACGGTGGCGGATGTGCAGGCGCTCTTGGAGGCGGTGGCCGCACCGGTCGAACGGGCCCTCACCCGGTTCCGGATGCTGAACGTGCAGGCGGTTGCGCATCTGGAGGACGAACTGGTGCTGTTGCTGGGCGCGGCACGGCTGGGACGTCGCTGGCGCGCCTCAGGATTGCCGTGCTGCGTGGCGGAACTGCAGGGGGATGCGGGCACCGGCGCCGACCTGCCGGGCGAAAGCTTCTTGGAGAGCGCGTTCCATCCGGTGTTGGCGGCGGCGCTGCCGCGCGCGGCGGATCTGGTGTGCAACGACGTGGCGTTCGGGGGTGCCGCCGGCGAGGGCGGGCGGGTGTGGGTGCTGACCGGACCCAACCGCGGCGGCAAGACCTCCTACCTGCGCGCGGCGGGTGTGGCCCAGGTCCTCGGGCAGTGTGGTCTTTCCGTCCCGGCGCGCCGGGCGCGGCTGTGTCTGGTGGACGCGGTCTTCACCCACTTTCCGGCGCCGGAGATGGGTCGGGCCGGCAAGGGACGCTTGGATGAGGAAGCCGTGCGCACAGCGCTGGTGTTCGACTCCTGCACGCCGCGCAGCCTGGTCCTGCTCAACGAGGTCCTGGCGGGGACGAGCGCTCCAGAGGGGGTGGCGCTTGCGTCCGACGTGCTGCGCGGCTTTCGCGTGCTGGGCTGCAGTGTGATCTATGCGACGCACCTGCACGAGTTGGCCGCGCGCTGCGGCGAGATCAACGCCTCGGTCGGCGGGCCCGGCCGGGTGGCGAGTCTGACGGTGCAGGTGGCGACCGACGTCCGGGACGGGCGATCCATCCGCAGGCCCACGTACCGCGTGCAGGCGGGCGAGCCGGGTGGCGCGTCCTTCTTCGCCTCCGAGATCGCCCGCCAGCACGGTATCGCCTTGGATCAGCTCCTGGACAGGCTCAGGGCGCGGGGGGTCCTGCCGGAGCGGCCGTAGGGCCGGCCCTCACCCAAATCCCGGCGCGACCCGTAGATGCCCCCGGCTTCAGCCGTGGGACAGGGGCGCGCCTCCCTCCAGTGTTCGCATGCAGCGAACGTGCTATACTATGGACATGAAGCAGGTTGT
>JAJZXK010000164.1 GCA_021806565.1 Bacillota bacterium | reverse complement strand
TGCGACGTTGGTTCAGCCGTCGCCCACCCGGTGGCGCGGACCGGCGGCTCGCGAGCGAAGGTACGCGAGCACGGCGTGCTCGCCGTCGGAGGTCAGGGCGATCGTGTGTGGGGTGAGCTCCCGGGCGGTGCCGTACTCCCACGTCGCCTCGACCTCGTCGATGGTGTCGAACAGCCGATAAACGTCGAGCGCGGGCGGCAGCGGGAGTTGGAGGAGGATACCGTGGATGCGCGGATCGGCATTGAGCTGCGCCATCAGGCGCAACAACGATTCGGTGGACGCCTCGGCACGGTCGACACGGTGGATCTCCGCGAGAAATCCCAGCTCGGCGGCAGCCTTGCGCTTGTTCTTGACGTACTGCTCGGAGGCCGGCTGGTCGCCCACCAGGACAGCCGCCAAGCCGGGCACACAGCCGTGGCGCCGCGCCAACTCCTCCGCGTGGCGCTTAAGCTGGGGCCTAAGCCGCTCACTGAGCGCATGGCCGTCCATGATCACGCAGCCCATAACGTCAGGGCCGCAGTATAACACGGCCGGCGCGGCCTAGGGCTATCGGCAACTGGTCGCTGACCAGCCTGTGCAGCAGCGGCTGGTCAAGACCGGCAGCCGCGTGATCAGACATGCCCGGCACCGCTGGCTCCTTCTGGCGCAAACTCACCTGACGCGACGGCTGCTTGCCGGCATGCTGGGGAGGAACGCGGCCCTACTGGCATTCAGCTAATCACCCTGACCTGCACCCCAAGTTTCCCGCATTCATCAGTAGAGTCGGTTGATGTCTTGCCCTTGGGGCGGTAGCGCAAGGGGCCGGGCCGCGCAGCCGCCGTCCAGGGCGCCCGCCGCCGCCAGCCCCGCCGCGACCCTGCCAAACCAGCCCCGCCGCGTCCAGCGGCGCATCCGCGCGCACCTCCCTCGTCAACCCTGTCTCCACGCGTCCGCAGGCCCCACCCCCCTTGAGAGACCGGATCGACCGGGACGGCCCTCAGGAGCCGACGATGATGTGGTGCCGCTGCTCGCGGCTGAGGCCGTATTGGACCTCCTGCATGTAGAGTTCCTGATCGATGTTGGACACGGCCCATCGCAGTTGCGGCAGTTCCTTCTGACCGTCGACCACCACATTGACCCAGATGTCGTGCACATAGCGGTTGGCGATGTATCCGCCCGGCACGACTGGGATCGGCTGGTACTGCTGCCATGCCGCCGAGAACACCCGCAGGTCGGACTCCGGCCAGGGAAGTCCGCGCAGCGCCTGCACGTTGGCCGTGTTCCAGGCGACCTGCAGACCGCCGATCGCCTCGAGGTCCTTGGCGAACTCGAGCTGGGCCGGGGTGGAACTCCACCACTCCACGAACTTCCAGGCCTCGTTGGGATGCTTGGCACTGCGCGGCATCAGCATCACCGCCGACTCCCCGGCGAGGTCGCCCGACGAATCGTTCCACCGGCAGTGGGTCCCGGGCGGCAGGCCCGGTTGGTCCGGCTGCGAGATGCTCGTGGGGAAGGCGCAGGGACCGCTCTGCACCCGGGTGCAGCCGCTCGCGCCGCACTGGTAGGCGGTCGCGGGTATGGTGGCGATGCCCCACAGCCCCGCGAGCTGCGGGGCGGCCACCGACAGCTTGATGTACTCACCGTAGCCGCCGATGGCCAGCGGCACCTGGCCCGTCTGGAAGCGGGTGAAGATGTTCGCGGCCAGCGGCACCTGCCAGTGCGTATACAGCTCGGTCCACTGCTTGAAGGCAAGGTAGCCCTGCGGCGTGTCCAGGTTCGCCCGGATGCCTCTGGCCGTGTTGTGGTAGAAGCTGCCGCCGTTCTGATACAGGAACGGCGTCAGGCCGGCGCTTCCCAGGCCGGCGTAGTAGAACTCCATCCCGTGCGTCGCCAGGACCGGGAGTTCCTTATACAACTCCGGCCAGGTCTGCGGAACCGCCAGGTGCAGCGACTGCATGATGTCCTTGCGGAAAAAGAGCAGCGACATGCCCTGGGTCTCGGGAACCCCGTACACCCCGGCCTGGTGGTGGGCGTTGGTGAAGGTATACGGGATCAGGGCCTGCGGGATGAAGCGCTGGCGGACGACGTTCCAATGCGGGAAGGCCGCGAAGTTTCGCGCCCCCTTGCGTAGCGCGTAGTCCACCGGGGAATCGGGCGGCATGCCCGTGGCCAGGTCGGGTCCGTGGCCGGCGACCTCGGACAGCAGAACGATGTGCGCGCCGCCCGGGATCACATCGAAGTTGACGTGGATCCCGGTCGCGGGCGTGAACTCGCTCTGCGCCATCTGACTCATGATCTCAGCCCACGTCTGGCCGTAGCCGACCCAGATCGTGATGCCCTGGCGGTAGCGGCTGCCGACCCCCGAATAGTTGCGGTAGAACGAAATGATGAAGTTATCCCAGGACGACAGCACCTGTTGCACGAACCCGGCGCCAGCGGACGGAAGGCGATAGGACGGACCGGCCAGGGCGAACCAGTCCATGGACACCGGTTGGGCCTGCAGTTGTGTGATCCAGGAGGCCAGCGCGGCGTCGTCCTGTTGCCAGCGCAGCATGTCGAGCTTGATCTGGTGGGGGTGCGCAGCCATCTGCTCGATGTCGTTGGCGGTGATGTTGATCGAGTTGGCCGCAACCGGTGAAACACCGCCGGCGTCGTAGGTGAGGATGGCCGCCTGCTCGCGCAGGACGCCGACAACCGCCTGCAACTGCGGGATGAGGTCCGGGACATTCTCCGCCAGGCCGTAGTCGACGTTCGGGTTCGGGTTGGGGCCGGTGATCATGATGATCTCCCGCTGCAACTCCCCCATGCGCTCTGTGATCTGTTGGATGGTCGTCAGGACCTGCCCCACCATCCCCAGCGTGGTGCTCAGGCTGATGTAGTGGACGCCCTTGGTCAGCGCCAGCAGGGCCGGTTTGCCGTTCGGCTGGCTGAGGGTCGTCATCTCCCAGGCGTTTTGGAACGGGATCGCCACCCACTGGGCGCCGTCGAACGGCACCCTGCCGTCCACCCGCAGCACCCGCGAGGCGGGCAGGCCCTGCATCCCGGCCTGCAGCACCTTGAAGCCGACCTTGTAGAAGCCGCTGTGCGGCACCGTCACCCGGTAGGTGATCGTCTTACCGGGCAACTGCCAGTAGTTCCCGTTGATGTCGTTGAGGATGTAGTAGCCGTTGGTGTGCGGCACCACGCTCGGATAGGACGTCGACCCGGGGTTGACCGACGACGACGATTCCCGCCAGGGCGCCTCGGCCTGGACCTGGACGCACATGCCGCACGCCACCGGCTGAAGCCCCCGGCGCTGCCACCTCGCCTCGTACTGCAGGTAAGACGGCAGCAGCGGCGGTCCCTGAAAGACGATGGACGAAATGGCCATCGGTTCGCGCACCATGCCCAGCCGCAGGACGTGTGTGCCGCTGGGCAGGCAGAACTCAAGGGGATTGCGATAGGTGCCCTCCAGATCCCGCACGGCGGCCGTCTGCCACTTCTCCATCTCGGTCGGAATCGGATAGAGGTTGTCGCCCTGGTTGTCCTTGCGAAACGAGGCGTAGCCCGTCTTCGCGTCCACGGCCATGCCCGTCCAGGTCCACAGACCGGAGAAACCGACCTGCCGGGCCTCCTGGAACTGGTAGCCATCATACCCGGTGGGGCCGGTCGGGCTGACCAGTCGCAGGGCGCACGGATTCGCCTGCGGATGGGCGGTGTCCGGCAGGGCCCAAGCCGGTGACGGCGCGACCGGCACATAAGCCTTGAGCGGGTTGATCCACCCCGGCAGTTGCGAGAGGGACAGATGCGCCGAGTGCGCCGCCGCCGCCACGCGCGCCGAGACCTGGGGCGGCGGAGCGGAGGCCGAAACGGTCGGCACCGTCCCCGGGGGATCGATCTGGACGCTGCGGACCGCTGCCGTGCCACGGCCGCACCACGGGCCGTTGGTGCTGTGGACATTCTGGGTGAAGGACTTCTCCGTGGTCGCCTGGGCGCTGTAGCAGGTCGGGTAGACGTAGTAGCCCAGCTTCAGTTGGTAGACTCCCGGGACCCGTACCTGGAAGCGGTACTGCACCCAATGCACGCTCGTCGGCCAGCCGACCGCCGCCTGACGGTTGCCGGCCAGGGAACCCTGGGTAATGGTCTTGAGGCCCGGTTGGCCGGTGGAGACAGACTCCGCCTGAAAGGCGGCGGGGTCGATGGGGATCGTGACGCCCGGGGAAACGGCCTGCGCGCCCTGTTTCAGCCATTGCTGCCGGGACGAGGCGTAGGTGCGCTGTTCCAGCAGTGTGGGCGGCATTGCCACCGTATCGATCGTGGAGGAACTGGCCAGGGACACCTGATGTCTGAGGTGGATGGGCAGGACGTAGGGGGCGAGCCTGGAGCCGTCGACCACGGACGCCTCGTTCATCGCCGTCGGCGGTTGCGGCAGCCTGGGTACCGCGGGCGGTCCGGACGTGGTCCCGGCGGCGGCCGAGGACGAGCCGCCGGACGTGGGCGGGGGCTCGGTGCCAGCCCCTTGGGTATGGGCGAACCTCGCCCCCGGAACCTTGCGCGCAGCGGCCATTCCCGGGGCGGCCACCAGAAGGGCGGCCATCAGGGTCGCGATCCCGGCGCGTCCGGCGACCCAACGTCGGCGATCCCGCATCCGCCATCACCCACCCTTGGTCGTTTGGCTGGCACATGCGTACCAGGGACGTTGAAAGAAGGACCGCGAAAGTGGGATCGCGCTCAAGGGACCACATCGACACCGGGCCGTTGCGCAGGAGGTTACGGCAAAGGGTAGCCGCGCGGGACGAGCGTCGGATGGAAACGGGGAGAGGAAGCGGTGGGCATCACCAGAAACCGCTTCGGCACGCATCGCTGGAGCCGTCGGCTGCGGAAAGCGGCGGCGATCCCTGGGGCGGCAAGCGCGCACGCTGGCGGTGGACGGACCCCGGCCGCCCTGGTGACACACCCCGTCACGGCGCGCCTCCCCCCCCCAGAAGCCACAGGCACCCGGCATACTCTCTCAGAGACAGATGACGGTTGATGCCGCCTCCAAGGACCGGATGGTGGAAACCCCCTACGCAGTCGACCTGTGCTTTCCTGCCGCTCACTGGTGGTTTAGGGGCGAAGGGTGGACTCGCGATCGTCGCAACTTTCGACGGCATCCCCGTTCCGCGGAGCCCACCGCAACCTCCGCGCCTACGGCCGCGCGGATGCCACCGCAAACATCCGCTTTACCCGGGTCCGGGCGCGACGCTCGCTGGAACGCAGCGACCGCAGCCCCGGGGCGGCCGCACCGGCGTTGCTCCGCTCCAGGGCGTCCACCTGGCGCGCCGCGGCGACGAACGCCTGGCGCACCGTGGTCCTGCGCTGCCCCAGCGCCGTGAAGGCCCCCTGCAGGATCGCCTCGGCGGAGGCGTCCACGTAGCGGAAGTACGAGGTCGGGTAGGCATACCCGTGCATGGCCGCGTGCCCAAACCACTGCACGTTCTTGTGGCGCAGCGGCGGCGCCAGGGCCTGTATGAGCCGGATCCACTGCGGCCATAACGACAGCAATGCGGGAGCCATGAGGAAGATGCGCATCACCGACAACTGCCACGACGTCTCCGCCGACAGCCAGCGCAACAGTTCCCACGCCTGATCCGGGTGGCGGGTGAGCGCGCTGATCGCGTAGTACTGGTCTCCACCGAAACAGGCCCGGCCGGCCGGGAAGACCGGGAAGGGAGCGATGTCCCATTTCATCGTCGTCCCGGCCAGTTGGGTCACCGTGGCCAGGAGACCACCCGCCTGCTGCACGCTGAGCACGGTGCGGCCGGACGCGAACTGCGCCAGGGCCCCACCAGAGGCGGCTTTGGTCGTGCCGACCTGCGGCCAGAGAAACTCGTGATACAGCCAGTCTCCGGCCGCCACCGACGCCGCCTCCGATAGGCCGCAGGCCGCGCCCCCGTGGAGCACCTTGCGGCCGCCGAAGGCGCGGAAGATCCAATCCACGCCCCATGCCTGCGACTCCGAAAACCACAGGTTGCAGCCGAAGCGGCGCCCGCCCCCCTGGGTACCGCTCAGACTCCTGGCCAGGCGCGCAAAGTCCCCGGAGGTCCATGCCGGATCCGGGTAGCCCATCCCCAGTTGGTCCATCACCGTCAGATTCACCAGGTAAGCCGTGGTGTTGTAGTAGGTGGGTAACGCCAACAGGTCGCGGTTGTTCCAATCCCGAAACGAGGCGATCTGCGCCGGGGACCACAGGCGCAGATCGATGTTGTCCCGGCGGAGGTAGGTGGTCAGCGGCAGCAGGTAGCCTCCGGACGCATAGCCGCCGATGTTGTTGTTCAAGACGATGTCCGGCGCAGTGCCGGCCACCAGGGCCGCCGTGAGCGCCGCGGGATTGCAGCACCCTCCAGGCGGTGGCACCAACCGCACCCGCAACCCGCGGTTGGCGGCCTCAAACGGCGCGATCCCGCTTGCCAGGAGCCGTTGCACCGTGGCGGTCCAGGTTCCCCCAGCCGTCCAGGGGCTGAAACTCAGCGTGACCACACCGTGGGAAACCAAGGGCCGCGCCCCGCGGCCGGGGGACACGGCGGCACAGCCGCCCGCACCCAGGGCCGCCGCCAGCGAGCCCGCCACCATCCGTCCGAGCCGTCGTCGCCCCGTCTCACCCATCGCACGCACCTTCCAGCACGCTGAGCTGGGCACCGGACAGCGCGCCTTGTGGCGTTCACGCTCCGAGTCACTCCCGGCGCAGGGCGTCGATCGGGTCGAGGCCGGCGGCGCGGGCGGCGGGATAGGCGCCGAAGACCACCCCGACCACCAGCGAAAAGGAGAAGGCGATGATCACCGTGCTGGGCAGGATGAGGTCCTTCCAGCCGGCGAAATGCGCCACCTCCCCCGAACCGCCGACGCCCAGCAGGACTCCGACCAGCCCCCCCGTCGCCGACAGCGCCACCGCCTCGGAGAGGAACTGCCCCAGGATGTCGTTGAACCGGGCCCCCAGCGCCTTGCGCAAGCCGATCTCCCGGGTCCGTTCCGCCACCGAGACCAGCATGATGTTCATGATGCCGATCCCGCCGACGATCAGCGAGATGGCGGCCGTCCCGCCCAGCAGGTAGGTGAAGGTCTGGCGGTTGCCCTGCACCGTGCTCAGCAGGGCGTCCTCCGAAGACACCT
>JAJZXK010000163.1 GCA_021806565.1 Bacillota bacterium | reverse complement strand
ATTCACCCGAGTCTCAACCCACACATGGTGCCGTAGAGCCCCAATCACCACCAACGGGCTAACCAGAGCCACCACGCCTAGCACGATAAGCGCAATCTCCCCTCCCACCGAAGACAACGAGACCAAGGAACCCAGACACGCCACCCATCCGGCCTCCAACACGACGGCAACCGCCATGGCCTTGGCCGTGTGCCGCAGCCGCGCGTGCCCCGCCTCGTGCGCCAGGATGGCGGACTGCCACCAAGGGGCGGCACGCAGATAGCCCTCCGTTACGCTCATACACCCCCGAACAGGCGAGTAGGCGTTTACTTGGTTCACGTCATACACCCACACCACGCGCACCCGTACACCCAGGGCCGCCATCGCCTCCAAAATCGGCCCCTCCTCGGCCGGCGTTGCCCGCCGACGGCACTGCTTCTGTCGCCGCAACTCCCTTCCAAGGTTTCTAAGAATAAGAAGAAGCTGTATCCAACCCACCAAAACGACCAAGAGAAGCCCCAAAATGGCCAAATCGACGCCCCATCCGACCGCCACTCCCGTCACGCGCACCTACCCCACCCCCTGCAAATGAGTGTGCCGCCCACCCCGAAGCCACCTCGTCAGCCGCGCCGCCCGCCGTTCTGGCGTCGGGTGTGTCGCCAGCAGCCGATTCCAAAGCGTCACAGTGGGGGGGTGATGGAGGGCCGCAAGATGCACTTGATACACACCTTCCGTGATGCCCCCGCGCTCTACCGCCCAGCGATCCGCCGCGTACTCATGCGACCGCCCCAGGGCCGCAACCGCCACCCACACGCCAACCTCTGCCGCCATCACGCCTGCCAGACCCGCCGTAAAGGGACCTGGCCCCAATACGATCCAAGGGGCCGCGGCTACTCGGCACGCCACCAATCCGGCCTCCAACACGACGGCAACCGCCACGGCCTTGACCGTGTGCCGTAGCCGCGCGTGCCCTGCCTCATGGGCCAGGATGGCGGACTGCCGCCAAGGATCGGCACATAGAAAGCCCTCCGTTACGCCCATGCACCCACGGACAGGCGCGCTGGCGTTTACCTTGAACCCGTCATACACCCACACCTCACGCACCCGTACGCCCAGGGCCGCCATCGCCTCCTGGATCGGCCGCTCCTCGGCTTGCGTCCCCCGGCGACCGCGCCGCTTCATCACCGCCACCCCCCAGCGCCCGCAGCACTTCCTCGCGCACCGCGCGCCGCTCATCCATGACCTGGAGAATCTCCTCGCGCACAACGCGTCGCAGGACCTCGTTGTCACGCAGAATGGCTCGCTGCCTCACGGCATCCCGCCTCCGCCTCCGCCACCGCCGCACCTTCATCCACGCCCAAATGCCCAGCGCCGCAACGAAGCCCCAAACCACAAGCACCGTCGTCGTGCTGGGCGTAGACCCGCCCACCGCCGTCATAGAGACACCTCCCCTCGATGCCGCGCTTCCTCCTCTGCCCCTATCAGCGCCGCATACTCTCCTTCTGCCTTCGCCCGTTCGATGGTGCTGCGCGCCGCCGCAAACACGCCCACCGCCTGGTGCCCCCAATCAACGCGGCGCGTCCGCTGCGCCCTTGCCGCATCCCGCGCCATCGCCCGCCGCACCTCGCGCCGTGTAGCGCTTGGCGCCAAGCACCACACCCGCGCCTCCGCCGCCTGCCACGCATCCTGATCCTTCGGCCTCTTCGCCTGTAGGGGCAGTCGCCGCAGAAGCCCGTCCACCTCGTGACGGGTACGGTCGTCCCACGTGGCACCCAGGCGTTCCGCCAACGCGTCTACCGGCCGCATGCTCCATAGCCGCTGCTCTCTGACCACATCCTGCACCTGGGCTCGAAGCCTCTCCCCAGCCTCTGGCCGCTGGCACAGCATCCACACCAGGGCATCCTCCGCTTGCGGCTTGCCCTGTGTCGCGTCGGCCAGCAGCCCCCGCCACCGCCGCTGTTCCGCTTGCGTCAATGGCGAGCGCCCAGCCCAGGCCGCGAGCGCCTGCGCCTGCCGAACCCCGCCTCTAGCCCGGCCCGTCGCCTCCCAAGCGACCCTGCGTGCCTCAAACAGCGCCTCCCGATCCTGCCGCCAGGCCGCCTGAACGATCGCGCCCCGCGCCTTGTCCCCTCCAGGCGCCGCCGCAACCGCCGCGTCCAGCGCCGCCTGATCTCCCGCCGCCAGGGCGCCGCCTTCGGCGCGATACACCTCCAGCGCCCGCAACTGGCCAGCCCACTGCGCCTCGGCCTCCGGCGTGTCCTCAACCCCCAGCCGCCGCACAAGCCGCGCGGCCGGGCTGCGCTCGGGTTCCTTCAACCACTCCGGCACGCGCGCCAACGCCTCGGTCAGCGCCGCCGTTGGCTGCACGCCCAGCCGACGCGCCAACTCTGCTTGTGCCGCACCCGGCTCGGCCGGCAAGCCTCGCAGCGCCGCCCGCACCGCGTCCGGCTCTTTGCCGGCGACCACCGCCAGGGCGTCAATCGCTTGCCCCTGCTGATCTGCCCATAGGCCCTGCACCCGCGCCGCCGCGCGGGCAGCCTCCCCCGCAAGATCGAAGAGGCTGTCGGGCGGCACCGCCGACTTGACCAAGGCCACCGCTTCCCGGAACGCCGCGCCGTTTGCCACCGGCCACTGGCCCGCCTCGTCCAGGCACACGTCGCACCGCCGCAGCAAGGTCGCCAGCCGCGGGGCATCCTCCGGTGACAGGCGCAGGCCAAGGGTTACGGCCAGCACTCGTACGGGGTCTGTCTCTGCCTCCGCGCGCGCCCGCGCCTCGGCTCGCTGGGCAGCCGCCGCCTGGCGCACAATCTCCTTTTCGGCCAGCGCCCGGTCCGCGTCGGCCGGCAACGCCCGCAGTAACGCTTCGTGTCCCGCGGCGCGCATCGCCTGGGTTTCCTGATCACGCACCAACCGCACCGCCAGCAGGTCGGCGGCCGTCGCCGTCACGCCGCACCGCTTCAGGGCATCCTCATCCGATAGGCTGCGCCGTTCCTCGCGCCAGTCGGCCTCCCGCTGGCGGTAGGCCGCAATGGCCGCTTCCGTTCCATCCACTGCGCCGCCACCGGCCCGCGCCGCCGCTTGGATGGCGGCAGTGTCCGCCTCGATCCGGCCCGTCGCGGAATCGCGATGCGCGCCCGCCGTCCGCAACAGCGCCGTCCACTGCGCACGCTGTTGGTCGGTGAGTTTCACGCCCACCTTTGCGGCTAAGGCATCGGCCGGGGTCGGGGGTATCGGCTCGTCGCTGAACCGCAGCCCCTGAAGTCGTGCGCACTGCCAGGCCAGCGTTCCCAGCAGACCCTGCGCATCGCTAGTTGGAGCCACCCGCGCCAGGATCGCCAGCGCCTCGTCCACCCCTGGCCCCGTCGCCTCCAGGCGCAGCCGCGGCCGACCGTCCCGCCCTTCCTCGTGGCTACTCACGACCACCACCCGCCGCATAGCCGCCGTCAACGCGGCGTGCTCGGCCGCCGCCATCGCTGGCGTTGCCGCCAACGCACCGGCTGTAACGCCCCCCGCCGTGCCCGCCGCCAGCGCCATGGCCGCCGCCGGGTCCCGTCGCCGCATCTCCGCCCGCAACGCTGCCTGCTCCTCGCGGCTGTGGTGTACAGGGGCCTGGGCATCACGGTGGGGGGGGCCTCCCGCCGCCTCTGGGGGCAGCGCATCAGACTCCGCTGCTTCCGGCGCCGATGCCCCTCGGTCCGCCGCCTCCAGGGGCGCGCCCGCGTCCTCCGCTGCTTCCAGCGCCGCGGCCTGTTCCGCGTCCTCACCCTGGCCCACAACCGCCCCCCGCAACACCACCTGCGCCACCCGGTCCCGCAGGTCCACCCGAGCCCGTTTGCCCGCCGCTACGCCCTGCTCAGTGCCCGCACGTTGCTCCGCCAGGGCCCCCGCCAGCCGCTCAACCTCCGCAGCCCCCGCAGCCAGGACGCGCCTCTGCAGCAGCCAATCCGCCAGGTCCCGCGCCTCCTGTCGCACCTTGGGAGGCATGTACCCCAATGCCACGCGGCCATGACCCGGCATGTGCTCCGCCAAGCGGGCCAGCCGCCGATCAAGTTCCGCCTTGTCGGTCGGCGCCAATCCTTCACCGCGCATTGCGCCCGCCGCCACGCGTAGCGCGCGGTCGCGCGTTGCCGTCCGCCGCGCCGCCAGATCCGCCCGCGCCGCGCCGAACACCTCGCGCGCAAACACCTTCTTGGCCGCACGCATCTGCTCCAACGTCAACGCTGGACCCGCCGCCTCAGCCTTTGCGTCCACAGGCCAGACCAGGATGTGCACGTGCGGCTGACCCGCCTTGGCGTGCATCGCCGCCGCCCAGCGCAGGCCCTCTGGCTCAACGCCCCGTGCGTGTGCCACCTGGGGCAGCGACCGACGCACCATTTCGCGCCAGTCCTGCGGCGACCGCAGGCCCGCCTGCTGCGCGTCCGGCGACCGCATACTCACCACCCAGTCCTGCCACCACGGCGCGGCGGCGGTCGCGCGCTGCACCTCCTCCAGGGCCGGCGGGTCTGCCGAGTCCGCGCCGAATAACCCCGTGCTGCCTGGACGCTCGGCCATATAGCCGGCATAGAACGCTGGATCCGCTGCCGCCTCACCCTCTACCTTGGCGACGCCCTCGCGCTCGGCGATGTAGCGGGCATAGTTGGCGGCGCTGACCGGCTTTCCGCCCATCCGCCCGCCCTGGACGTACCGCATCCGCACCACCATCGGCGCCTTGCCCGCCCACGCCACGGCGTCCACCTCCATAGATCCAGTAGGCCACCCCCAACGAAGCCATCACGCCTCAGCCCCCGACGCTTTGCTCCTCAACGCTGCGCTGTGGGTTCAGTCGCGCGGGGGGGACGGGAGGCAGCAGGAGTTTCTTGCACGCTTGCTGGCTCAACCGGCGGCTGCGCAGTAGGGCCGCCGCCACCCGCTCTACGGCATCCCAGGACTGGTCCAGGAGCGTGCTTGCCCGCTGGCGCAGGCGAGCCAGGGTGGCCGATTCGTCCCCACCAAGCCAGAGCAGGCTTGCTTTGGCGAGTTTCAAGTCCGCGCTATCGGTCCCAGGCGGCGATTGCTGAGGGGGCGCCTGTTTGGCCGCCCAACGCTGCTCCGCTATCCGGCCCGCCACCGCGACCGTCACGATGTTTTCCTGCTGGGGAAACAAGGGCACGCGAACAGGACCGTTGCGCTTGGCGGCGCCCCATCGGTACGCCCCGGTGGCGGACTGTTCGACGAGCCCGATGTATTTGGCGGTTGGGTCATTCAGGGCAACGAACCGAAAGGGCAGCCCCAGGCAAAGGGCCACCACCACGTGCCCGGCCTCGTGGAAGGCAGCCTCAGCCAACACCGGCGCGTACTGCTTTTCCCGATTCTGCATGATGGCGTCCGCCCGCCGCGCGTCCTGCAAGAGCGCGTCGATGCGGACACCGAGCGCATCCGCCACCGCGGCGACGGTGTATACGCCGGGATTGGTCGCGCGCCCGCTTTCCAGGTCGCGCAGGGTCGCGAGGGGCACCCGTGCTTGGGTCGCGAGTGTGCGCATCGATACCTTGGTCTTCTGCCGGAAGGATCGCACCACGATGCCAAGCGACGTGGGAGGCATGCTCACTCGCCTGCCTTTGCAACTGGAATGGCACTCGCCGCCGTGTGGCAATCCACACACCCGGCGTCTCTATTGAGCGCCAGGCCGCGAACCCATCCGAGAAGCACGCCCTCCCTCCCGGCGTGCGCGGCGGCGCCAATGCTGTGCAGCTTTGGGGTGGTGGATCGTCGTGCATTGCTGTGTGCTAATCCACACACTCGGATTGGCGTGGTTCTGATGGGCGAGCGGAAGGGGGGGTTCCTCGCGCCCCCCCATTACCTACAACGCACACCTACTCTGGCGGCGCCATTTCCGCCAGCGCGTCTGCCAACGCATACTCCTCGGGCGTTGCCTCGCCGAGTTCGACGCCCTGCTGGCGAAAGTCCACCCGCGCCCGCTCCACCGCCCTACGCATAACCTCCGCGGCAGCCCCCTCGTCGCCCGCCAGCAGATAGCCCTGCCACGCCGAGGTCGCTGCCGCCACGTACGTCTTAGCGAGCAGCGCCGCCAGCCGATCCACGTGCTTGGCAAACGTCGCGTCAATGATCGGCACCGCGCGGTCCGCTTCGCGGCGCGCCAGGTACTCGGACACCGCCTGCCGCAGCACCGCGGCCACCGGCACCTGCTTGACCTCGGCTGCCATTCGCAGCGCCGCCGCGTCCATCCGCGGCACCCGCACCCGAACCTCTTCCATGTCCCCGCCCACGTCGCATCCCCCTTTGCGGTTCTCCTGGGGCACTGCCGCCCCAAGAACATTGGGCCACAGGGCGCGAACCCAACCCGGCGCACCGCGGGCACGCGAAAAGGGGGCGCCGACTTCCGCCGGCGTCCCCTCCTATCGTTGCCGAGCCTACTACCGTGGCGACATGCCCGCCCGCAACTCAGCGGCGGTGTATGCCTCCTCGCCACCCTCTCCCAGCGAGGTGGCTCCCTTTTGATGCCAGTCGTACATTGCCCGCACGACGCTCTGCTTCATAACCTCGGCCTCGTCGGTGTCAGGGACGCAACCGATCAATGCGCTGGCTTCCCACGCCGCGCACCCGGCCGCCACGTAGACCTTGGTCAACATCGCCGCCAACCGATCGGTATGCTTGGCGACCACCGCCTCCAACGCCGACGCAACCCGGTCCCCCGCCCGCTGCGCCAGGTACGCCTGGATGGCCTGGCGCTGGATTTCCGTGACTGCCACCCCGCCCGCCTCAGCTGCCGCCCGCAACTGGGTCGCGTCTTCCACCCCCAACCGCACCGTAAACGCTTCCAGTTCCGCCACCACGATTCACTCCCGTTCCGTGGCGGTTTTGCGCCCCTGCACCACCTTGCACCGCCACCAAGAGCAGTGTGCCAGTAGGATCGAAGCCCTCCGCCGCCTCAGCCTTGCACCGCCGTCCTCTGCCCGTGCGCCATACCTTGCACCGCCGTTCCCGCGTACTGCCCCAAGGCTTGCGGGGGCTTGCCCCCCGCTATGTGCGGCGTTCCCCTTATCCTGTATTTCCCCCTCCCCCCATCCGGAGCCCCTCCCAAGGGACCGTGGAACTGGAAACTGTGGCGTGAAACATTGGGAGAATCTAGGTCGCTGGCAGGTGGGTATGGGCAGAGTGC
>JAJZXK010000034.1 GCA_021806565.1 Bacillota bacterium | reverse complement strand
TCAACATCGGTCGCCGGGGCGCCGTCATGCGTCCGCACGCCACGCCCGCGCAAGCGGGGTGATTGGCAAGCCCCCGGCTTTAGCCGTGGGGTCATGACCGCTCTGGGTTGTTCACGGGCTCAGGAATGCTGTGCCAGGGCAGGTATCCATTCCGTCTCGCGCAATCTTCCGCCACGTGCCGTGGACGTGGAGACTTGTCAAGATGATGCGGTCCCCGACCGGGCCCCGGGAAGGATTTTGGCAGGCGGCACGTCCCAGTCCAGGCATCCGTCGGGTGTCGGATGTCGACCCCGTTCCATGGCGGGGTGTCACCGCACCGGACCCGTCGGTCGTGATCCGCGCCAACCGCGATTTCCCCGAATGCAGCCCCCTGAGCGGGCCGGGTGCGGACGAATGAGATCATGAAACAGGTATGGATGGTTTCGACTGGGCGGGCCGACGACGACGTGGCGGTGTGCGGCCGCGTGACGCGGGTCGGCTTCGCTGCAGGCGTGGAGGCGGTCCGCGGATGTGGCTTCGCGCTTTGGATCGAGCCGGATTCGCCGTGGCGGGTGTACTGCTGTCCGCGCTGGCCGCGCTGCGTCCATGTACGGGGCGCGTGGCGGCCTTCAGTGTGGTGTTTGGCAGCGGTTCGCTGGCCGCGCTGCTCGCGTCGCTGGCGTACGGTGCGACCGGCGCCGGGGTGACCGTGTTTGTCGGCGGCTGCCTGGCCGTGATGTATGGCGTGGTTTGGGTCTGCGGTTTCCGCCTGCCGCCGATCGGCCGCGCCATCGCGGCGCTCTATCTGCTTGAGGGCGCGCGGGATACGATCCTCGCCCTGGCGGGTCTGGATCCACTGCCCCGTGCGGGTAACGCCATCGCCGGCTTCCTGCTCTTTGGCGCACTGTATATCCTGGCCGGTCCAGGGTCCGGCCCCCGGCGGCGGGTGCCGCGGGCGTTGCCGCGGTGGCTGCGCGGCCGCTGGGCGCGCTTCGCTCCGGCCTCAACTCCCGCTTGAACGGCGCCACTGCCGATCCTCCGCCACGATGGCCGGGCCGGCTTGATCGACCTGGCTGGATGCGCGAGCGTCGTTTCACGTTCGTGCTGTTATAACACGCGGGGCCGAATGGGAGGGATTTCGCCGCCCAGGATAGAACACGTGGCCACGCCGCCGGGCGGCGGCGAGCGTGGACGTGTGGACGGTGGGGGTCGTGGGTGAAGCGGCGGCGAGGATTGCGGCCGAGGTGACGGCAGGGGTCGACGGCGTCGCCGCCAAGGCGACGGCCCTTGTGCGCTGGGTCCATCGCCACGTCGTGTGGATGGAGTCGATGGCGGGACCGCCGCGTTCCGTGTCCCGCGTGCTTGCCGACGGCTTTGGGACCTGTACTGACCTGGACCATGTCCTGTGGGAATTATGCGAAACCCAGGGGATCCCGGTGCGCGCGGTCGCGGAGATCGGCCTCCTGCCGTTCAACGCCCTGCGTGGTGCCTTTGCGGCGCGCGAGGTGGTGCGCCGGGGGCCGCGTGCGTCGGTGAACGGGGCGCGGCATGGCGAATACCGCTGGCTGGAGGTCGGTACGGAGTCCGGAGATTGGACGCCGGCCGATCCGTGTCTGGGCATCTGCGGCATGGGCGCCTGGGTGGAGGCGCGCCTGGTCCGGACCGGGCGCGGGCCCGGAGGCGGCGGACACCCGACACCGCTCGTTCCGCTCGCGCTTGTCCACTTGCGTGACCGCAGTGCCGAGGGCCGGTCGGAACCGTACCTGCTCACCGGCTGGGATGCGGTCCACGGCGGCGGCCTCCGTGGGCTACCCGCGTGGGCCGCGTGGCGGCAGGCGGTGCGAAGCCTGGAACCGATCGTGCTCGGGGCGTTTGCGGGCACGGCCGACCTGCACCGGCACGCGCGTCGCCTGGCCGACGCGGTGACCGCCTACCGCGCCCTTTGGTCCCACGCGCTGGGGGAGCATACGGCGGTGTCCCAGACCACCGGCATCGTGAGCCGCTGACCACGTGACCCCGGGCGGGGCCCCCGTCAGCCGGCCGGGCGGATCCACGTGCCCAATCGTTGGCCTTCCCGGCGCAATGCGGTCTCCACGTCGGCGAGCCGCCGGATGACCGCGTCGAGTTGGGCAAGCCGCTCGATGTCGGCCGGTTGGTCGCCGACGACGCCGCTGGTTTCTTCAAAGAGCATGCGTGCCGCCGTCCGTTCCAAGAGCAACGGCCGCAGGCGCTGTTCGATGCGATCCCGCCGGCGGCGCGCCACCAGCAGGTACGAGTGGCCGTGCAACACGGACCCGCCTCCCGCGACCGGTGTCGTAACCACACACGACATACGGCGTCGTGTGGTATGCCTCCTGGTGGACTGCCCCGGGTTTCGCTCCGGTGGGGGGGCCGCCAGGGAATACCCCCCGGTCGGGCGAAGCGACCCGGCGGCGGGCGCCGATCCGACTGGCGCGGCCGTCGCTGTTGTCGCTCTTGCAGATGGTCTGTGCCGGACGGGCGGTTCCAAGCGGCATTCGGGGCGGGGGATGGGCATGGGGGGCGTGCGGGACTGGCGCCACGCCCAGGAGCGGCTGGTACGGTATCTGATCGGCCAGCGCGGACTGCGTTCGCCTGAGGTGATCGAGGCCTTCCGCACCGTGCCCCGCCACTACTTCCTACCAGACAGCGCCGGGGATGTGGCCTACGAGGATCGCTCCGTGCCGACCCTGATGCATGACCGCGAGGTCCTCAGCGTCGCCGAACAGCCGGCCGTCGTCGCGCTGGTGGCCGAGCGTCTGGCGTTGCGGCCGGGGATGCGCGTGCTTGAGGTCGGTGCCGGCACCGGCTTCGCCGCCGCCGTCTATGCCACGCTCGTCGGGCCGGGCTCCGTGGTCTGCTTGGACGTGGTGCCCGGGGCGTGCGACGCCGCCAGGGAAAACCTGCGGCGGGCGGGGCGGGCGAGCGTCCGGGTGGTCTGGGCCGACGGCACCTTCGGCTATATGGAGGACGCGCCCTACGACCGCGTCGTCCTGGCGGCCGCCACCGTGGATCTGTCGCTCAGTTGGGTGCGCCAGTTGCGGCCCGAGGGCCGCTTGGTGGTGCCGCTGGTTCTGGCCGGCGCGGATTGCCTTCTGACCTTCCGACGGCGGGCCGATTCGGAGGTGCTGGAAGGGATCGCGGTCGATCCGGTCCGGTTTGTGCCCTTGCGCGGCTCGTTTGCCCGGCCGCCGCTTCGCCGCACGTTGGATGGGGGGTGGCAGGTGCAGGCCCAGCACGCCGCCGACTTCGATCCGGCCCAACTGTTGCCGCTGCTCAACGAGCCGACGCGTCGACCGCTTGGCGGTACGGCGCCGTTCGAGGATGCCTGGTGCCTGCCCCTGGCGGTCGCGGGCATGCACCCTCGCTGGCGGGTGGCGGTGCTCGAAGGGACGGGCCCGGCAGGGGCGGCCACCTGGGGGGTGGCGGTTCGCGACCCGGTCGACGGCGGCGCGGCGGTGCTGACGGGGGAGGCGGTCGGGTCGGCCGGGGAGCGGCGGTTCGGGCTGCAGGGTGCGCCGCAGTTGGTCGGGCCGCTCGCCGCCACGTTCGACGTCTGGAGGAGGGCTTCGGCGCCGGCCGCCGTCCGGGTGACCGCCACGCCCCGCGTCGCCGGCGCGGCGAGCTGTGATGACGGCAGCGGGTTGGCGTATCGCTTCGACATCGCCTGGCACCCGCCCGCCGGCTGAACACGCCCCGCCCGAAGGGTCTGGGACGGGGCGGCATGTGGGCCCGGGGGACGGAACCGGCTGGACGGAAACGGGGGGGGGGCGGTCCGCTTCGATGGGCGTGCGGGGGGGGGAGACCCGCGGGATCACGGATCAACTGCTTGCCGTAACCACCTGGCTGCGCGGGCGGTATGAGTCTGCGCCGCCGGCCGAACTTGCCATGCTGGCGGCCGTCATCGGCTACCTCGAAACCGTCGCGGAACATGCCCAGGAGCACCATCCGGCCACCGCGGGCGAACACCGCGCGGCCGCGGTCCCTGCAGGCGCCGCTCCGGGCCCCCACGAAGGGTGGGAGCCACACTGGAGCCAGGCACTCGGAGAGGAAACTGCGACGCGCGGGACCTTTCGCGAAACGGCGGCGGGCGGCACCGTGACGGACGATGCGGGCCGGGTGCGCGAACTGCCCTACGCCGTCGTCGCGGCGGCCGGCCTGCGGCACGGTGACCGCGTATGGATTCGACCGCCGCGCGAGCCGCACGGCTACGGCTATTACACCCGCACCGGCGCGACGGCTCCGGTGGAGCCGAGCCCGGTCCGGGAGGGCGTAGGGGTGTTGGCGAGCGACACCCGGCAGCTTCGCGTCAACGTCGACGGACAGATGATGCGCGCCGTGGCGGCTCAACGTCGTATCGGCGACCTGCATGACGGCCAGCCGGTGAGCGTGCGCTACGAGCCGTCGGCGCCGGAGCGGGGCGATGCGGTGGCCTACGTGGTGCGGGTCCACGATGCTGCCGAGTCGCCGGCGCCGTCCGCGGTCCGCCGTTCCCCGAAACCTCAGCGCGAAGCGGAGGATGCTGCGGCCGCCGGCGAAGCGGCCGCTCCGCCGGCGGCCGCGCCGCTCCAGGGCCCGAAGCCCCGCATTCTGATCGTGGGCGGCCACCCAAGGGCGCGGCTGCACTATGGCGAGGCGATGAGCGCTGTGGCGCACGTCGAATGGGTACACGGGCAGAAGGTGACGCCCTCGCTCCGCCGCCGCGTGGAGACGGCCAAGGCCATCGTGCTGGTCACCCAGCACATGACCCACCCGGTCTCCAACTACATCCAGCGCGTGCTGCGCGAGACGCGCAAACCGTCCATCCACGCCCGCTCGCAGAACCACTCCGGCCTGGTGCCGCAAATCATCCAGGAGTTGCTGCCACAGTTGGGCATCGCGCCGTCCGACCCGCCCGGCGGATCGAGCCCGCCTCAGGCCTGAGCCGCGGGTGGCGGAAGGGGCCGTTCAGCGCCGACACTCCGGCCTTCCGGGCCTGTCGAGCCCGCGCCCGCAACGGTTTGATGAAAAGGTCCGTGGGGCAGACGCGGCCACTTGCGGCTGTCCGGGGGACCCGGGGGTGTGGGGTTGGAGGCGACGCGGGACCTGGCGATCATCGGGGGCGGCCCGGGTGGGCTGTATGCGGCGTTCTATGCCGGGCTGCGCGGCATGAGCGTATCCCTGTTCGAAGCGCTGCCCTTTCTGGGTGGACAGGTGGCGGCGCTGTATCCCGAAAAGGCCATCTTCGATATCGGCGGCTTTCCACGGGTCGGAGGCGCCGAACTGGTGGCCAGGCTCGAGGAACAGGCGCTGCAGGCGGGCCCTGAACTCCACGTGGGCGAGGAGGTCACGGGCCTCGGCCGGGACGCCGCGGGGGTATGCCTGACCACGGCGCGCGGCGAATACCGGGCGCGCGCCGTGCTTTTGACCACCGGGGTCGGGCGGTTTACACCCCGCCCCCTGGGCGTACCCGCGGTGGACGATTGGAGTGGATCCGGGGTCGGCACCACCGTGCGACAGGCGGAGCGCTTCCGCGGTCTGCCGTGCCTCGTCGTCGGCGGCGGGGATTCGGCGCTCGATTGGGCGGCGGAACTGGCGGACGCGGGGGCGCAGGTGACCGTAGCGCACCGCCGGGACCAATTCCGGGCGCTGGAGGCCTCTCTGAGCCGCGCGGAGGCCGCCGGTGTGACTCTGCGGCGTTCGTGCACCCTGGAGACGATCCACGGAGAGGGCCGGCCGGAGTCGGTGGTGCTGCGCGATCTGAAGACGGGTGTCTGTGAGGAACTGGCCTGCGCGGCGGTGGTGCTCGCCCTGGGATATACCGCCGACCTTTCGGCCCTGAGGCGTTGGGGGCTACCCCTGGACGGCCGGGGCCTGCTGGTCACACCGGACACCATGGCGGTGGCCCCCGGGGTGTATGCGGCCGGCGACGTCGCCTCGTACCCCGGGAAGCTGAAGCTGATCGCCACCGCCTTCGCCGAGGCGGCACTGGCGGTGAGCGCCTGCAAGCAAGCGCTCGACCCCGACGCCCGCCTCCAGGCCGGCCACTCCAGCGAGCACGGCTCGGGGGGGCCGGCGGTGGCGACGCTGGGCGGCGGCCGGCGCGAGGACGGTGGCGACGGTGCGTGAACTGGCGCGTTTCCGGCGGCTCGCTTGGTGGACCAGCGCCGCCACCTTCGGTCTGGTCCTGGTCGGGGCGGCCACCATGGCGAGCGATTCCGGGCTGGCCTGTCACAGTTGGCCGCTCTGCCACACGCATCAGTTGTGGCCGTCGCTGGTCGGCGGGGTCGTCTTGGAGTGGGGTCACCGCATGGGTGCCCTGGCGGTGACGGTCGTGACGGTGCTCGCCGCCGGCGCGGGGTTGCGGCTGCCGCCGTCCAGCGGGCCGTGGCGCCGGGGGGCGTGGGTGGCATTGATCCTGCTCGCACTGCAGGTCGCCCTTGGCGGCCTGGCGATCAGCAGCCGCCTGGCTCCCCTCGTGGTCGTGGTGCACGAGGGGGTGGGCACCGCTTTTCTGTGCCTGTGGGTGGGGCTGGCCGTTCTCGCTGGCGAGCGCGGCCGGGCCGCCCCGGACGGCGGGGTGCGGCCCCCCGTCTGAACGCCGGGACGGCCTCGGTTCAGTACCCGGCGCGCAGGTCGACGTTGTTGCGCAGGGTGGTGCCGGCGCAGTAGCGGGTGAGGTTGTCCGCGAACAGCGCCAAGGCCCGGTCGGGATTGTCCGGCCTGGCCCCCGCGCTGTGGGCGGTGATCAGCAACCCCGGGGCCGACCACAGGGGGCTGTCCGGGGGCAACGGCTCGCGCGGCGCGCAGTCCAGACCGGCCGCCGCGGGGCGGCCGGCGCGCAGGGCGGCGTCCAGGGCGTCCTCTACGATCAGGTCGCCTCGGCCAACGTTCACCAACAGGGACCCGGGTTGCATCGCCGCCAACGCTTCCGCGTCGAGCCAGCCGCGCGTGGCGGGGGTCGAAGGCAGGGCGGCGATGACGACGGGGCATTCCCGCAGCAGCGTGAGTAGGTCGGCTCGCGAAGCACCCAGTACGCGGCTGCAGGGGGGCTGCGGCCGCGGGTGGGCCCGCAGCCCCCAGACATCCATGCCGAAGGCATGGCCGCAGTTGGCGACCGCGTTGCCGATCGCCCCCAGGCCCAACACCCCGAGGCGGCGGCCGGCCAGGGCCTGGCCGGGGAAGTCCTGCCAGCGGTGAGCGTCCTGGGCGCGGACGGCCTCAGGGACACGGCGCGTCAACGCCAACAGCAGGGCGAAGGCATGCTCCGTGCACACCTCCGCATACATGCCCCGCGCGTTGGTGAGCCGCACGCCCGCCGAGGCCAGGGCCGCAAGGGGCAGGCCGTCCACGCCGGCGCTGGCGACCTGCAGCCAGCGCAGCCGCACGGCCGTCTCCAGCTGTCTTGCCGAGAGCCGGCCGAAGAGAACTTCCATCCGCGGCAGCAGGTCGGCGAACTCCGCGGGTGAGGAAAAGCGCTGGATCTCGACCGCACGGCCGCCGGCGGCGGCCGCGTCGCGGATCGTCTGCAGGTGGTGCTGGTCGAGCCGGGCCGGCACGCCGATCACCAGGGACGGCGAGTCAGAAGATCCCGCAACGGGTGGTTGCATGCGACGGGCCTGGTCCGTGTTTGGAGGAAATCGTCCGCCGGACCAAGCCGCGGCCCCCTTTCGTCCCACCCCGCCGCCGCGGACGGTGGGAAGCGACGGACGTCTGCCGGGTCCAGGTGCTGTCCGGGCGCACCATCAACGGCGTTTGCCGCCTCGCGGGCGATCCCTGCCGGGGGCGGGGAGGGCCCACGCCATGAGATCCCCCGCGCGCCTTCGGCCGATACGCGGACGGATCCTCCGGGCAGACTCAGTTACGCTGGGTCAGCGCGGACAGGCCCCCGTCCACGTGCAGGCAGGTTCCGCTGAACCGCCCGCACGGCTAAAGCCGGGGGGTTCTGGGATGCATTGCTTCGGCTTTTGCCAGGCTCTCTCGGGCTCGGGACTGCCCTGGTACAGCATCCTGGCTCTCGGCCTCCGCTTGGAGTGCCGGCCCCCAAGGGCGCGGCACAAGCATCCCTGGCGCGTGCGACCCGCTGTGTCCCCTTGCGGGGCGGGACCGGGGAACCGCTCCCCTCGCAGGTTGCTTCTCGGCCTGCTCGGACGCCGCACGCCGGAGCGGTTCCGCACCCGGCCAGGCATCTGCGGCCCGGCCCGCGTCGAGCAGGTACGTCCCATCTTCGCCTTCGCACACAAAGCTTGCCAACTGCGCGCTGTAGAGGCCGCGCTACGCGCTCGCCCCGCACGGGCATTCGTGCCACCGCAGCGACAAAGGCTTTTTCGCCCGCCGCCCGCAGTGGCAGATCTGCGATAACGCCGTGGTGCGCGTGGGAAAAGCGATGACCTTGCCGCCAGCACTTTCAGCCTTGCCGCTCAGCCGCTCCACGAACATCCCCGGCGCCCCAGGACGTCGACGCGGCCGTATTCTGCGGCGCAGACCTCGGCCGTGGCGGCGACCTCGGCCTCGCGGGCCACGTCCACCGCGACCACCCGGGCGCCCTCCTCCGAAAAGAGCAGGCACGTCGCCCGCCCGATCCCGGAGCCGCCACCCGTGACCACGGCCACCCGATCGCGCAACCGCACGCCCTTCACCCTCCTTGCCGCTTCCCTTGCAGCCGAGCCCGCGGATACCTGCGGCGGGAAGCTTGCCGGAGAGCTGTCGCTGGCGACTCTGTCGGGCGCCTATGTCAAGGCGGGTCTTTAGCGCCTTGAGGACGGGGGAGGCGGCGGGTCGCGCGGCGGGCATCGCCTCGGCGGTCCACGTCCCTGTGTGGCCGGGGCAGGCGGTGTGCGGACGAGAGCGTGCGCCGCAGGGACGCCCGGTGCCGGACCGAAGGCGTTGGGGACGCCGCGGCAAGCATCACGGCGCGGCGCGCCGGGGAGGGCGAGCGGTTGAAGATCGGGTTTATCGTTCCGAGGCGGCATGTGCAGATGGATTTTGCGGGCGTGGCGGCGTGGGCGGCCGGGGAAGGCTTTGAGGCGCTGGATCCTCCGGCGTTCACCCCTGACGCGGGGCGGATCGCGCGGGAGCACGGGCTGACCCTGGGCTGCACGGCGTCGGGTGAAAACCTGCTCGACGCCGAAGGCACGCAACTGGCGGAGCGCCAGGCGCGGGTGCGGTCGGCGCTGCAGTGGGCCCAGGCGGAAGGGGTCGCGGCGCTGCGGCTGCCCCACCGCCGACCGGCGGGCCTTTCGGCGGCCGACGCCGTGGCGCGTTTCGCGGAGGCGCTCGGGCCGGTGCTCGAGGAGGCGGAGCGCGTCGGGGTCGACGTCGTGGTGGAGAACTGGCCGGCCGGCGGCGCCAACCTGGTGGTGGCGCCCGAGGTGTGGTCGGCACTGCTGGAAGCGGTACCGTCGCCGCGGTTCGGCCTGTGCATCGATCCGTCGCATCTGGTGTGGCTCGGCATTGACGAGGTAGCCGCGACAGCCGAGTTCGGGTCGCGGATCCGCTACGCGCACGCCAAGGATACCGAACTGCTGGAAGCGGGCTGTCGGCGCTACGGGATCTACGGGCGGCAACTGGCGGACAAACCCGGCGGCGGCTGGTGGCGCTATCGCATCCCGGGTTTCGGCGCGGTGCGCTGGCCGGCGTTCCTGTCCGCGCTCTATGAGGCTGGGTATGACGGGGTCTTGAGCATCGAGCACGAGGACCAGATCTTCTACGGTAGTGAGGCGCGATTCCTTCAGGGCCTGCGCATCGGCCGCCGGTTCCTGCAGGCGTACGTCGGTTAGGGCGTCGGGGCGACGGGGCGACGGGCCGGATCGGGGGTGCCACCCGACCCGGCTCGCCCGGGCCCCGCCGCGCCGCTTCGCCGGCCCGATCAGCCGTCGCTTGGTGCGTAGGCCTCCGAGCCTTCCAACGGCAGTGGGAGGAACCACACGTTCCGAAACCGCACCGGATTGCCGTGGTCCTGCAGCAGCAGCGGACCGGGTTCACCGACCCGCTGGTCGACCGCCGCGCCGGTGGGGCCAAGCACCTCGACGTTGTTGTGAATGACTTGGCCGTTGAGCAGCACGGTCAGGCGCGCGTTGCTCAACACCTTTCCCTCCGCGTCGACCCTGGCCGCGCGCAGGAAGATGTCGTACGCCTGCCACTGCAGGGGCGGGAGGCAAGCGTTGACCAACGGGGCGTGCTGATTGTAGATGGCTCCGCAGTCGCCCTTGCCCGGCACCTTCCAGCCGTACGAGTCGAGCACCTGGACTTCGTAGCGGCCCTGGACGAAGATGCCGCTGTTGCCCTTGCGTTGGCCGGTGGCTTCGGGCATGTCCGGCTCACAGAACTCCACATGGATGAGGGCGTCGCGAAAGGTGTCCACGCTGACGATGTCTCCGGTGCGCGCCACGACCGTGGCTACCCCGTCCACCAGCGACCAGCCGGCCGGCTGTCCGTCGCGGCGCCTCCAACGGGAGAGGTCGTCTCCATCCAGTAGCGCGATTGCGCCCGCGGGTCTTGCCACCATGTGCGTCCACACTCCCATCGGCGCCGCGCGCCGTTTGTCGGCGGGGCCCGCGGCGGGCCAACCGCGTATGGGCATTGGTCGGTCGGGGTGCGGTTCCTGCGGTGGTCTGGGTGGTCCGGCCACCGGTGTCTGCGCCGCCAGGGTGGCGTCCGTGTTATTATGATGCTTCCAGCGGCCGGCATTCGGCCTGCCCAGGTATGGTTTTTGGGGTGGGGCGTTGTCATGCGTAGGCGATCGGTACCGCCGCGTCCGTCCGGTTCCGGTTCCTCGGCGGGACGACCGCAGCGGTCCGGACCGGCAGGTCCCGGCCGGCCAACCCCTGGGTCCGGCGGGCGTGGGGCGAGCCGGCCGGGTGGCGCCCGGCCATGGGTGCGCCGTCCGTTCCGGCCGACCGCGATCGGGACCATCACCTTCTACGGACCGGACAATGTGACGGCGGTCAAGGCCGTGGTGCGCATCTATCACCATCTGGACCGCGCGCCCCTGGTGAGCCGCAGCTTCTGGGGCCGTGACCCGCGTGTCAATCCACAGGTGCAGGCCGAGATGGCGGCCTTTCTCAAGGAGCACGACGCCAAGCAGGTCGTGACCGCCGACGGCATCGCCGGTTGCCCCCACATCGAGGGCGTCGACTACCCGGCCGGCGGCCAATGTCCGCGTTGCGGCTTTTGGCGCAGGGACCGGGCGCAGGCCTGACCGGAGGCCGGGCCTGCGCCCGGGTCGATCAGGGCGCAGGCGTTGCGCCCGCCAGCCGCACCGGGCCGAACATGCCGCCCGCCGCCTGGCCCGGCCGCAGTAGCTGGGTGGGCCGACCCACCTCGTAATGCGCCCCCAGGGTGTTGGTCACCCGGACGCGTAGCCGGTGTGGACCCGGACCCCGCAGCGCCGGCAGCGCGAAGCGGTAGGGGTGCCAGCAACGCACCCCGGCGTCTTGGCCGTCGATCCACACCTGAGCCGTCCCGCGGACGTAGCCCAGATCGATCCAGGCGGGTCCGGGACCCGCCTGGATGTCCCGCTCGTACTCCACCACTCCGCTGTGGTGCGGCAGTTGGAGGGCCGTGCGCCAGTCGCCGAGCGACCCGGTGGCCGCCGCGGTGCGGATGCGCAGTGGCGCGGTCAGGACTGCCGCCTCCGAGGCCCCGGCCTGGGGTATGACCCGGATGGCGCACACGGCGCCGGCGGGCCGGGGCTCGAACGATGCGTCGCCTGCGACCAGGTCGACCTCCTGGCCGTCGATCCAGAGGCGCGCCCGCCCGGCCGTTTCCAGGTGGACGCCGCAGGCCCCGACCGGGAGTTGCGCGCGCAGCCACACCGGCGCGGTCCGCGCCTGCCGGTCCAAGAGCAGCGGTAGGGGGGCGGGCTCCGGGACGCTCTCCGGTTGCAACCATCCGACCCCGGCCAGCATGTGGGGCCGCGGCCGGATCCAGAGCGCCTCGGTTTCCCCGGCGTGGGGGATGCGGGCCGCCGCGTGTCCGCGGGCGTCGCACCAGTGCGGTCCGCTGACCAGGTCGATCTGCGTGCCGTCGGTGCAGGCGATGTCGGTGTCCACCAGGGCGCGGTCGCCTGGGAGCCGCTCGGGGAAGTGTAGTTCGAGCGCGTTGGGGCCCACCCGCCAGAAGTCCCTCAGGTCCAGTTCCTGCTGGCCGCTTCGGGTGTAAGGGTTGAAATCACCCTCCACCGCGACGCGGTGCCCGTTGACGTGGAGTTCCACCAACCCGTGCGTTGCCAGCAGCAGGCGGGCCCGGCGGGCGGGCCCAGCGGCGTGCACCGTATGGTGCAGCACGGCGGGTCCGGCCGCAGCCGACGTGGGCGGCCCGATCCATTCCGGCTGGGCGGCGGGCGGCCGCAGGGTGAACGCCGCGCCGAGCCGCACCGCTCCGTCGCGCACCGCTGTGCAACGGAGTCGAAGTTCATGGGTTCCGGGGCTCAGGGTGAGGGGCACCTGCGCCGAGTGCGGCCCGTCGGCGGCGGGGCCCAGGACTTCTTGGCCGTCGAGCCAGGCGGACTTGTCGCCGCGGCCTTCGACCTGCAGCCACACCTTCGCCGCCTCCGGTACGGCGACCCATGTCTGCGCCCACACCACCTCGCCCCTGCGGGCCTCACCCAGGTGGAGGAAGAGCCGGGGTACGCGCCCCATGCGGCCGGCCCACTCCCGGTGCCGCAAGTCTCCGAAGACCGCGCTGTAGACCACGGGCCGCGCCTGGTCGGGGTCGAAGTGCTCGCCGCGACAGGTGCGGGCCCGCGCCGCCTCACTCCAGAGGCGGACCTCCCAATCCCGATCGTCCGCCTGCTGCAGGTGCCAGCCCGCGCCCTGCCCGTCCGCCTCGCCGCTTTCCGGCCGGACCCGGAAGGATCGCCGCTCGATCTCCAGCAGACCGTCGGGCCCGGCGTGCGGGCCGTGCAGGTCGAAGTCGCCATCGCCGTTGTCCAGGGTCGGGACGGGACGGACGGTCCAGCCGTGGTCCGCCAGCACCGTCGCCGGCCCGCCGGACCAGGCAGGCACGGCGGGGCGGACCGACCCCTCTGGCGCGGAGGGAAATACCTCGGCGGCGGGCGGGTCCACGGGGCAGACGACCAGGGCAGCCGGCCAGTCGGCGAACGGTACCGTCACCGTGACGCTGTCACCGTCCCGCTTCCATTCCAGAGGGACCTGGGTGCCGCGCACCGGATCCCAAAGCTCGGGGGTTCCCCCGGTGCGCAGCCGGTAGGTCGCTTCGCCTGGCCCGTCGGGTTCCCGGGTCGCGGCGGCGTGCATCGGCAGCAGGCCTTCCAGCGGCGGCAGCAGCAGGAAGGTGTCGACGCCGTCGCCGCGGCGGACCAGGGACAGGCCGGGTCCTTCCACCTGTCGCGAAAGGCCGCTCAGGACGCCGGGTACCTCCGCTGGTGTGGCGACGTGGATGGTGGCCGGCGGGAGGCCGGTGGTCCCGGGCACCCCGACCGCGACCAGCAAGCCGCCGGAGGCGGCAAAGGCGTCCAGGCACGCCCGTGCTCCGGGGTCGGACGGCAGCGCGCCCGGCAGGACGATGGCGCGGTACCGCTCGTCCCGGACGCTCAGCGCTCCTTGGACCACCCCCGCGGACGCCAGCGCATGGTCGTCGACCAGGTCGAAGTCGCGCCGGTCGCCGCGCAGCACTCCGGTCAGAGGCGTGTGGCGTGCTTGGCGGCCCACCAAGGACCAGTAGGTGTCGCGCAGGCGGGCGACCGCGTCGTCCGGGTCGCGGTTGGCGGTGAGGTGCGGGTGCTCGTCGATGCGTTGGTCGAGTGGGGACATGTGCTCCCAGACCACCTGGCCTGGGTAGTAGACGGCGATGTCGCAGGCGTGGGTACCCTGGGAGAGCAGCCAGCAGGCGCGCGCCACCGTGTCGGCAAAGACCGGATAGTGCTCGGCGTAGGGCTGCCGCCAGCCCGTGTCCGGGGGGGCCCACTCCCACCAGCCGCCGCGGGTGCTGTAATAGACGGCGTGGGGATCGAAGAGGGTCACGCCCGCCTGCAGCCACGGGACCAGCCAGTGGAGGGTTTCCTCGATGCTGCCGCCCCAGCCGCTGGAGTGGAAGCCCTCCAGCCAGACGCGCCGGCCGCCGTGCGTGTGGACCAGCGAGGCGTGCGGTTTGACCTCGCCGTCCATGTCGCAGCCGGGCGCGGAGAAGTGGCGGTGGGTGCGGAAGTAGTCGATATAGAGCCGCTGCGCCCCGTGGGGATCGACCATGCGGCCGGCGCCGGCCTGGTCGCACCCGAGCAACATGCCGTGCCGCTCATGCCAGGCACCCAGGGGGCCGAAGAAGGCCGCCTCCGCCAGTTCGCCCAGCAGGTCGTACAATCGCCGCCGTAGCGGGGCGGCGCCCGGCCCGCCCTCCAGGATGAGGGGAAGGTGTGGCTCAACGGCTTCGCCGTACTTCCGCCGCCACGCGTCTGGGAGTTCCGCCGTCCAGTTCGGCATCGCCTGCAGTTCGTCCTGGAAGCTGCCGGCGATGGTGCGCCCGAGTTCGTCCGAGTGGCGGCGCTCCATCTCGCCGTGGATGCGGTCCAAGAGCGCGGCGGCCGCCTGGGGGGAGAGCCAGTCGAACCCCTGACGCACCGCGGCGTAGCGGTGACCCCCGGCCTCGGCCAGCACGGTGGCGCGCGGCGGAAGGTCGTCGTCCGGTCCGAGGCGCCGCAGGCGGTAGCCCGCGAACTCTGGCCGCTGGTTGACCAGGCGCGCCGGGAAGTTCGCCCCCGAAAAACCGATCTGGTCATAATACCACAGGAACACGCCCTCTTGGGCGCATGCCGCCAGGGTTGCGTCGAACAGCGCCCACCACTGCTCGCTGTAGAAGGGTGGGTCGTCGGCGTGGCTGAGGTAGGTGGCGCACGAGGGCGCGAGGTTGATGATGCACAGATTGCGGAGCCCCGCGGCCCTCAACTTGCCCACCTGCCGGCGCAGGCGCTGCGGGGTGACCCGCTCGCCGCTCCACCACCAAAGCGGCACCGGTCCGAAGCGCGGGTCCGCTTGGCGGAAGCCCGCCCGAAGCGATGCGATGTTCACCGGCCTCATCCCCCTGGCGAACGCTTGCACACCGCCGCCCCTCTTGTCCGCCGTGCGGGAATTCCCTTCCAGACCGCAATCGGGCTTTGCGTTTCACTTGCATTTATCGCTAAGGTGGGGGTGGCACCTTTGGGCGGCCGTCGACTCGGGGGGGGGCTGTGCTCCGGCGGCACGCGGGTTGCCGCCAGCGGCCCGGGCGGGAGGCCCCGCAGGTCGGCGGACTCCCGGCGGGCAGCGGCGGAGGGGGCGGTGAGGGACCACGACGACCCAGCAGCGCCGCGAGTCCATCGCCCGCATGGTGGCCGTCCGCGACGGCGTGCGGTCCACCGAACTGGCCAAGACGTTCGGCGTGTCCGGAATGACGATTCGCAACGATCTGGACGCTCTGGCGGAACTCGGGGTCCTGGTGCGGGTGCGCGGCGGGGCGGTGGCCCCGCCGGGCGGGCGGCGCATCGCGGTCCCGAGGCGTGCCCCGCTGCTGGACGCGGCGGCACAGGCGGTGGTGCGCGAGGCGGCCGCCCTGGTGGAAGACGGGGACGCCATCGCCCTGGATGCCACCGATCTCAGCTTCTGCGTGGCCGAACTGATCGCCCAGCGGCACGGCCTTACGGTGGTCGCGGGCGCGACGGATACCGCCGCCAGCTTGGCGGTCTATCCATCGCATACGGTGATCCTGGCCGGCAGCTTGCTGCGGCCCGACGGCTGCAGCCTCCAGCGCCATCCGTCGCAGCGGCCCTTGAACGGGCTGCGCGTCCGCTGGGCCCTGGTCGGGTGTCAGGGATGGGACGCGGCGGGGGAGTTGTACTCGGCCGACCCGCACGTCGCGGAAGTGCAGCGGGACATGGTGGAGGCGGCCGAGGGGGTGGTGCTGCTGCTGACCGGCGCCGAGGCTGGTCCCTGCGCCGGGGCGCCCTTCGCCCGATTGGCCGAGGTCTCCCACGTTCTCTGCGGGGGGCAGCTGCCGGAGGCAGTGCGCCGCCGACTCGGGTCGGCGGCGATCGTCACCCGTTGCGGGGCGCGTCTGGCCCGGCGGCAACCGCCGGAGTTGGAGGCCTCGCCACGCCGTTTCCGCATCGGGTTCGCCAACATGAACGACCAGCACCCCTACTGCCTGGAGGTGCGGCACGGGTTGGAACGGGCGGCGGAGCGGGCCGGCAACGTGGAACTGGTGTTGGCCGACAACCGCGAGTCCGCCACGGCCGCGGTGGCCAACGCCGAGGCACTGATCCGCGCCGGGGTCGACCTGGTGATCGAATACCAGATCGACGAGGCCGCGGGTAACGTGCTGATGGACCGGCTACGCGCGGCGGACCTCCCGGTGATCGCCATCGATGTGCCCCTCCCTGGCGCCGTCTTTTTCGGGGTCGACAACTACCGCGCAGGTCGCCTGGCGGGCGACGCGCTGGCCCGGGTCGTGGCCGAGCGGTGGCAGGGACGGCTCGACGCCGTGGTGGTGCTGGATGCGGCCCGTTCCGGGCCGGTACCGCGGGCGCGGCTGCAGGGGGCGCTCGACGGCCTGCGGCAGGCGCTGGGCTCCCTACCGGATCCGTTGCGCGTCGAGGCGGGCAACGGTGAGGTCGGGGCTGCCCGCGCCGTCGGACGGTTGCTTCCCGCCCTGCCGGCGGGTGCGCGGCTGGGCGTCGTCGGTATGAACGACGAGACGGTGCTGGGCGCCCTGGAGACCCTGCGGGTGGACGGACGGGAGTCGTGCACGCTGGCGGTGACCCTCGGGCTCGACCGGCGGGCCCAACGCGAACTGCGCCGGCCTGGAAGCCCGCTGATCGGCGGGGTCGCCTTCCAGCCTGAGTCGTACGGCCAGCACGTGCTGCAACTGGCCGCGCACCTGCTCCAGGGCGAGCCGGTGCCGCCCGCCGTCTATCTGGAGCACGAACTGGTGCTGGCCGATCCACACCGTGTTGCTGGGGCCGCAACGGAGCCGGTGGAGAGGCGGGAGGGATTGCCGTGGTCAACGACCGTCGACTAAAGCCGACGGCTTGTCCACCCGAGTCGGCGGACGTTAGACCGGTGGACGGGGCCCGCCGGGGTCGGATGTACCCACCCCGGCAAGGACAGGAGCGATCCGGAGCTATGTGCCCACAGCGGTTGTGCGGCAAGCCGGTGCCTTTGGGCGGCGTCTCCTGCCCGCTGTGCTGCGAGCGTTTTACCGGGTGGCAGACTGCCCGCCCGAACCCGCTACGCTCGGTGTTCAAGGTTCCGACCGATGCTACCGCAAGGGGGGGAGCGGCGCTTCCGCTGTCGCCTGAAGGCGGCAGTCCCCGCGCCGCGTGATTTATGGCTGCGACCGGTGGGATGCGGCGCGCCACGACACGTCCGCTGATCGGGTTTTGCACGATCGGCCTGGAGGCCTATTGGGACCAGTTTCCCGGCCTGCGGGAGCGGCTGCTCGGCTACGCCGGCGTGGTCGCGACGAGGCTGTCGACCATGGGGAACCTCGTTAACGTCGGCATGGTGGACACCGCCGCGGCTGGGGCCGCGGCCGGGGCGCAACTGCGCCGGTCCGACGTGGACCTTGTGGTCGTCCACGCGGGCACGTACGCCACGTCGTCCCAGGTCGTGCCTCTGTTGCAGCGGGCCGGCGCGCCGGTACTCGTACTCAACCTGCAGCCCGACGAACGTCTGGATTACGCCTCTTGTGACACGGCAGGCTGGTTGGCGCAGTGCAGTGCCTGCTGTGTGCCGGAGTTGGCCGGAGCGCTGGGGCGGTGCGCCATCCCGTTCCGCGTCGTGTCGGGCACGCTGCAGGGCCGCCATGCGGAGTCCGCCTGGTCGCGGATCTCCGCCTGGTGCCGTGCGGCCGGGCTGCGGCGCGCCCTGCGCGAGGCGCGCCTCGGGTTCTTGGGCCACACCTACCCCGGTATGCTCGATCTGTATGCGGACTTCACGCAGCACCACGGGCAGTTGGGGTTGCACGTCGAGGTCCTCGAGATGGAGGACTTGGCGGCACGGGTGGACGGGGCCGCGCAAGGGGATGTCTCCGCGGTGCTGGAGCGGACGCGGGGTATGTTCGACGTGGATGGTGGCAGCGTGGACGGCGAGGACCTCCGCGCGGCGGCCCGGGTGGCCGCGGGCATGGGGCGGTTGGTGCGGGATTTTCGGCTCGACGCCCTTGCCTACTACCACCGGGGCCGGGGAGCGAGCGCCGAACTCGGTGCGTCCCTGATTCTGGGCGGGTCGCTGCTTACCGCGGACGGTGTGCCCTGTGCCGGGGAGGGCGACCTGAAGAACGCCGTCGCGATGCTGGTGCTCGACCGGCTCGGTGCCGGCGGCAGCTACACCGAGTTCTACGCCATGGACTTTGTCGACGGCGTCGTACTCATGGGCCACGACGGGCCGGGGCACGTGGGGATCTGCGACCGGCGCCCCGTCTTGCGGGGGCTGGGCGTCTATCACGGAAAGGCCGGTCGGGGCGTCTCGGTCGAGTTCAGCGTCCGTAGCGGCCCGGTGACCATCTTCGGTGTCACCCAGACGGCCGGGGGCCGGTTCCGCTTTCTGGTCGCGGAAGGTACGGCGGTGGCCGGTCCGGTGTTGCGCATCGGCAACACCAACACCCGGCTGCGGTTTTCCCAGGGGCCGGCCGAGTTCGTCGACGCCTGGTGCGCGCACGGCCCGACCCACCATGTCGCCCTGGGGGTTGGATCTCGGGCGCAGGAGATCGCCTGTTTGGGCGAACTGCTCGGCATCGAGACGATCCGGGTCGCTTGAACCGCGGGTCTCCTGCGGGAGGCCAGCGCTGCGCTCGCGCAAAGCGGCGGGGCCGATCCCTGGGCTGCGGATGCGGCGCTGGGCTTCTCGCAGACCTTGTGGTCGTTGGTCCCGGCTCGAGGCTCGATGCGGTCGGTTTCGGCAGGATCATGCGGAGCGGCGATGATCCGGTGCCGGCCCGGCTGCGGCCCGCCGATGCCGCGGCGCCAGGCGGCTCACCGGATCGGCTCCGTTTCCGCCGCCCGCCCGAATCGAAACTGGTGCGAACAACCATTTGGGCCAACGCGGATGCGGGGCCGATGGAGCGGGGCGGACGTGACGGCCACTTCCCCGTGGGTGCGGACGGTGGACGGTTGCGCCCTGTTCGGTCCGTTCGGGGGAGGGCGGGAGTCCAGGGAGCACACGCGCCACCCCGAATGCGTGCCGGATCACGGCGTCACGCGGCGCGGTGCGGGAGGTGGCAGGTGGGCTCCACCGCGCAGTCGCGCTGGAGCAACAAGCCCGGGTTCTCGGCCGCCGCGGACCAGTTCGCGTGGACGGCCGGGGCCGTATGGCGGTACGCGCGGTGGCCGGCCCTGGGGTTGCTTGGGTTGCAACTCGTTGTGGCCGTGGCGCCGGCGGCTTCCGTCCGCGTCACTCAGCACGTCATCAACGCGGGCATCGCCGCGGCCGGCCAGGGACCGGGGGCGTTGGTCCGCCTGCTGCCGTGGCTGGCGGCGCTGGCCGCGACCCTGATCCTGCGGGGCGCCGCGGCCTTCCAGTTGTCCACGCCGCTGTCGGATCGCTTGGCACAGCGCTTGCGCGGCGGCTTGGGGCAACTGCGCCTTGAGAAGGCGGCGCGGCTGCCCCTGCTGGCGTTCGAGCGGAGTGAAGTCTACGACAAGCTGGACCGGGCCGGTGACGGCGGCGCGGCGGACGTGCTGTTTTTCAGCGCCCGCCACGCCCTGGGTTACGGCATCGAGCTCTTGACGCTGTCTGCGCTCTTTTGGCCCGTCGCGCACTGGCTGCCCGCAGTGCTGCTCCTCGGGGTCGTCGCGCGCTCGGTGCGGCGTGCGGAAAGCAGTCGGCGCGATCTGGAGTTCATCGAGGGCAAGACCGAAGATCGGCGGCGGCTGGACTACCTCGGCCGCCTGCTGACCGGCGGTGACGAGCAAAAGGAACTGCGCGTCTTCAACCTGTATGGGCCGCTGGCGGAGCGTTGGCGGGGGCTCCGGCGCAGTGTGCGGACCGAGTTGCTTGACCAAAAGCGGCGCAACACGCTCTTTGCCCTTCCGGCGGATGGGGTGTCGTTTGCGTTCACCGCGGGCACCGCGGTGCTCCTGGCGCTGGCCCTGGCGCACCATGCGATCACTGCGGGTGCGTTCCTCGCGCTCTTCGGCGGCGCGCGCATGGTCGAGGGGGCGGGGGAGCAGTTCGCGTTCCAGGTGGCCCAGGGGTATAGCCAGGTGATGGGTGTCGGGTACCTGCGGGAGTTCTTGGCCCTTGCCGAGGACGGGGAGGTAGCTCGGGACCAGGCCGCGGTCGGGGATGGTGAGGGAGCGGGCGCCGGGCGGCCGGCCGGGACCTCCGCAGCCCCCGCAACGGGGTCCGCTCCCCCGGTGGGGGCCGCGTTCCCGGTTCCCTTGCGGGAGGGCATCCGCTGCGAGCATGTGACCTTCATCTACCCCGGCCGCGAGGCGCCGGTGCTGAACGGCGTCGACCTGCACCTGCGCCCGGGCGAGCGCGTGGCCCTCGTCGGCGAAAACGGTTGCGGCAAGTCCACCCTGGCCAAGTGTCTGCTGGGGCTGTACCGCCCGGACGGCGGTCGGATCACTGCCGACGGTGTGGATTATCGCGACATCACACCAAAGCGCCTGCACGCCGCGGTGTCGGCCGCCTACCAGGACCACTTCAGATTCCAGTTCACGCTGCGGGCGTCCATCGGGTTGGGCGATGTCGGTGCCATGGACGAGGACGACCGGGTGCGTGCCGCCGCGCGCCGGGGAGGCGCCGACGAGGTGGCCGCCTCCCTGCCTGGTGGTTACGACACCCCGCTGGGCCGCGTCCTGGAGGGCGGCTCGGACCTTTCAGGCGGTCAGTGGCAGCGGGTGGCGGTCTCCCGCGCCTTCATGCGGGATGCGCAACTGCTGGTCCTCGACGAGCCGGCGGCCGCCCTGGATCCGCAGGCGGAGGCGGCGCTGTATCGGCGTTTTGGTGAGGGCTGCGCCGGCGCCACGGTGCTTCTGATCTCGCACCGGCTTGGATCGGCGCGGCTGGCGGACCGGATCGTCCTGCTGCGCGGTGGGCGGATCGCCGAGGACGGGACGCACGCCGCGCTCCTGGCGGCCGGTGGGGAGTATGCGCGCATGTGGGAGGCGCAGGCGCAGTGGTATCGCTGAGGCGGCGGCGGGGGGCAGGCCCACGCCGGCCGGATCCGGTCCGTGCCGGGTACGATCCCTTCTGCGCCCCCCCGCCGCCGCGCGGGAGCGCAGCGGCCACGATCTTGCGCTTTGCGCGCTGGATGCTGCGGGTGGATCCGGCGCGCACCGCGATCCTGATGGCCGCCGAAGGCGTGCTCGGCCTCGTGCCGGCGGCGACGGTCTGGATCGTGCGCTACGCCGCCGCCGCCGCCGTGGGCGTCGGGCGCGGCACGGTCCCTGCCGGAGCGTTGCTCACGTGGGTCGCGTTCTGGGTGGGACTCGGCCTCCTTGGATCCGTCCTGCGGCCCCTGGCAGAGATCGCACTGTTGCGCCTGCGACAGGAGATGGAGGACGCCTTCGCGCGCGAACTGCAGCGGAAGGCCGCCGCCCTCCGTTTGGAGGTGTTCGAGCGGCCGGACTTCCGCGACATCCTCGGCCGGGCGTCGCGCGGCAGCGATCCCGTGGCCTTCTGGCTCATCATGCAGGGCCTTTCGGCCGTTCCGCGCGAGGTGGCCGCGCTTGCGGCAACGGCGGTGGTCGTCGGTGCCTGGAGCCCGTGGCTGCTCGTGGCCGTCGTACTCGCGGCCCTGCCGGACCCGCTGGCGCGGGTGGTGCAGTCCCGTTCGCGGTTCTTCCTCCGACAGCGGCAGACCGCGCAGCAGCGGCTGTGCAACCACCTTGGCTTTCTGCTCGTCTGGAGCGTTGCGGCCAAGGAGGTGCGGACCTTCGGGCTCGCGGACTGGCTGTTGGACCGCTGGCGCCAGCTCTATCGCGCGACCGCGGACGAGCAGTTCGCGCTGAGTGTGCGCCAGAACCTGGCCCGGGCCGGCCTGGGCGGCATCGGCTCGCTCGGTGTGGTCGCCGGCCTGGCGGTGGCGACGGCGGGGTTGGCGCGCGGCTCGCTGCAACCGGGTGCGTTCGTGGCGATGCTGTGGGCGATGCAATCCGTTCAGGGGGCCACCGGGACGCTGGTGTCCGCGCTGGGCGACTGGCTCGGCGAGCGGGTGCTGACGATCGCCGACCTGTTCGTCTATCTGGACCTCGGGCCCGAGGAACCGGCGGGGGGTGAGGCGCCGCAGGAGTGGACGGGGGATGTCACCCTGGAGGGGGTGTCCTTCCGCTACCCACTACGGGAGGAGCCGGCCCTGCGCGGGGTTTCGTTGCGGTTGGCCGCCGGCGAGCATGTCGCGCTGGTGGGAGGGAACGGGGCGGGCAAGACGACCCTGGTCAAGCTGCTCCTGGGCCTGTATCAGCCGACGCAGGGGTGCGTGCGCTACGGGGATCGCGACCTGCGGGGGTTGGACCTGCGCGCGGTGCGGGAGCGGCAGGCGGCCGTCTTCCAGGACCATGTGCGCTACGCGTTCAGTCTGCGGGAGAACGTAGGATACGGCCGGGTGGAACGGCTGGGGGACCACGCCGCGGTGCAGGAGGCGGCGGCGCGCGGCGGGGCGGACGAGGTCGCGTCTTGTCTGCCGGCCGGATACGACACGCTGCTGACGCGGGAGTTCTCCGGTGGCACGGACCTGTCCGGTGGGCAGTGGCAGAGGGTGGCGGTGTCACGGGGATTCATGCGGGATGCGCCGCTCTTGGTGCTCGATGAGCCGACGGCATCCCTGGATCCCTTGGCGGAGGCGGAGCTGTTCCGCCGTTTTGCGGCCATGGCGGAGGGCCGGACGGCCGTGCTGGTCAGCCACCGCCTCGGGTTCGCGCGGCTCTGCGACCGGGTGCTGGTGCTGCGGGGCGGGGAGTTGGTGGAGCAGGGGAGCCACGAGGCGCTCTTGGCCGCAGGCGGGGAGTATGCGCGCCTGTGGGCGACGCAGGCGCAGTGGTACCGGTGAGGTGCGGTCGCCGCGGCGCGGCCCCGCTGGCCGCTACGGTGGCCGGGAACAACAGGCTCTGAAGAAGTAATGGTTGTGAAGGCCTCGGGATGCACGCCCCGGACCGCGGTGCGGTTCGAACCAATGACTGAATCGATGAAGTAATGCGCTATCGTTCTTGGGGATGCACGGTGGCTATGCCTAAAGGATAGCTGTCGTTTCTGTCCATTAACGGTCCAGATGTGATGGTGACACCACCCATCAAGGTTCAGCGGGAAGGATGGACGGTTATGGATGCTGCAGTGGCTCGGTTTCCCTCCTGGGACGGGTGGCGTCGGAACCTGTTGCGGGACTGTGGCGCACCGACGCTTGTCGGAGCCGCCGCCGGATCCATGCGGTTGACCAAAGAGGCGCGGCGCAAGCCCCTGCCTGCAGGCATGGGGATAAGCCGATTCGTTAGCTTGCTCCCGGCACTTGCCAGGTCGTGGTGCGAACATGCGAACGGCGCTTACCAGCCGGGGCAGGGGTAGGGAGCAAGGGTGCTGAGCCAGAAGCTCGATCGCGACACGCGGCAGGCGCGCAGAGCGCCCGGGGTGGCGCCGGGCGGGCATTGCACCAAGCCGAGCCGGCGGGTGGCCGCGGTGGCGAGATCGAACACCTGAGCCATCTCTCCACGGGCCGCGCTGCCGCGAGACCCGAGGAAGGCCATGGCGGCGGCGAGGTTGTTCTGGGCGCTGATCCAGGCGAAGAAGGCTTTCGTGCTGCTCGGAGCGCCGAAAACGTCCATGGCGCGCGCCTCCCGCGCCGGAGTGAGGATGGCGGCCGGATCGGGCATGGTCAGATTCCACGCGTCCACGGCGGTGTTTGCCTGCGAAGGGCGCAGCGGCAGGCCGGCTCCGGTCGCGGCTAGGCGCGTCTGGGCGGACGGTTCCAGTAGCGCCAGCACGGCCTGCGTGGCCAGGGCGGTCGCCCGCCCGTCGCGGGCCACCATGGCCTGCACGTAGCGGGCCGCCGCCGGCCGGCCGCGCCGCACGGATGGCAAGGGCAGCACGCGGACGTCGGTCGGAAGTGTGCGGGTGGCCGTAAGCCAGGTGAAGGCGGCCGCTGGGAGATGGCCCGAACGCCGTGCGGCGCGCAACAGATCATCCATCGCAGTCATCGCGGCGGGCTGCGCAAAGGCTGGCTCGCAGGTTTGCCCGCTGGTCGTGGCGAGTTTCGCCGCGCCGGCCGCAGCGAAGGCCACGACCAGCGCGCCCAGGGCGTCCGATGCCCATGCCGTGGGCGGCACCGCGCCTTGGTGTGGCTGCCAGCGGACCAGCGGATCCCGCAGCAGCGGGATGCCGGTTTGGGCCGTCGCCGAGCCGGAAAACCACCGGCCCGCCGCCCAGGCGGGCGCCGGGATCGCCGCCAGAAGGTCCTGGCGGACGCGCAGGGCCGGTGCGAGATCCAGGGCGCGCACGGCCAGCAACTCGATCAGCCCCGGTTGCGTGCTGACGACGATGTCGGGCATCGGAAGGGATGGTCTGTCCCGCCACGGAAAGCCAAACGGTTCTGCCGGATTGACCGGCTCACTGGGACCCATCGTGAACAGGGTCAGCTTGGGGGGCGGGGCGTGGGGGACGAACCATCCCGCCAGCGGTGCCGCCTCGCCGCGGTCCGCGGAGACGTGCAGGCGGGCCCGCCGCCCGACGGCCTGGTCGATGGCGCCCCGGACGGCGGACGCCAGCTGCGGCGCGGCGGTGTCGAGCGTGTCCACATACACGTGCAGTGGTGTGGGCGCGGCCACCCACTGCGGCAGAGCGCAACCGCCCGCCGCGGCCGATCCAACCACCGCCGCCGCGCGCAGCAGGGTTCGCCGCCCGTGGTGGGTCCGCTTGCAGGGCCGAGGCGGGCCGGCATACAACATGGCCGTGACCACGCCCTTTCGAGGTTGGAACGCCGCCGCACGGTGGATATGCTGCGGCCAGTCGTTCACCTGCGGCGGGCCGAGAGGTTTTACTGCACTTCGAGGACGACCTTGCCGATCACGGCGTCGGCCTGCAGGAGGCGGTGGGCTTCGGCCGCCCGCGTCCACGGCAGCACCGTACCCACGATTGGGCGGAGCCGTCCCGCGGCCAGTGCCGGCAGAACGCGGCCGGCGAAGACGGCGGTCAGTGAGGCCTTCTCGCCCAGGCTGCGGCCGCGCAGGTTCGAGCCCATCACAGTGAGGCGTCGGGACAGGAGTTGCCCGAGGTCGATTTCGGCGCGCACGCCGCCGACCAGGCCGAGCGTGATCAGCCTCCCACGGGGCGCAAGGGCTTTCAGATTGCGATCGAGGTACGAGGCTCCGACCAAGTCCAGGACCACGTCGAAGCCGTGGCCGCCGACGTGCTCGTCCAGGATGGCGGCGAAGTCCCGGGATCGATCGCCCATCTCCACGACGGCATGGGCGCCCAGTCCTTCCGCCGCAAGGCATTTGGCGGCACTCCCCGCCGTGCCGTAGACCTGGGCCCCGGCCCAGCGGCCGAGTTGGACGGCCGCCGTGCCGACCCCGCTTGCGGCCGCATGCACGAGGAGGCGGTCGCCGGCCCCCATACCCGCCTGCAGCACCAGCGCGTCGTACGCCGTCAGGAAGACCTCCGGCACTGCGGCGGCCTCGGCCCAGCCCAGGTTGGCCGGAACCTCAAACAGCAGGTCCGCGTGGCTGACCACCCGCTGGGCGTAGCCCCCGCCCGGCAGCAGTCCGGCCACGCGGTCACCCACCCGGAAGCGGCTCACCAACGGCCCGACGGCGGCCACGCAGCCGGCCATCTCAAGCCCGGGGATTTCGTGGGCGGGTCGAGGTTCCGGTGCGGGATAGCGCCCCTCGCGCTGCAGCAGGTCGGCGCGGTTCACCCCCGCCGCCCGTACATCGACGGCGACCTCCTGCGGTCCGGGTTGGGGTGCGGGAACCTCGCGGATGCGCAGGACCTCCGGACCGCCGTGTTCGTCGAGCACAATCGCGCGCATCGGTCCACCACTCCTTTCCAAGGTCCCGGGGGAGGGCTCCGGCCGGGGCGCTCGTGGTCGGTCTGCGGCTGTCCTCCGCCCCAAACTTGGCGGCAGCCGGGCGGCGGGCGCCCATCCGCCGCAGGGCCTGCATGGTCGCCACCGAACGGACCTTGGCGCGCAAGGGCTTGTGCGCTACTGTGAGACTTGGTGCGGGTCCGACCCTGGGACGCCGCCACCGGAGAGCGGCCCGGACGACCCCCGGGCCCAACCGCGGCGGTCGCGCGACTCCGACGGGACGAGGGGGGCGAGGCGTGGCGGTCCGATGGAGGTTTGTCCTGGAGGCCCGCGACACCGATACCGGCCGTAGTTGTCGCTGGATCGATTATGCCCCGGAGGCCACCATAGCGGCACCGCGGGGCGGGCTGGGCGTCGGGTATGCGGTCTTCCTCGCCAACGAATGGATCACCGCGCTGAACAGCCAGTTGCCCCAGGGGGCGCAGGCGTCCGGTTCGGGCCTGCCGTTCCTTGGAGCCTGTCGTCGCTGCGGCACCGTCACCGATGACCAGCACCTGCTGGGCGCGGAGAGGGATATCTGCGATCACTGTTGGACGACGCCCGCCGCGGTCGAGCGCGGCGAACTGCCTCGGGTCTGAGTCCATCCCATCGATGGCCGCCGGGCCACCGCCTTCACCGGGGGGACAGGGCTAGGGGGTGGCGGCGGATCCGCTCGGCCGTGCGCTCCACGCCATCCCACTGGTCCGCCGGCCCCTCGTAGACGACGGTGTACGCGCCGTCGAAACCGGCGCCGGCGGCGACGCCCAACAGGGTGTCGAAGGCGGCGTTGTCGATGTCTCCTTCGCCGTTGAGGTCGGGCTTGGCGTGCACCGAGCGCGCGAAAGGCAGGATGTGGGCCAGGGCGGCGGATCTGGTCGCCTTCGGGAAGTTGCCGAAGTCGGCGGTCAGGTGGACGCGGTCCAGGAGCCTCGTGCAGATCTGCACGCAAACCTCCGGTGTGGACGCGAGCCGCCGGAAGTTTTCCGTCAGAATACCGATGCCGAGGCCGCGGCCGAGGTCGGCCAGTTCTTCCAGTGCCGAGACACAGCGGTCGATGGCGGCCGCGTCGTACGGACTTCCCTCCCCGGCGACGACCCGCACGTGGCGCGCGCCGAGGCGGGCCGCCATCTTCACCCATTCGGAGATGTACTGGCGATCGGCGTCCCGCCGCCGCGGGTCTGCGGCGCTGAGGTCGCCGTAGTCGACCAAAAGGCTCCACAGGACGATTTCGGAGCGGTGGAATGCCGAGCGAATCTCGGTGACGTGCTCGTCCTTGATGTCTTCCAGGGCTGGTAGGTGGAAGTGCCCGAGTTCACAGGCCTGCAAACCCATCCCGGCCAGACGGGCGGGCAACGCGGTCAGCGGCAGCGTGCGGGGGCGGTCTTCGGCCACGGTCACGGGCCGGTGGGCCTGCGGGTCCCATTTGGTCCAGTGCAAAGGGCCGAGGTGTTGGTTGAGCGCCCAAGTGGAGACGGATAGCAACGCCATGGTTGGGCCTGGTCATGGGCGTGTCCGCACCGCCGCCGGGCGTCCACGGGTCCGCCTGACCAGGCCTGTGCCCCTTTCTGGCCTTGGATTATGCCTTTCGTCCCCCTCGGGGGCGCGGCATGACAGCGGCGGACCGGTGCGCCTACGGTGCCCTGGGCCCCGGGGCGCATACCATTAAGGTCAAAACCCGGCGGCCTGTCATCCGCGGCGGGGCGGCCGGGTTGCCGCAACTTCGATCCAGCTTCCCTGTCATAGTTTCGCGAGTGGGGGCGGTGTCCCCTGCGACCCGCGGCGGATCGCTTCCCGGCTTCGGGATCCGTCCGAGGGGTTGCCAGCAGCTGCAAGGGGTATCGCCGTTCGTGGCGAAACATAGGCATAAGATCTGTTCCACGCACTTTGAAAACCTGTGTCTTGGCGGCTGGGCCGGGAAACAGTGTCCGGCACGTAAGAACACAGACGCTCAAACAGGTCCGGGACCGGACTTGTCACCGGGAGTTTCCCGGAGACACAAAACGCCTGTGGAGCGGAGGGCTCTGGCCAGGAGAACGGCCTGGCGAAACCAGCCGCGACGAAGCAGGAATTTCCAAGTAGGAAACGGACCGCGCCAGCGGCCGGAAACAAAAGGCTATGAAGAGAGGAACGGCAGGCGGTTCGACCGGCCGGCCGGCCGCGTCGGTCTTGCGTGGTACAATGCCTGGCAAAGCCTGCGTTTTCCGTCGGGCGGAGGCCGGGTCTTCACCGTCACCCGTCCGCTCGGCGGCTGAGCCCTGTCGGCGCTGAGTGCGATACAATGCTGGTACGGAGGCGCGATCGGGTCGCAGGGACCCAGGGGGTGATTGCGTGGATCCGCTTGCCCGGAACATCTCCCGGCGGTTGGATCGCCTCGGCCGCCTGGTGGTGCCGCCGGGGGTGCGGGATGCGTTGCGGCGCGGGCTGCAGCCGGCGGTGGTTCCGCTGGCGATGGGCGGCCCCCAGCCGGAACGGGAACCGCCCCTGCGCTGTGTCTTCTGCGGCACGGCTCAGCACGTCATTCCCGTACACCACAAAGGCATATGCGTCGATTGCGTCCGGGAGGTCGTCGCCTTGGTCAGTCCGTCGCCGCGGGATTGAGCGCGCGACGGCCGTGTCGAGGCCGCTGTCGCGAAGCCACCAGGCGGTGCCGCGATGGGGTCGGTGCGTCGCTGCTGACCGCCGGCCCGCCCGTTCTTGCTCACCGCCACTTACGGTCCCGGATGCGGTGTATCCACCCGAAGACGGAAGTGGCGCCGAGCTTTCTCAGCTTGCTCCAGGATGGCGGCCGTCGCGCAGGCGCGCGCAACGCTTCGGAATGAAGGACCAGGGCACCGTTGGTTATTTGGAAAGATGCGGTTGGTACGAAGGCGTTGGCGCCTCGGTCGCGAATCGCCCGGAGGTTGCCAGCCGGCGGTGGTGCTCCGCGGTTCGCGAGAGATGCAGGCGGACGCCGTGTGGCTCCAAGAGGAGCGAGGTGCCATGTTTTCTGGTGACACCATCGCCCGAGTGGCGTATACGGACGTGCCATTGCCGATGTGCATTCTGGACGACGCCTGCCGCCTGGTCGACTTCAACGGTTGCGCCCAGGCGTATTGGGGGTTGGCGGAAGGTGCGCTCGGCGGCCCGGCGCTGGATGCGCTACGCCTGCGGGGGCCGGACGGAGAGGCCGATGCCCTTGGGCGGTTGGCCCTGGCCCTGCGGACCGGTACACCGGTCGCCGCCGCCGTCCAGGACGGCGAGGTGCCTCGCCCCGTGATCCTGGTCGGAGCACCCGTGCCCGAAGGCGAGGGCACGTTGACGTTGCTCATCGTTCTGGAGCGCGAGCGCAGTGTCCCGGACAAGCGTCCGGCACTGCCCGAATGGACCCGGACCGATGCCCTCACCGGGTTGATGAACCGCCACGGCTGGAATGCAGTGGCCGCCCGTTGGGATGGCGGGCCTGGCGTCGTGGCGTGCCTGCACATCGATCGCCTCAAGGCCATTAACGAGTCACGCGGTTGGGCGATCGGAGACGCGCTGCTTTCCGCCCTGGGCGCCGCGATGCGCGCAGTGGCACCGGCCGACGGGTTGGCCCTGCGCCTGGAGGGAAACGTCTTTGCGTTGGTGCTGCCACGGGCGGACATGCCGGCGGCCGAGGCCTGGGTGCGGGGGGTGGAGGATGCCCTGGAGCAGCTGGGTGCCACACTCGGGCTGCCGGTGCGCGTCCGTTATGGCTTGGCGACCTGGGAGGCGGGCAAGCTCGCCTTGGCATTGCTGGATGCGGTCGCCGACCTGAACGCGAGTCAAGGGCTGGCTCTGGCGGCGGCCAGCGGCGGCCGCATCCTGCTGACCGCCGTGCCGCCGGCCGTCACCTTCTTTTCGACCGCGTCCCCGGCCGTACCGGCGGGTCCGCGCGCTCAGGGGTACTACCTGCAGTGGCGGGAACAGGCCGAGGATTTCGTCGCCTTTGCCGACCCGCCGCTCGGGGGAGCGGTCGTGGAGGTCGGGGCCGGGGCGGGGCGCATCACCTTCGAGGGCGGTTTGGCTCAGCGGATCGGACCGGACGGGGCCCTGCTCGTGACCGAGCCGGATGCGCGTCGCTTGGCGCGGGCGCGAACGCGCGCGGCGGGCATCCCTTGGCTGCATTTCGTGCAGGCCGGGGCGGAATCCCTGCCGGTGGCGTCCGGCACGGTCGACATGGTGATCGGCGCGTTGTTTCTCCATCTGTGTGAGGCACCGCAGGCGGTGCGCGAGATGGCCCGGCTCCTGCGTCCGGGTGGCCGGGTGGCCCTCGCGGCCGCCCTGGAGTTCCCCTGGTCGCCCTTCTGGGCGGAGGTGCTGGAGCCGATCCGGCTTGCGCAGGCCGCGGCGGGCCGGTCTCTGCCACAACCGCTCTTGGCGTTCGGTGCCCTGGAAGCGATGCTGCAAGCGACTGGGCTGGAATTGGAACGCGCCGAGGTCAGCCGACCCCAACAGTTGCGCATGGAGGACGTTTCGTCGGCTATCGCCGTCTGGCGGCGGCTGGGCGTTCCGGAACTGCTGTTGGCCGGCGTGGATCCCGCGCACCGGGAAAGCCTGCTGGCCGAGTGCGAGGAGCGCTTGGTGGCGGGTTTCGACCGCGTCAGCGCCCGGCTGCGTGCCTTGGAGTGGCGATGCCTCTGCGTCATGGCGCGCCGGCCGGGCTGATCGCGGCCGCCTCCACGCACCGGGCGGGCGGGCGGCGGCGGGCGGTTTGCCTCGATGGGCGGAAGGGTGGCGCCGCCGCTGCGGCGAAGCCGGCGATCGTCGTCAACTACCGTCGGGTAAACCCGACGGCCTGTCCACCTGGGTCGGCGGACGTTAGGCCGGTTGACGGCGGACCACCGCGGTCGCGTGTAGCCACCGCGGCAAGGTGCTTCCAGGCGATGCTCCGAGCGCCGTTGAGGTCCGCGTTGAGGCGGAAGCCGCAGGATCGGCAGGCGAAGTCGCGTTGAGAACGGCGGTTATTCCGGGCGGTGTACCCACAGCGGGAGCATCGCTGCGATGTGTGCCGGGGGTCGATGCCCACGACGACGCAGCCCACTTCCTATGGCTTGTACTCCAGAAAGCCGCGCAGTTGCGCGAACGACCAGGAGTGCACGCGGCGGGCTTCTCTGCCGCGCCGCTTCACACGCGCCCAGATGTGCGTCAGGTTCTCCACGACGATCACGGTGCCGGAGTCCACGGGCTCCGCGATGCGGCGGCTCAGAACGTGGCCGCAGGTGCGCCGGAGGCGGTTGACCTTCCCGGCCAGGCGGCGCAGCCGGAAGTAACGGGCTTCGACGCCGCGCCATTGGCGGCGGCCGAAAAAGCGGTTCCCCGAGGTCACGGCGGGACCGTACTCAGGGGGGGCGGGCGGGTCGGGCAGTTCGACGGCGACCTGCAGATACCACTTCCCCTTACGGTGAATGAGGTCGGCGGTGAGCGGGCGGCCACCTGCGTACTTAGCGTAGTGTTCTGGAAGCAGGAACGGGATCGTCATGCGACCAGCGGCCGTGGACAGGCGCACTTCGCGAGTATCCCACCGCACGGTGGCGGTGTGGTGGTTGCAGCGCGGCGGACAGACGGTCGCCTGCGGGCGCGACAGCTTCCGCCCCTTCTTGCGCCGACTGCATGCCGAGCGCAAGGCCTCTGTTGCCTTGACACGTGCCTAGAGGAGCAGGTCCGAGACCAGATTGGGGCTCTCGCCCTCGGTTTCCCGGTAGGTCAGGTGGTGCAGTCGGACGCCGTTTTTTTCATTGGCGTCCCAGCCAACGCGGCAGACAGCGTTGAAGGCGGCGGTGAACCCCGCTATGGTGGCGGACAGTGCCGCGTCTTGTTCCTGCGTCACTCGCAGCGCCAGAGGCACTGTCCCGTCCACCGGTTACCTCCCCTTCTGGGACTCCATGTAACTACGAATCGTTGCCTCGGATACGCGCCCGACGGTGCCCGCATAGTAACTACGGGACCAAAGCGTTGGCAGTCGGGAGCGAAGGTGCGGAAACTCGTCGCGCAAGATGTGGGAAGTGTAGCCCTTCAGGCGACCGACGATCGCAGCCGGTGCCCAAGTCGGATCGCTCTCGACGAACAGGTGGACATGATCTGGCATGACCTCCAGCGCGTGAACCATCAGACCTTCATCGGCAATCTTCTCGCGCAGGAGAGCCTCCAAGCGTTCCGCCACGGCCCCGACGAGCACGGCGCGGCGATATTTCGGACACCACACCACGTCGTACTTCAGCGAGAAGACCGCGCCTGCGTTTTTCCTATACGCCGTCATGAGTCGCATTATACAGAACGCCCACATCTATCTCAAGGGAGGGAGCGGCGCTTCCGCTGTCGCCTGAAGGCGACAGTCCCCGCGCCGCGTGATCTATGGATACGATGCCGCGATGACGCAACCGCCCGATGCGCCTCTGTCCCGCGAACCGCTGGAGGTGCGGGTGCGCAGCGCCCCGGTGGGTGCGGTGGGCCGCACGCTGGCGCAGTTCCGTCAGGATCAAGGCCTGACGGTGGACGCGTTGGCGAGGCGTTCCGGCGTGGCGGCCCGAGTGATCCTTGCCCTGGAGCGTGGAACGTGCCGCTATCCAGGCGGGACGTGTCTGTTGGCGCTGGCGGGTGCAGTCGGAGTCGATGCCGAGATGTTGCTGCGGGGTGAAGACGGGCGTGGGGGGCCGCAGGTTCCGGGTCGGGACCGCCGCGACGCGGCGGTGCGCGGGACACCGGGCGGGCGGGGCCGCCAGGGGCGGGACGCCGGAGCGCGTGGACCGGCCGCCCCTTCCGCGCCGAACCGCGGATCGGCGCCCGTCGGGGGCCCGTCGAACCGGCGCCGCGGCGGGAGACGATCGGGCGGCTCCGCTTCCCGTAGCCGTCGGGC
>JAJZXK010000162.1 GCA_021806565.1 Bacillota bacterium | reverse complement strand
GCCGCCATGGCCGCAAGCGCTCGGCGCCGGGTGCAGCGATCTTGGATTGCTCCCCTCACCGCGGCCCACTCCCCTTTCCTGCCTTCCTCCGCACCACCTACCAGACACGCGACGTCCTCTCGACGCTAGAGGCTTCGCCACCACGGCGAAGGGGCGACGAGTTCAAGCACGACACTGTCCTTGTCCTCAAGCATCACTTCGACCCGCGTGGCATTGCGGGTCAGCACCTGTCCCGTGAAGGCGTCACGCACGTGATGCGGACGGCGCAAGGCGATCGTCCGTCGCCCCGCCTGATCACCGCTGATCGTCAGGAAGCTGTCACTGGCGTAAAGGGTATCGCCGGACTCCTCATAAATATGTACACCAGCGAAGCGGGCAATCTCTCGATACCACGGTACCGGCAGCACGGACAGCCCGGAGTACAGCGCCGTCCAGCCGCCTGGCTGCGCCTTGACGGCCAGCGTCGAGACTTCTCGACCATCAGCAAGCGCGGTCACCCCGAGCACGGTGGCATTTGAATCTGCTACCGCAAAGACATCCCCGTAGGCGTTCATCTCCGCGCGCGCAACCCCGGTCGCCGACAACGCCCGTCCCAGTGCCTCTGTAGGGGCTACTAGGTGTATCTGGGCACGGCCGGACTGGGCAGCCTCTGTCACGCTTAGCCCCATTACCTCGCCCATGACCGCCAGCGATCGCACCGGTCCATCGAACAAGCCCGCCGCATAGGTCCAGAGAAGCGTTGTGTTATCACGTTTCGCGACGGAGGCCACAAGGTTGCGCTGCTGCGACGTCATATGGTACACGTTGAGAAAGATGATCAGTTTATACGGGTTGTGCGCCCGTAGTAAGGATAAGTCGTCCAAGAGGATCGCGTCGAAGGGCGCACCACAGTTGGTCAGCCGCATTCGCACAACATCCAGTGCCTGGCCCATCATCGAATTGGCGTACGAGGCGTACATCGCCGACCTCTCGTCCACCACGAGAAGGATCTCGCTCACTCGCGATTGGTCAACCTGTGTGGCACCCCGCAGCACTCCCACCTGCTGATGCACGGCCGACATCAACTGCGGATTGTCATACGCGCCACCATACAGGTCGTTCAGACCGTATTGAAATCCCTCTGCGAGACAGAAGCCGGTAACTCGACGGATGAGCGATTCCGTGCCCGCGGCACTGGTGGTGACCGCATACCAATTGGGAGGGCTGTACGCGCCAGAGCCAACGCGCGCTCGGATCTGCGGAAAAAGGAATGTGGCAAAGTCATTGTCGTTGTACCAAGCCTTGCCGTGCAAGCGCACCGAATGTGCTGGTCCGCGAACGTAGTCTCCGCCGGATCCGAGTTGGCGGTTATAGTAACTCCCCGTCACGATCAAGAAGTCCAGTGCCTTGGATTGGAGCAGACGCCCCACACCCATGTGTCCATATTCTTGCTCGCCAAAGAACTCGAACATGTAACAGTACCAAGCGCCCACCAGTTTGGAATGGGCGGTCGCGGTCTTGACCACCCCGGCGAAAAAGTCGATGGTCTCGGCAATGATGTCATTGTAATAGGAATACCAGTCGATCACGGGCATCTCCGTGGTCGGATCGCGAAACATCTTGGTCTGGTCGCCGATTCGTTCCACCTGACTCGGGATGTCGACCGAGTCCAAACTGATGGATGGGTCATTCCACGCCTTTCGCAGGGCCGCGTCGCTCCCGTACCGCTCACGCAGCCACCGCTGAAAGTCCAATCGCGACGCGTCGCTGTAATCGCCCATCTGCGAGGTATGGACGCCCCAGTGATACCATTCCTCAGTCGCGAGTCCGGAGAGGACGTAACCAAAAATCTGATCCTTGTAACTAGAAGTTGCAATGTGTTGAATCATGCGTTCGATAGCTAATGCCATAGCCTGCCGCCATAGGGGCGAGGCGAGGGAGCCCAGCGGGCGTCCAGCCACCGTACCAGGCTGGCTGGGCCCTTGGAACTCCGTGCTGCCGTCGCTCAGGACCATCTTGGCCTCGGGATGGGCGTCCAGCCACCAGACCGGAGCGGCGATGTACAGGTGTGGCAGCAGGAGAGCTCCAGGCGCACCCGCCAGAATGGAAGCGACCTGCTGGTCGAACGCGCTGTAGTCCCACTCGTTTTCCGCCCGCCACACCTCTGGAGTGTAGTTGTATGGCGCTCCGGCCACGTTGGTGGTGAACGAGAATAGCCGCACTCCGGCCGCCGCCATCTGCTGCCGGTACGAGGACTTAGGGTTGTAGCTGAAATATCCTGGCCCACCGAACGGCTTTCCGTCAAGAGCGAACTGTGGGCTACTCCGGTGCAGTGCCACCGACGTGCGCACTACACTCTTCCCACCATCGAGGGTGGCAGAGTCCAAGAGCGAGGTCCACTCCGCCTCCGCTGGGGAACCCGTCTTCCTATTGGAGGTGCAGCCGGCTCCTATGAGTGAAACCGCACCCAAGGCTATCATGGCGGTCAAGTTGCGACGCGTCACGCCCTTGGCAAGTGCTCCAAATTCCCTTTCATCACCCCCACAGCGGATCAACACCCACACCCCCTCCTCCACGGATTTCAGGCGCCACAGGCCCCCAACAGTGATCCACAAACGACGGAGCGGGCTCGCCAACCCTAAGCCATCTGACGAGCCCCTCCGTCCGACGCCGCCCCAAGCGAAGTCACCGAGATTCGTGAGATCGAGCGGGTGGGCGCTTCCGGCGCATAATCAAGACCAGCCCGCCCGCGAGCAGTGCAGTCCCCCAGGAAACTTCAAGGACCATTGAACCACCGGTCTTCGGGAGCTGTGCGGGAGCTGAGGCACTTACGTTCGATGCTGGGGCGAAAGAGCGGGCAGGTGCTGGAGTCGCCCCACTGGCGACGACTGGCTGGACGCCGGACACGCCGATCCCTTGCCCCGCCGTCGGCGTGAACCCGACGAGGTCAGAGAAGGTAGCGGACCCCACCGCCTTGGGATCGTGCTCAGATGCGGCAAGACCGACATAGTAGCTCTTACCTACATTGAGAGTCACAGGAGTTCCAATGAGATTCCACGCGGTGCCGTTCCCTGAGTCGAAGACGTAAAAGGTGGTACCTTTCTTCTGGATCTTAAGCCAGACGGGTGGGGCGACTCCCATGCCGCCGGAGATTGTGTTGACCGGACCGCCAAACTTCGTGCGGTCCACTGCCCAATCCCCGTTTTTGTTACCGTTCATCAAGAAGATCATCGGGGAACCGGCCGACAGGGAAGCACGCACCATCAGTCCGACCTTGGTCCAGACAACTGGGTTATGGAATGCGTCCAGCTTTACCGACCAGGTCCCGTCACCAGACGCGGGCGCGTATGCATACACAAACGAGTCCGAACTGCCATAGATGTCAGTTCCGGCGGTAGTCACAGTATACGTCCCTTTGGATGCAGTGAACGCGACAGGAGCTGCGGCGAATGCGGCTCCGCTGCCCAACGCCGCCAGGGCAAGTACCACGACCACCGCCAGAATCCGCTGAGTCCACCGCATGACACACCCTCCCCCCTGAGCTTTGGTACCCCTGGAGCAGGTAGGTGGATTCCACGAAACCGCGGCGCCATAGCGAGGGCCGGGGAAAGCCGCAGCAAGCGCACCAGTTAAACCACGCTATCCCTCCCCTTCGCTAAATCGATTTTTCTATTGGCACCGACCAGCCGTCAGGGTTTATCAGGCCAACCGGCACAGTTGTAAATCGATTTAGTAACCCATTATACTGCGCCGCCGACCCGGGGGTCAACGGCGAAGCAGAAGTTCCAACGCCAGTTCCTGAGAGAACGGTCGAAGAGTGGGCGAGGCCGCTTTGGTGCCGTATAGACATGCAGGCAGCCGTGGCGGACGCGGCCCAGGGAAGTCGTGGCCCATGGTTGATGCAGGAATACTTGGCTGAGGAAAGGAAATGGCCAGCCCTGAGAGGGGTTCTGGCCATTGCGTAATTCGCTGTCATGCGCCGCAGACATCTTCGCAACGCCGCTGCTTTGCGAATATTCCGCCGATGCCGAACTGGCCATGCACAAGCGCCTGCTGGCGTTGATCGACGAGGCTCCGTTCCAACGGCTGGTTCAGTCCGGCGTCTGCCGGCCCGGTTGGCCCGTGAGCGTGCTGCTCCGGGCCCTGGTCCTGCGGCGGGAGAAGGTCTGGCACGACCGGGAGCTCGTGCAGCAACTGCGCGACAACGCCCGCGTGCGCTACCTGGTGGGATTGTCTCTGGGCACCCGGGCCGCGCCGAGCCGTACGGCCATCGGCGATTTCCGTAGGGCCGTGGTGGCTGCGGGCTTGGGTGCCGAGCTCTTCGACCAACAGGTGAACTGGTTGGGCCGCCTCCCCGCGCTGGTGGATCCCAAGAAGGACGACTTCGGCATCGACGCCACCCGCTTTGAGGCCGCGGTGGCCCAACCGACGATCATCGGGTTGTTGCAGCACGGCCTGCGCCGCGTGATGCTGGCCGTGCGCAGCGTGGCGCCCCGGGACGCCGAGGAACTCAGCCAGCGCCTGGGACTGGGGGCTTGGCTGCGCCGCCGCTTCCAGCACTACGGCGGCGGTATGCAGAGCCGTGCCGCCCGTCGGCAGTGGGCGCGCTGCTACCGCAAGGCCACGCAACTGATCCGCGCCATCAAGCCCTTGCGGGGTCGCGGTGTGGTGGCGAAGGCCGTCGATGTGCTGCAACGGATCTTGGACGAGCGCGGACCGACGGGGACGGACAAGCCGGCGGATCGTCTGACCAATGCCTTGGACACGGAGGCGCGCTTCGGCTGCAAAGGCCAAGGCAATCATAAGATCACTTGGCACGGCGGCAAGGTGAGCGTTGTCACGCACCTGCCGACGGATCTGATCGTCGCCGTCGACGTAATGGCGGCCAACGCCGTGGACGGCTCGGCCATGGCCCGCTGCAACGACCAGGCCAAGGCCCTACTCCAAGAGCGCCGCATCCGCCGGCTACACGGGGACAGCGCCTACGCCGACGAGGATCATCGCTGCCAGATGGTCTGGCGCGATACCGTGCTGATCGGAACCCGCCGCGGCAAGGTTCGGCGAGGCCGGGTGCGCGGCGGCGGTCTCGTGGCCACCAAGATCGACCGCGGCAAGCGGGCGCACATCGAGCGGGCCCAAGCGAACATGGTGCGCTGGCGGGGCAACCGCCGCGCCTGGTATATCGGCCTCGCCAAGGGGCTTTACCATTCCGCCCTGTCGGCCTACACCGCCAATCTGGCCCGCCTCAAGACGCTGCTGGCCGCTGGCAAGGTCAAACTCCCCGCCCTGGCGTGAGGCGGTGTCCACCGGGTGTGACGATGGCTCGGGCGCCCGCGGCCCTGGCCTGGTTGCTCGCGCCCACGGACCCGCCGCACAGGACCTGCGGGTCGATTCTGCGCACCCCGGGTACCCCACGCGTCAGCCCACCGCACCTCGCAGTGCATCCTTATGCGCCTTACGACAGCCCGCCAAGCCATTTACGCGACTTTCCGACCGTTCTCACAGGTGGACCTAGTCGAGCGCGGCTACGCGGCCATCCTGTTCACGCCTTCGAGCCGATCCATCGGTACCCGCTACCCTTGCCTCCTTGGTCCCTGAGTAATACCCGTATGGGGCATTACCCATGCTGGGTCTGTTTTCAAGCTATCACTACCCGCCCGCCAACAGCAAGGGTCCTGATCCCTGAGCAGGGCTGCCGCATGACCCCCCGGTTTGAACTGGCGGGGAACGTCCCGGGCGGCCACGGTGATCGCCTGGGCGGGGCCGGGGCGGGCCACGGCGAAGCGCGAGAGATGAGGGCAAACGGCGTCACCGCCAGCCAGGCTATCCTGGCGCGGCCAATGTTCCCGAAAGCGAGGTGATCGAGGTGCGCCTGCTGATGGCCAATATCATCGCTTTGGCCCTCATGGCTCTTGCCCTCGGTGGTTGCCGTCTCTTCATGCCCGTGCCAGGCAGCCCCGCGCTGGGACAGGCATCGTCGTCATTGCGCGGGGTGCTCTCCTACCTGAACGCCGCACGCTTTCCCGTACACCTCCCTGCCCAGCTGCCCAAGCCTCCGCCGGGTAACTCATACTTCTTCACCGCTCACGCGACAGCCGACACTTACGAGGTCACCTTCCACTTCACCAACGGCCCGACCGCGGTCAACGGGACCGCCGCGAGTTCATGGCCCGCATGCATCGGATTGGTGCGCGGTGGTCCCTCCGCTTGGGTTAATCGGTAGGCTACCGCCCAGGATGGCGTCGTCCTCCCGGTGCTGTAACTCTACAGCGACCGCTGGTACGCGCGGAACGTCCACGTCGCAAAGGCCAGCAGCACCAGGGCCAGGGTCAGCAGTAGCCCGTCGTGCCCGAGGACCGTCCCCCACTGTGGCGCCGCCCCGGCGGCCTGGCGCGCGGAGGTGACGGCCCAGGCCACGGGGTTGAAGCGCGACACCCCTTGCATCCACTTGGGCATGAGGGCAGCGGCCATCAGCACCGGGCTGAGGAAGTTCAGCGGCAGGCTGATGAAGTTCACGATCGCGATCAGCGTCTCCTCGCGCCGGGCCAGCAACGCCAAGCCGGTCGACAGCGCCCCGAAGCAGGCGGCCAGCAGGGCGGCGGAGAGGACCATCACGGCTGCGCCGACCACCCCCGAGGGGATGCGGGCCCCCAGGGCCAGCGCCATGAGGGTAACCAGGACGCCCTGCACCACGGTGCTGATACAGGTGTGCAGGACACGCGCCGCGATCATCGCGCCGCGGTTAGCGGGAGTCGTCAGCATCCGGGCGAGCACGCCCTCGTTCAACTCGGTGATGACCGGCATGCCGGCCCAGGCCGCGCCGAACAGGGCGGTCATCACGACCACGCCCGGGGCGAGGAAGTCGAGGTACGAAGAGGCGCCGAAGCCCGGCAGGGTGACGACACGCCGAAAGAGCTGGCCGAACAGCCACAGCCAGATGATCGGCTGCACCAGCATGATCACCAGCCAGACCGGCTGGCGCAGCGTGGTGCGCAGGAGCCGGCCGAGCAGAAAATAGGTCGAGGCCACGGCGCCCGGCGCGCGGCCGAAGATGTCGGGGGTGGGACCGAGGTCGCGCGGCAGGGTGCTGGCGGCGGCGGCCACGGGCGGATCCCTCCTCAATGGCGCTGGCTGGGGCGCTAGTACCGCGTCCCAGAAGTTCGTTCCCAAAGGCGGGACGAGCTTGGGCTATGACCAAGGGACGAGAAGGAAGCCGAAGTCGTCTATGAGCTGAGC
>JAJZXK010000161.1 GCA_021806565.1 Bacillota bacterium | reverse complement strand
CGACCCAACGGTGGGTGCAGTCGGCGCCGCGGCCCGGCCCCACCGCAGCCAGCGCGGCAGGGGGCGGCCAGCGGTGCCGCCCCCGCTCACCACCGCGTCGACCACGGACGGCGCCGGGGCCGCGGCGGTCTCCACCGGCGTGGACGCGGCCAGGGCCGCGGCGGGCGGCTTCGCCGCGGCGGGATCCTCCCGTTCCAACCGGTCCAACAGCCGCGCCAGTTCCTCCGGCTCCAGGCGGTGGCTCAGCACCAGGGGCGCGGTCGCCCGCAGGTCCGAAAAGCGGACGCAGCCGCGACCCTGCCGCTGGGCCTGGAGGCGCGCGACGCTCTGCCAGGCCTGCACCGCCCGCAGGCTCTCGATCTGGAACTCGCAATAGAGGCCGGCAAGCAGGGTCCGCCAAACCGGGGCCAGTTCCGGTACCGGCTGGACCGCCCGCTCCACGAGTTCCTGACGCAGGCGGCACTCGAGCGCAGACACCGCGTCGGTCCCCGCCTCCTCCGCCAGTTCGTCGCGATTCAGCACCGCCGCCACGGCGGCGACCTCCGCCGGGCGGCGCATCGCCACCATCAAATCGAAGCGGTCCGCAAGCTGCCGCCGGATGTCCGCCAGCGGTCCGGGTTCCTCGTCCGGGTTGCTGGCCGCCCACACGGTCACCCGGCAGGGCAGGACCACCGGCGCCAGACCGGTCTCCTCGATCTGCAGCCGGCCGGGCTTGGTCCCCATGACGTCAAGCAGCGCGTCCGCCAGCTCGGGGGCGATGTCCGCCAGGCGGTTGATCTCGTCGACGAACACCACGCCGCGGTGGGCGCGCGCCAGGGTTCCGGGCAGCAGAGCGGCCTGCGGGTGCTCGGGATCGGTCAGGCGCGCCAAATCGATCGACCCCGCGACCGTCCCAATCTTGGCCGACGGGGAGATCTCCAAGAACGGCGCCGGGACCTCCTCCTTTCCCAGGGCGGCGCGCGCCTCCGGCGTCAGGTCCCGGTGCAGCGGACAGTGGGGTGCCCGAGGGTCGCAGTTGTACGGGCAGCCGCGGATGCGGCGGATGGCGGGCAGCAGCCGCGCCGCGGCGCGCACCGCCGTCGTCTTGCCGGTCCCCCGCAGCCCCTCGACGTGCACGTGCAGCGGGTGGCCGCGCACCAGGCCGAGAATCGAGATCTCCAGCGCTTGGTGCAGCGCCTCGTTGCCCGGGTGGCGCACAAGATCTGGATACTGCAAGCCATCCCCTCCGTCACCAGACCACGCTTGGCCCGATCTGGGAGTAGCTTGGGCCCGGCCCGCGCCTTTCATGCGTGCGGCAGGGACCGGGACGGGATTTGGGGAATGGTCTGCGGTCTGCGGGTGCCCTCGCGAAAACCGGTGCACCACGAATCTGGCGTGCGGCGACGGACAAGGGGATCGAGATGGATGGAGGAGGGGTTCCGGTGCCGCGCAAGATCGTCCTGGCATACTCCGGAGGCCTGGACACGTCGGTGGCCATCCACTGGCTCTCGGCACGCTATGACGCCGAGGTCGTCACCCTGACCGCGGACCTGGGCCAGGGACGCGATGTCCAGCAGGTCAGCGAGCGCGCCCTGCGCATCGGCGCCGTCGCGGCCGAAGTGGTGGACGCGCGTGACATGTTTCTGCGCTACTTCGTCTTTCCCGCGCTGCAGGCCGGCGCGCTTTACGAAGGCCAGTACCCGCTGGCCACGGCCCTGGCCCGCCCCCTGATTGCCTTCCTGCTGGTCGAGGCGGCGCGCAAACATGGCGCCGACGCCGTCGCGCACGGCTGCACCGGCAAGGGCAACGACCAGGTCCGCTTCGACCTGGCGGTGCAGACCCTCAACCCGCACCTGGAGGTCATCGCCCCCATCCGGGAGTGGTCGATGACGCGCGACCAGGAGTTGGCGTACGCGGCCAAACACGGCATCGAGGTGCCGGTGACGTCGGAAAAGCCCTACAGCGTCGACGCCAACATCTGGGGGCGCAGCATCGAGTCCGGCGTGCTCGAGGACCCCGCGGTGGAACCGCCGGAAGACGTCTTCGAGTGGACGGCGCCGATCGAGCGGACGCCACCCCAGCCGGCGCGGGTCCGCATCGGTTTCGAGAGCGGCGTGCCCGTAAGCATCGACGGCGAACCCTGCGGCGGCATCGCCCTGGTCGAGACCCTCAACGCCCTGGCCGGGCACCACGGCGTCGGCCGAATCGACCACGTCGAAAACCGCTTGGTCGGTATCAAGTCGCGTGAGATCTACGAAGCTCCGGCCGCCGTCGTGCTGCACCAGGCCCACGCGGCGCTGGAAACCCTGACACTGACACGCGACGCCGCGCGCTTCAAGCAGGATGTCGCCGCCGCCTACGCCGAGCTCATCTACAACGGCAAGTGGTTCAGCTCCCTGCACCAAGACCTGATGGCCTTCGTGCAGTCCAACCAGCGCCATGTGAGCGGCGACGTCGTGCTCAAGCTGCACCGCGGCACGGCGCGGGTCGTCGGCCGCACCTCACCGGTCTCCCTGTACAGCAAGGAACTCGCGACCTACGACACCGGCGACACCTTCGACCACCGCGCCGCCGTCGGCTTCATCCGCCTGTACGGGCTCGACATGGTGCAACAGGCGCGCACCCAGCGGCTGCCGCTGGCGTCCGACCTGCCGCGCCTGGCCGCGCGGGAAACGGAATCGGGGCCAGGCGCCTGAAGCGCCGGGCCCCGCCGCGCCCCTACGAAACCCGGTAGCCGAGCGTCGTGAACAGCGCCATGCCGCCCAGACGCGTGTCCATGCGGCTGTGCTGGACCACCAGCGGCCGGTCGCTCTCCACCCGCAGGCCGTAGGGCACCTCCTGGGGAATCGCGAGGCCTCCGATGTCGTCCGGCACATCCAGCCGCAGATGGACGTCCCGTTGCGCCGGCACCGTCACCGGCCCGCCGGACTCCGGAGGACGGTCGGCGTAGTAGGCCGTCACGACCAGTCGCGCCGGCGCGGCACCGGTGTTGAGTACGCAGATGGCCTCGTGGCTTTCGATGCCCTGGCCGCCGCGCGGCAGATAGCCATCCGGGATGATCCAGACGTTGGCGCCCTCTCCGTCGCTCGGAGCCCCCATGGCCGCATCGTCCCTTTCCTTGCCCCAGGATCCCGAATACAGCGGTCCGCTCGCGAAGGCCGGCGCAGAGCGCTCCGGCCGCCCGTCCCGCGGTCCTGGGCATTCGTGCCGCTCGGCACCAACCCTCCCGGTGGCGAGCGGGCGCCCGGCGATCAGCGGCCCGATTCGGGCAGGGCGGCCACCAGGGCCCGGAAACGCTCGCCGCGCTCTTCGAAATCGCGAAACTGGTCGTAGGAGGCGCACGCCGGAGACAGCAGCACCACCTGGCCCGGCTGCGCGTCCGCGGCCGCCATGCCGACGGCGGTCGCCAGGTCGGGCACGATCTCGACGGGCGTCGGCCAATCCGGCGCGGATGCCGCCGCGATCGAACGGGCGATCGCCGGCGCCGCCGCCCCGAACAGCAGCACCCGCTCCACGCGGCGGGCGACCACCGCCCCGAACTCGTCGAAGGAAAGCCCCTTGTTGTAGCCGCCGGCCAAGAGAACGACGCGCTCGCCGGCCAGGCTGTCCAGGGCGGCGAGCACCCGGTCGGGCGTCGTCGCGATGGAGTCGTTGATAAAGCGGCTGCCCCGCCAATCCCGCACCCGCTCCAGGCGGTGCGGCACGCCGGCAAACCCGGCCACCACCGCCGCCACATGCGTCGGCGGCGCGCCGGCGGCCAGACAGACGGCGGCGGCGGCCGCGACGTTCTGCCGATTGTGCGCGCCGGGGAGCCGCACCGTGTTCAGCGGCAGGACGGGGCCGGCGCCGGTCCACGGGCGGGCGGGACCGGACCCTCCGGAACCGGGCGGCCGCCAGACCAACGCCTCCCCTTCCACACCGACGCCGGCCGCCACCGGCCGCAGCCCGGAGAACGCCAACCGGCCCGCCGGCACCTCGCCGGCCAGGCGGGCCACCACCGGGTCGTCGATCCCCAGCACGCACCAGTCGTCGGGGGACTGCCCGCGGTAGACGCGGCGCTTGGCATCCACGTATGCCTCCAAGGAGCCGTGCACGTCCAGGTGGTTGGGGCGCAGGTTGAGCAGCGCCGCGACGGTCGGGGGGCAGCGCGCCAACTCCAGTTGAAAACTGGAGAGTTCCATGACGATCCAGGCGTCCGCCGGCAGTCCCACCAGCCGGTCCAACAGCGGCAGGCCGATATTGCCGCCGACCAGGCTGCCGGGCCGCCAGCGCCGCACCACCTCGCCGACGATGGTGGTGGTCGTCGTCTTGCCGGCGCTGCCCGTGATGCCGATCACCGGCCGCGGCGCCACGGCCAGCACGTATGCCGCCTCGGTCCAAAGCGGCACCCCCAGGCCGCGCGCCCGCACGAGCGCGGGCAGATCCTTGCGCATGCCCGGCGTGACGAAGATCGCGGCCAGCCCGTCCAGCCGCCCGTCCAAACGTTCGAGGTAGTCGGGGCCGGCATACAGCGGAGTGCCGGCCGGCAGGGCCCCGGCATACGGCGCCAGCGCCTCGAGCGGCTTTTGGTCATACACCTCCACGCGCGCCCGCCGGGCGAGCAGGTAGCGCACGACGGCGGCGTTGCTGCGCTGCAGGCCGACCACCGCCACGCGCCGCCGGCAAAACGGCTCCGGCCGGTCGTCCACCGCGATCCCCCCCTTGGCTCCCGAGTCCGGTATTGTATATCGACAGACGGCCCCCTGGGCACGGGAACCGCCGCCGGGGCCGCGCCGTCTGCCAAACGGGCCGCCATGCCGTCACTGGTACCCGTTCACGCCGCGCACCCAAACCCGCAACCTCGGGGAGGTCCGCCCGGTGACCAGCAACGGGGTGGCCGAAATCGCCAACCGCCTCAGGGACGCAATCGGCCGCGTCGTGGTCGGCAACCGCGACGGGATCGGTTTGCTGCTGTGTGCCCTGCTGGCGCGCCGGCACATCCTGCTGGAGGACGTGCCGGGAACCGGCAAGACCACGCTCGTCAAGTCGCTGGCGCGCGCGGCCGGCACCAGCTTCGCCCGGTTGCAGTGCACGCCTGACCTACTGCCCGGCGACGTCACCGGCTTCAACGCCTACGACCCGCAGACAGGCGCCTTCCGCTTCCGCCCCGGTCCGGTGTTCCACCAGTTGCTGCTGGTAGACGAACTCAACCGCGCCTCCCCCAAAACGCAGGCGGCACTGCTCGAATGCATGGAGGAGGGCCAGGTGACGGTGGACGGCGTCAGCCGCTCTCTGCCGCGCCCGTTCTGCGTGCTCGCCACCCAGAACCCCGTGGAGTACGAGGGGACGTTCCCCCTGCCGGAGGCCCAACTGGACCGCTTCGGCCTGCGCCTCCATCTGGGCTATCCGGACGCCGCCACCGAGCGGGCCCTCGTGGACCGCTTCATCGCGGCCGACCCACTGGAGGAACTGACGCCGGTCTGTACGGCGGCCGACCTCTGCGGCGCCCAGGACGCCTGCCGGACCGTGCATGTCAGCGCGGAGGTACGCGATTACGCGGTGCGCTTGTGCGCGGCGACCCGGCAGCAGCCGGAGGTGCTGCTGGGCGCGAGCCCCCGCGCCACGCTGACCGTGGTCGCGCTGTCCCAGGCGCGGGCCATCCTCGCCGGACGCCCCTTCGTCCTGCCGGACGACGTCAAGGCCGTCGCACTGGCGGCGTTGGCCCACCGCATCATCCTGACGCCGGCGGCACGCTGGCGCGACCAGACCTCAGCCCAGGTAGTCGGCCGGGTGCTGCGCGGCCTGTCGGTGCCGGCGGCGGGCCGCGCCTGACACCCCCGCGCACCGCCGCGGCGAAGGGAAGGCGGGAGCATGCGTCTGAAATGCCTGCACCCCTGGTACCTGATCTCGCTGGCCGCCATGATCTGGGTCGCGCTTGCCTTTGGTGGGCCGGTCGCGGTGGGAGCGTTCTGGCTGTGGCTGGCGGTCGGCGCCATCGACGCCGCGTGGGCGCGACTGGCCGGCGCGGCGGTCGGGGTGCTGCTGCAGGTGCGCGGGACCACACAGACGGCCGGCGACCCGGTGGAGATCGAACTGGTGGCGGGCAATGAAGGCTGGCTGACTGTCCCGCTACTGACGGTCCAGGACAACCCCTCCGCCGTCCTGGGCATCGGCACCGGCCGCACGCCCCCGCGGCGCAGCCTGGCGCCCGGGGAGCAATTTCGCCTGCAACGCAGCCAGCGGGTGCGCCGCGGCCGCTACCACATCGGCCCGCTGGACGTGATGGTCGAAGGACCCTTCGGACTCTTCGCCGCGGTCCGGTCGGTGCGCTCCGAGCAGGAGCTGACGGTGCAGCCGCGCCTGCGGCCCCTGCCGCGCTGGCCGCTGATCCAACCGGAATCCTGGGGGCTCGGCGCCGGCGTCGCCTCCCCCTACCGCAACCCCGCCCTGCCCGTGACCACGCGTCCGATGCTGCCCGGCGACTCACCACGCTGGATTCACTGGAAGCAGACCGCGCGCACGGGCCGGCTGCAGGTGCGGGAGGCCGAACCCGCGACCGGCGGGCACACGGTCCTGATCCTGGACCTCGACCCGTCCGCCTACCGCGGCCGCCCCAACGGCACGGTAGACGCCGTGGTGGAACTCGCGGCATCCGTCGGCCACGCGGCGCTGCGCGCCGGGTCCCTGCTCAGCGTCCTGACCACCGGCTCGCCGCCGCTGACGCTGCGTGCCCAGCGTGGCTCCGCCGCGGTGGCGGCCGTGCTCGACCTGCTCTCGGCCGCCGCCCCGGACGGCCGCATCCCGCTGGCCGACTGGCTGGCGCACCCCCCGGGTGCGCTGCCGACCCAGGCGCAGTTGGTCGTGATCACCCCCGCCCCTCCGGACCGCTGGGTCGCGACCCTGCCGGCCGTCTGCGGCGCCGGATCCCGCTTCGCCGCCGTCTTGGTGGGCGCCGCCCCGGAACTCGTCCGCGGTGCGCAAGGCCTGCGGCGCCTCGGCGCCACGGCGTGGGTCGCCGACTCCAGCGCGGCGCTTTCGCAGCAACTCGGCGGCCGGCGGGCAGAGATCGTCGGGTGAGGACCACCGCCGGCGGCAGCGGCCCTCCCGACTCGCCGGGCGGTGGGCTTTGGATGACAGCCGCCGCCACACCGCTGTGCGTCGCGGCGCTCTGGGGCCTGCCGCACTTCGCCGGGTTGGCGGGCCCCGGCGCGGCGGGCGCCCTGCTGGCGGGCGCGGCGTTCGCCGCTGCGGCTTTCGGGGCCCACGCGGGGAGCCG
>JAJZXK010000033.1 GCA_021806565.1 Bacillota bacterium | reverse complement strand
CGCAGAAGCGCGACTGTTTGTTCGGGATCGGCGAGCAACTTCACCTGCACAACCTGCTTCATGTCCATAGTATGGCACGTTCGCTGCATGCGAACAAGGGAGGGAGGCGCGCCCCTGTCCCACGGCTGAAGCCGGGGGCATCTACGGGTCGCGCCGGGATTTGGGTGACGACCGCCGGGCGCGCTCAGGGTCAAGACGACGCTGAGCAAGATGTACACGCCGTACAGCGCCCACGTCGCGGCTAGGGCGGCCGCCGGACCGCCTCCCAGGCCACGTGCAGCACCGCCGCCACCCCCCCCCTCTGGGCCGGGTTCGTCAGGAGTCCAATCGGCGGGCCCCAAGGGCCGGGAAATCTCCCCGGCCTTCCGGAACAACATGGGCCGGGACAGGTAAACCCCGGCTGGGGGCGCCGGGCTCTCTGGAACGGGATGATCGGGGGTTACTTGGGCGCGGCCGCGGCGGCTGGCGCGGGAGGCAGGCACACGGCGTGGCCGGTGTCGCTCAGGTGGGCAGAGCCGACTGATGCCGAGACCACCCACGGGGCGCAGCCAGGGGCTGGGACCGGGGTGGCGTCCCGAAGTCCCGGTGGGGCACCACTAGCGGCCGCGCCACTGCCCCGTCGTCAGCAGCCGCAGCGCCAGTGCCCCCAGCCAGACGCTGAAGATGGCGCCCAACTGCCACAGCTCCGCCTCGGCCAGGAGGCCGGCGCGCACCTCCAGGACCAGTAGCGCAACAGACAGGCCGGACGGCAGGGCGAACTGGATCCGGGCCGGCGGGTCACCCGCCAGCAGGGTGTGCAGGCAGTAGGCGAGCAGCACCACCGTGGCGGTGACCATTCCGCCGGAGACCGGGCTCGGCCAGAAGGCGGCCCTCCCGCCGAGCCACGCACCCAGCATGGCGCCCAGCACGATGTCGTCCAGCGCCCAGTCTCGTTGCGGCACGCACGCTCCCCCTACCGGCGATAGACAGGCATATGCGCCGGTCTCCGAGGACGTGCGGCTTGACCACCTTCAGCCGGCCGCGGACATGCCGCCGCAGGGGCTGGCGGCGGCGGCCGCAGGGGCGCCCTGCCCCCGCCGCATGGCGGCCAGCGTGGCCAGCGCGTGGCACATGTAGACGTTGGGGCCGCCGTTGCGAACCTGCCTCGGGCTCTTTTCATACGCCTGCAGGCGGCCCGCCCCGTATACCGGCAGCAGGTCGGCACGCGGGTCGTGGGAGGCGCGGAACAGCCGCTGCGCGTCGGACAGGGGCGCCAGCGGGTCGGTCGTTCCGGCCACCAACAGCAGCGGCCGCGCCGGGGTCGTGCCCAGGGCGCGAACGGCCCGTAGCGGGTTGTAGCGCCGGTATGGGATGCCCGTCTCACGCGGCAACACCCAGGGGATGGTGTAGCGGAAGGGAAAGGCCGGCCAGCCGCTCCAGGACGGCACCGCCCGCCGCAAAAAGCCGGCCGGCGTCGCGTAGGGGCTGTCGGCGATCACCGCGCGCACCAGCCGCGTGCGCGCCGCGGCGACGATCGCCGCGTCCGCCCCCGTCCCAAGGCCCCACAGCGCGATGTCGCCTTGCGGGGGGCCGAGGGTGCGCAGGTAACGCACCACGGTCAGCAGATCGTGGACCTCGATGGTGCCAAAGCCCACCGAACCGCCGTCGGCGGCACCGGTGGCGCGGCTGTCGAAGAGCACGACGTTGTATCCGGCCGCGTGCAGCCGCGTCACCACCCGCCAGGTGGGAAACGGCCCGTGGTCGGTGCGGTTCTGGCCGTAATCGCCCACCAGCACGACCGTCGAGCGGGACCAGCCGCCGGATAGTCCCGGATAGGGCCCACTGGACGCCGGCACGATCCAGCCGGGGATGGCGACGTGGTGGTCCGGGGTGAACAGGGGTAGCGGGCGCGCGGCACAGAACTGCGGCGCCGCCGGCACCGGCAGGCAGCGGTAGGCCAACTGCGCGCCCAGCCCCGGATTGCCCGCCACCGGCCGCAGGGGTGGATGGGAGAGCACCCACCCCTCGTAGACGCTGGCCACGAGCACCGATAAGACAGCGGCCGCGACGACCACGGCAGCCAGCGCCAGGAGCCTCCGTCCCACACCCGGCCGGCCGCCCCTCGCCGTCGACATGGCTAGTGCAGCCGCTGCGCCGGATCGATCTCGTCTTCGTGCGGCACCGGTTCGGCACGCCCCGAGGCCGAGGAACGCTCGGCGGCCTCGATGATGGCGATCACCCGCCGCGCCTGCTCCGGACGCACATCCAACGGCCCGCCGCGCAGCAGGTGGTCGGCCAGCTCGCGGTAGTAGTTCTCCCAGCGGCTCTCCTGAAACTTGATGCTGGCGGTGGCGGCCAGACCGCCGACCTCGGTGCGCACCTCGAACTGGCCGTTGCCGTCCTGGGCGGCGCCGACGGTGCCGAGCACCCGCCAGCGGGGCTTTCCGATGCGGGCCAGCGAGGACATCTGGACGTCGGCCGTCACGCCGTTTTCGAACACGAGCAGGGCATGCACATCGTCTTCGTTGGTCACATCCATCCAACGCAGCTTGCGGAAGAAGCCGCGCACCTCGCGCACCCGGCTCGGGACGATGCCCAGCAGCCAGTCGAGGTAGTGGGCGCCCCAGTCGTAGAAGGCCCCACCGGAGATCCGCTTGTCCGAGCGCCACCAGTGACCGGGGTGGCCGTAACCGCCGCCGAACATCTCGATGTGGTAGACGTCTCCAAGCAGGCCCTGGGCCACGATCTGGCGCAGCGTGTTGTAGTCGCCGTCGTGGCGCCGGTTGTGGAACACGGTCACCATCCGGCCGGCGCGCCTTCCCGCCTCGATCATGGCCGTCGCCTCGGCCTCGGTGACGCACATGGGCTTTTCCACGATCACGTGCTTACCCGCGTTGCTGCAGTCGATGGCCACGGCCGCATGCAGGTAGTGCGGCAGGACTACGACGCACAGGTCAATATCCTGCCGCCGCAGCATTTCATGATAGTCGCCGTAGGTATCGACCTCGGGGAAGTCGGCCTTGGCCGCCGCCTGCCGCTGGGGATCGAGGTCGCACACCGCCACGGTGCGCATGCCGGGTTGGGCGTTGATCGCCCCGGCGTGGTGCCTGCCCATGTTGAAGGCGCCGCCATAGCCGATGATGGCCGCGCGCACCTGTGCATCCGCCATCCATCCCACCCCGTTCCGTGCCGTCGCGCCCGCCGGGACAAACCGGCGGACGGCAGTCGATTCGCATCGCCGCGCGCGAATCCTGCGGCGACAGGAGGACGGGCGGGAGGAGGGCATGCCGGTGCCGCTTTCCCATCCGACACCCGCGCTCACCGTCCGCCTTCAGCCTTCCCCTGACGCGCCACGGGGCCTCCTGGTCCTGCTGCACGGCCTGGGCGCCGACGAAAACGACCTTCTGGGCCTGGCACCGGCCCTGCCGCCCGACCTCGCCTACGCCGCGGTGCGCCCCCCTGCCCCACGGCTGGGGGGGCTACTCCTGGTATCCTCTGGGGTCCCCGGCCGAGTCTGACGCGATCCGGACCGGACTGGCCGCCCTGCGGGCCTGCCTCGAGACCCTCCCGGCCCGTACCGGGGTCGGACCGTCGCGTACCGCCGTCCTCGGGTTCACGTTTCGATTCGCACGCAGCACCGTTCGCATGTTCGCATTACACCACAACCTGGGAAGCACCGGCTTATCCCCATGTCTAAAGGCAGGGGCTTGCGCGGCGCCCAGGCGTGGCGGGAATCGACCGGCACCGCTATGGGGCGCGCCGCGATCCGCTGCCGCCGCCGTTGTTCCAGCGCCAGATCTGAAACGGACCGGCCTGCCCGCTCAGGTGGTAATGGGCGCGCAGTTCGGCTACCACCGGCGCGCCATAGACCGAAAAGGGCCGGCTGATGCCCGAGTGCGGCCAGTAGAAGACGGGGCAGTGCGTCCGTCCCAGGATCGCCGCGATCTGGGTGTTGCCCCCCGGGGGCATGTTGAGGGTGATGTCCAGGTCGTACGGCGTGGGGTTGGGCCGGTCGGCAAGGTAGTAGAAGAAGTTGGCCCACGGCAGGATCAACACCGGCCGGCCCGGCGGCACCGTGCGGTCGATGCCCGTGACGACGGCGCGCATCATCGCCGCCGCGCCCTGGGACTCCCGCAGGCCGGCCGTATAGGGCAGCCCAATGGGAACACCGCCGCCGCGAAATCGCCAGCCGAGCCCGCGCGGCCAAGCCGCCGCCGTCAGCGCCGCCAGAACCAGGACCGGCAGGGGCAAGAGCCACCGCCGGCCGGCGCACAGCCGCCAAAGGAGCCAACCGAGCCCCAAAAAGGCCGGGGCCAGCGCGTAGTCAATGTGCACAAAGTCCGAGCGCGGATAGGCGATCGTAAGCCCCGCAAGCGTCAGACACCAGGCGAGCACACCCTCGGCCAGCCACGGCCGGCGCGCCGCGGCGCCCACCAACAGCACCGGCACCCCGGCCGCCAGCACCGCCTGGGGCAGATACGTCACCATGGCCTGCGGCCCGCCCTGGCCCCGCCGCAGTTGCGCCAGCAACGGACCGGGCGGCGGGTAACCGATGCGCGCCGCGGCCGGGAAGTGCTGCAATGCGAAACCGACCGTATCGTACCAGAAGGCCCCCAGGGCGCCGGCCGCAGCGAGGTAGGCGACCAGAGCGGCCAGCGGGACCGCTAGGCCGACGGCGTAAGCGCGCGCGCCAGCCCAGCCGCCCCGCCACAGGGCATACAGGCCGAGCGCGCCGGCCGCGGCCAGACCGACGTTCTGCTTGGTCAGCACGGCCGCAGCCGCCCATAGACCCGCCGACCACCAGCGGCCGCGCCCCTCGGCCGCCCGTAGCGCACTCCAGGCGGCCGCCAACTCCAGCGCAATGACATACCAAGAGTAGTTGGGTTGGGGCCACCAGGGCACGCCCCAGGGGATCGCGGCCAGGGCGGCCAGCAGGGCGAGCGGGCGGCCGGCCAGGCGGCGTCCCACCACATACAGCAGGACAGCCGTCACCACCCCGCACAGCAGGTTGGCGGTGCGGCCGACGATCAGGCCCGGACCGAAGACGGCGATCAGCAGGGCCTGCCAGTAAAAGGCCAGAGGCGTTACGACCGTGAAGAAGTTACGGTAGGGCACCTCGCCCTGCAGGATGCGGCTCGCCAGTTGATACTCGAAGCCTTCGTCCAGGAGGTCCATCCCCGAACGAAAGCTGTGCAGGTAGACAAAAAGCGCTACGGCGGCCACCAGGCAGATCGCGGCGACATCCCCAAAGGCGACCTCACGGCGGGCGTCCGCCCATGCGGCGCGCCAACCCCGCGCGAGCAGCCCCACGATGCCACCCCCGGCAGGCGCGCTTCGGCGTTGGGCCAGCGGCACCTTCCAGCCGCACCCGCGACGCGGTCCGGTCCAGGACCGGCACCCGCAGGACGGCGGGCGGGGGCGCGAAAACCCCGGGGGCGGATGGGCCCGGCATCCGACCCCCCAGCCATCCGCGAAGGAGGGAGCGGTCATGGTCCCGCGCATCGACACGCACACCCACCTCGGCCGGCTGCGCCGCGACGATCCCGGCCTGACGCCGGAGGGACTGCTTTCGCGCCTGGACCGCCTCGGCGTCCGCCGCGCGGTCGTGCTCGCCGTCGAAAGCCCGGAGGAGCTCGACTACTACGTACCGACCACCCAGGTGATGGACTGGTGCGCGCGCCACCCCGGGCGGTTGATCCCCTTTTGCGCCTGCGACCCGCGCCACCGCTACCCCGGCCGCTTCGACCCGTATCCCGTCCTGGCCGAGTATGCCGCCGCGGGCTGCCGCGGCTTCGGAGAAAACCTCTGCGGCCTGCCGATCGACGACCCCATGCAGCGGCGGGTCTATGAGGCGTGCGCGCGCCTGCGCCTGCCGGTGGTCCTGCACATCGACCGCTGGATCAACCGCGACGCGCCCGGTCTTCCCGGCCTGGAACGGATCGTCAAGGACTACCCGGAGGTCACCTTCATCGGGCACGCCCAGTGCTTCTGGCGGGAGATCTCCGCGGAAGTCGACCCCGAGGGGCTGTACCCGACCGGGCCCGTCGTACCCGGAGGCCGGGTCGAGGAACTGCTCAGCCGCTACCCCAACCTGATGGCCGACCTGTCGGCCCACTCAGGATACAACGCCCTGGCGCGCGACCCGGAACACGCCGCCGCCTTCCTCGAGCGCCAGCGCCACAAGTTGCTGTTTGGCACCGACCTCTTGGCGGCCGACCAGCGCATCGACATCGCGGCCTTCCTGGACGGCCTACCGCTATCGGCCGCCACCCGCGAAGCCGTTTACTTCCGCAACGCCGCGCGCTTGCTGGGCCTGCCAGACGACGCCCGCGCGCTTGGCGGATGACACCCCTACCCCGCCCGCGCGCGAACCATGGCCCCGCTACGGAGCCCGCGGCGCCTCCCGCGCCGTGGGCCGAGCCGTTCCTCGCTTCATAGCCTCTTGTTATTGCCTTTTGTTTCCGGCCGCTTGCCCGGTCAGTTTCCTGCTTGTGCCTCCCGGTGCACGACAAGCTTCTTGGGCACCGGCCGCGTCTCGACCACTGGCGGTTGCTCGCCGTCCAAGGCTGCCCTGCACAGGGTACCCGCCAGGGGTGCAGCCGCCGCAGGCATCGGGAGAAGGCCGACCGCGGCCGGCCGCAGCCCGAACACCCCAACCCACCGGCGTGGCATCGAGGCGCGATACGCGCCACGCCGCCGCGTGCGTCAGGAAGAACCCGCCTGTAAAGCACACCGCCCGAGTGCTGGAATCGCCAAGCTGGCGCGCCTGCCGCTACCCGCCGAGCGTGGCCAGGGTCGCGCGATCCTTGGCCAGGATGGCCGTCACCTCCCGCGCCACCGCCGGCAGCACCTGCCGGGCCGTGCGGCGGCCGGTCCACAGGTCGGTGAGGCGGTTGCCGAACAACTGCAGCAGAGTGGCGTCCGAAAGGGCCCGGCACCAATAGGGCAGGGTCGCCTTCTCCGCCATCGCGACCAGGGAGGCAGTCACCGGATCCTTGGTGCCGGCCGCGGCGGCCACCGAGCGGATGCTTGGCACGCTCGCCACCCCGTACTGGTACGCCAGGCGTTGACCCGCGGCCGACCCCATGAAGGCGATCAACTCCCAGGCCTCCGGCTGGTGGGCCGCGCGCGCCGGGATGCTGTTTTCCGACGCCTCGGCCAGAATAACGCGGCCCTTGGGTCCCTTGGGCGGGAGTGCCACACCCCAGCGGAACGGCACCTTGGCGGCCTTCAGGGTGGAGATGCGCCAACTGCCGTCGACCGACATGGCGATGTTTCCCGCATGGAAGGCCGGCCCGATGCTTTCCTTGAAGGCCGGGCTCGGCATGGCGTACTGCTGCGCGCCGGCGTCGGCCAGTAGCTGCATCGCCGCCACGGCCTCGGGGGCGTCGAGGTTGCAGCGCCCGGCGGCCACGTCCAGGGCCTTGACCCCGAAACTGTCGACAACGGTCTCGAATCCGGTCAGCAGGCCGCTGCCGCTGCCATACTGCACCACCTGGCGCGGATTGAACCCCTTTTCCAGCGGTGTGCGGCCGTGCAGGTCCAGCGTCAGACGGCGCGCCGTCTGGAAGTACTGCGCCCAAGTCCAGTTCGAGTCGGGATACGGCAGATGGGCCTTGTCGAACAGGTCCTTATTGTAAAAGAAGGCCCAGACCGCCAGGTCCAGCGGCAAGCCGTACAGGTGCGGGCCGACGTACTGGTTTTCCAGGGCCACCGGCAGAAAGTCCGAGCGGTGAAAGGTCTTGGCGAACGGGGCGTCGAGCCGGGCCAGCACGCCCTTGGCCGCATACTGGCGCAGCCGCGCGTCCCCGAACAGCAGGGCGTTGGGCGGCACACCGCCCGCGAGCGCGGTCTCGAACTTCTGCAACCATTGGGAGTTCGGCACATAATCGAGCTGCACCCGCACCTGTGGATGCAGCTTCGGAAAGGCGGTCGTAGCGACGTAGCGGAAGTACGCCTCGTAGCCCGGACCGCCGCGGCCGAGAAAGTGCAGCGTGACCGGGGCGGACGCCGCGGCCCCACTCGGATGCGCCCCCGTACCGGCCGGCCGGCGCCCACAGGCCGCAAGCCCCGCCGCCCCGGCCAACGCCAGCATCCCCCGCCGGGTCGCCCTCAGCCGCTGCCCATCCCCACGCACCTCGGTACCCCCCCTGGAGCATGCACGACGCGCATGCAGCCATGCCTGCTAAACATTCACCGCAGTATATGGAAGCGGGCCGCATCCGACAATGGCGCCGGGTGCGTTCTTGCTGGTTCCGACGGGCCCTGGCAGGGACCGGACCCCGCCGGGTCGCATCCTCCGGCCAACGGCCGGCGCGGGCGGGCGGTCAGGCAGCGACGTGCCTGCGCGGGCAAGCGGGGAGGGCCCCCCATGAGCGACGAAGCCGCGGCGCGCAGCTTTTCCGTGGACCTCGGCTACATCCCCCAGTGTCCGGCCGCCGACGGACCCTTCGACGAGCCGCATTTCACCCGCCGCAGCCTGCGCCACACCTTCGCCGCCGGCGAGGTGGCATTGGTACTCGTCAACGTCTGCAACTGGGGCTGGGAGGACGGGCCGGTCGTCCCCGGGCATCCGGAATGGTCCTCCGAGTACGGCCGGACACACGCGGTCCGCGAGCGCGCCATCGTAGAGAAGGTGCTGGTGCCGCTGGTCGCCGCCGCGCGCGCCGGGGGGATCCACATCTGCCACGCCAACCGGCCCGCCGTGTTGGCGCGACATCCCGCCTGGGTGGCAGAGGAGCCCGCCGCCACCCAGGACCGGCCGGGGGGCGGACCGCCCGCGGAAGAGGCCTGGCCGCCGCCCGCCTGGGCGGACGCCTGGCGCCGCGAGCAGCGCAGGCGCGTCTGGGGTGACGGGACGAGTTGGCGGGCCGGTCTGGCGCGCGCCGCCGCGCAACTGGACATCCCCGCGCCCCTGCGGCCGCTGCCCGGTGAATGGCTGGTCGCGACCGCCAAGCCACTGCACCGGCTGCTGGCGGCGCACGGGGCGCGCGTGCTCTTTTATGCTGGGTTCGAAGCGGACGGCGCCCTGTGGAACGGGCCCTGCGGCATGGCGCCCCTGATGGCCCGCGGCTACCTGTGCGCCGCCATCCGCGAGGGCACCACCACGGCCGAGAGCGCGGACAGCTTCACCGGCCTCTGGCGCACCCGTTGCGCGGTCGAGAACCTGGAGCGCGGCGGCGCCTATACCGTGGCCGCCACGGACCTGCGGGCGGCATGGGCCGTGACGGCCTGAGCCGCACAGCGCCCCGGTGCGGCGCAGAAACTACGGACGCACCGCCGCCCCCACCGCCTGCCGCTCCAGCCAGGACCGTGATGCGGGCCACGGGTCCTTCCGAGCGGGCAACGGGGCAAGGATGCCGGCCTCCGCCCCGGCCAGCCGCAGTTCCGGTCCGGGATCCACATCCAACTGCTCGCGCAACTGGCGGCAGCCAGCGGCGTAAGCGGCGCGGGCCTGCGCCGTCAGACCGCGGGCCGCCAACGCCCGCACCACCAGGACGTGCGCCGGTTCGGCCACGGGATCGAGTTCCAAGGCGCGACCGGCCCAGCGGATCGCCGCATCCGGGTCGCCGCCGTCCATGGCGATCCCCGCCAGGCGGGTCGCCGCCCCCACGGCCTCCGCCGTGAGGCGCCACTGCCAGACGGCAAACGCGGACAACCCATCCTCTTCCGAAAGCCAGGGTCCACGCACCCCCGCCAACCCGCGGGACAGGGCCGCCGCGGCGACCACCTCGTCCGAGGCCGCAGCCGCCTCCCGCAGGCCGCGGCGCAGTTCGCCCACATCCCAGCGCACGTCCGGCCGCGGCACAAGGCGGCAACCGGAGGGACCGACCTCAAGATAGGCGCTCGGAGCCCGCGGCGGCAGGTCGGGCTGCAACACCCGGCGCAGGGCGTGCAGCGCCACCCGCAGACTGGAGGCCGCCGAAGCGCTTGCCAGTTCGGGCCATAACGCCGCAGCCAGTTGCGCCCGGCAGACGAAATGTCCCTCTGTCAGCAGTAGGAAAACCAGCAGGCGGCGCGCGGCTCCCCGTCGCCAGGCAGCCGGCGGGACCGGGACGCCGTCCTGATACAGGCAGAAACCGCCGAAGGTCTGCACATACACACCGCGGGGCGGGATGCCGTCCACCGGCGCCCCGCATGGCTCCACCGCTGTGGTCAACCGTCCACGCCCCCCTCCCCGCCGGAGGCCTCCCCACCGGCCGTTGGCTTCCCGATGCTGGTTCGCAGGCTGCACCGGCCGTCCTGGGGGTGGTGCGGCCGCTGGTAGACATGCCCAACCACGCGGCGAGAGCCGGGGCATACACCCCGGCCCCCGCCGCAAACCGTCCTGGTCCCGCGCCCCGGTCCGGCTCACATGAAGTCGCGGAAGAGGCGGGCCACCCAGGTGGCCGCCTGAGCCCTGGTGGTGAGGCCGAGGGGGTCGATGGTCGTAGGTGTGACACCCTTGACCAAGCCGTGCGCGACCGCGATCTCCATGTCGGTCAACGCGTAGGAACTGACCTGGCTGGTGTCGCTGAAGGTGTTGGACATCGTCTGCTTACCACTCGCGGCGTCGGCCGCGGTGGCCCAGTTGCGCAGGAGCATCGCCCGCACGAACATGGTCACCAACTGCTCACGCGTGATCGGATCATTCGGTCCGAAGGTCGTGGAAGTGTAGCCCTGGACGATCCCCTTGGACGCGGCGGTCGCGACCGCCCCGTAGTACCAGGACCCCTGGGGCACGTCCTGGAAGGTGACCGTGGCCTGTGCATCGACGGGGATGTTGAGCATGCGCAGCAGCATGGCGGTGAACTGGGCCCGGGTCACGTTACCCTGCGGCTGGAAGCTGCCGCCCGGGAAGCCGTTGACCACGAACTTCGAGGCCATGAGGTCGATGTTGCCGCGGGCCCAGAAACCCTGCGGCACATCGGAGAACGTGGGCGAGACCTGCAGCAGCAGGTCCGGTCCGCCGAGTGTGGTCAGCGGCACCTGCAGGGCCGTGCCGTTCCAGTTGCCGCCGAGGAAGCTGAGGGCTCCGCCGCTGCCCAGGGCCATCAGGTCGACCTTCGCCGGGTCGGTGTACTTGGCGGAGGCCTGGCTCAGGTGCACCAGGGCCGAGATCGGCGTGGAAACGCTGCTCACCGCGGTACCGTTGACCTTGACCACAAAGTCGAAGCCCAAACCGGCGCTGCTGTCGTACGACGCCAGATGCGACGACGCCAGCAGTTGGGTGGCCGCCGGAGCGGCGAACTCGATCACCTCGAACTGTACGGTACCGCTGCTACCGAAGGCACCAGACGGCACCTGCAGGGTCAGCGCCCCGTCCGCCGTGGTCAGGGTCTGGGCCCCCACCGCACTGAACGACTGGTCCAGCACGACGGTACCCTGCGCCCCGTCCACGGTCACACCGGAACCGACCGACGGTGCCCCTCCCGACGAGGGCGACACCCCTCCGGTGCCGACACCCGTCGCGGAGGACACCGTGACGGGCACCGACCCGTACGTGACGGGGCTCGCACCGGCCGAGGTCACCTTCAGCGTGTAGGAGCCCGCCAAGGCGGCACTGAGGTCGGCGTAGACCGTGCCTCCCACGGTGGCCGCATAGACACTGGTGCCCACCTGCGTCTCCCTCGCCCCGCTGGCGGTGGCGGTCAGACCGCTGGACGGGGTGAGCACCGCCAGGGCGCCATCGGAGACGGCGCCGTAGGTGGCGTTGTACACGGAGAGGGCCACATTCTGAGACACGCCGGCCGTCAACTGGATCCCGCTCGGAGCCGTCACCTCGCTGGGCATGACGGCTGGAAGGCTCAGGGTGAGGTTGGACGCATACGTGGAACTCGACACGGTCTCGCCGTTGTAGACGGCCTGGGCCGTGCGTTGCTGCGTCGTCGTGCCGCTGCCGACGATCGTGAACGGTCCCGCGCTGCCCTCGGTCAGGGCGAACGCGCCCGAACCGGTGGACTGGCCTCTGACGACCGTGCCGTCGGGGGCGATTGCCTGGACGCCCGTCAGCGTGCCCCCCTGACCGCTGACGTGGATCGTATACACGGCCTGGGCCATGGCCGCCGCCGGCAACAACAGCATGGCCAGCGCCGTCAGGGCGGCCAGCGCGGCCGCCCGAAGCGCGCCTCGATGTCTCGTCTTTCGCAAGCTCACCTCTCCCCTCTCGTCTTGATCCCGCATCGGCTCGTCCCGCCCGGCACCCATACGGGCGGACGCGGCGCCCTGTGCGGCCACCGCCCGGCCGCGGCAAGGGTGCGCACGCATTTAAGGCATATCAAACAGCCGTTACCGCGGCGTTACCATGCGCCGCCACCATGCCGCGCTGCCATGGGGCACCGCCCGTCCAGACAGGCGACCCCGCCCGGCCTACCGGCCGACGGACGCGCTGGTGGCCAGCCCGGTCAGGAGCCAGCGCCGCCCCACCAGCACCAGCAGGGCCACGGGGGCCAGGGTGCAGGTCGTCGCGGCCATCATCAGATTCCAGGGGGTCGCACTGCTGTGGCGGGCCAGCAGCCCGGCCAGGGCGATGCTCAGCGTGTACTTGCGTGGCGAGTTCAGATAGATCAGCGGCTGCAGGAAGGCGTTCCAGCCGGTGCTGAAAGCGAGGATCGTCGCGACGGCGGTGGCGGCCCAGGCGTTGGGCATGATCACCGACCACCAGGTGCGCCAGGCGCCGGCGCCGTCGATGCGCGCGGCCTCTTCCAGTTCCACCGGCAGGGTGCGCAAGAACTGGCGGTAGAGAAAGACCGTGAACGGAGTGCCGAAACAGGCCGGAACGATCAGCGGGTAATCCGTGTTGATCCAGTGCAGGGCACGAAAGAGCAGGAAGGTCGGCACCAGGGTGGCGAGTTCCGGCACCAGCATCCCGGCCAGGCAGACCACAAACAGCGCGTCGCGCCCCCAGAAGCGGCCGCGCGCAAACCCATACCCGGCGAGGGCGGAGGCCAGCACATTGCCCACCGTGGCCGGCACGACGATGCGCAGGGTGTTGCCCAGGTCGCGCAGCAGCGGGAACATCGCATCCATCGCCGCAAAGTTGTGCAGCCGCGGCGGCCATGGCAAGAGCGGCGGCGGATAGCGGTAGATCGCGTCGGCCGGGGCGACCGCCACCAGCACGACCCAGACCAGCGGGGCCGCAAACAGCCCCACCGCCACCCACAGCCCCACCCCGAACGCGATCCGCCCGGCGCTCAACGTCCACCCACCTCGTAGTGGACATAGCGGCGCGTCAGCAGGAACGCCGCCGCGACCAACACAAGCAGGACGGCGACGAACAACCAGGCGATCGCCGCCGCGTAGCCCATGTGGAAATCGCGCCAGCCGACGCGGAACATATACAGCGGCAGGGTCAGGGTGCTGTTGTCCGGGCCACCGTCGGTCATCACATACACCTGCGTGAACCCCGCCTGCATCGTGGCCACCACACCCACAACCAGGTTGAAAAGCAGGACGGGCGAAAGCAGCGGCAGCACGATGTGGCGCAGGTGCGCCCAACCGCGCGCCCCGTCGAGGCGGGCCGCCTCCAGGACGTCCAGCGGGATGGCCGCCAGGCCGGCCGCCAGCAGCAGCACCCCGGTGCCGACCCCCCAGAACCCGATGAGGATGAGCGTGGGTTTGGCGGTGACCGGGCTGAGCAGCCAGAGGGAAGGCGAGACGCCCACCAGCCCCAGCAGGCGGTTGGCGATACCGTAATCCGGGTTGAAGATCCACAGCCAGAGCACGGCCGAAGCCGCGGCGGGCAACTGGGAAGGCAGATACAACACCGTGCGCAGCAGGTGCGCGCGCGAAGCGGCCACGCCGTGCAGCCCCAGGGCCAGGGCCAGAGCCAACGTCAGAGACAGCGGCACCCCGAGCAGCGTCAGATAGAGGGAGTTGGCCAGGGCGGTCCGCACCAGCGGATCGTGGAGCAACCGCGCGTAGTGCGCCGCCCCGACGAAACGCGGGGGAGACAGCAGATCCCAATGCGTAAGCGACAGGAGGGCGGAGGCCAGCAGCGGGCCCGCAGACCACAGCACAAAGCCGATCAGCCAGGGGAGGACGAAGAGGAACCCCTGACCACGCCGCATGACCGGCGCCCCCTCACCCGGCCGCCGCGCCGTCCAGGGCACGGCGCAGGCCGCCGACCATCGCTCCAGCCAGTTCCGCGCGCTCCGCCGGGGTCGCGCCCGGGCCGAGATCGGCCACGGCCGCGACGATCCAGGAGGCGACGATCACACCATCGGCAACCGCCGCCGCGGCCACCGCCTTCTGCGGGCTGTCGATACCGAATCCAACCAGGACGGGCAGGTCGGTCACCCGCCGCACACGGGCGACCGTCGCCGGCACCCGCTGCAGGGTGTCGGACCGCGGACCGGTCACCCCGGCCACCGACACGCAGTAAATGAAGCCGGTCGCGGACCGGGCCACGGCGGCGAGCCGCGCGTCGGTGGACGTCGGCGCCGCGAAGCCCACGAGGTCCACGCCGTGGCCGCGGCAGGCGGCGCCCAGAGGCATGGTCTCCTCGAGCGGCAGGTCCGGAACGATCAGACCGTTGGCGCCGGCCGCGGCCATCGCCGCGACGAAGTCCGCGTAGCCCCGCTGCAGCAACGGGTTGACGTAGCTCATCAGCGCCAGCGGGCAGTCCACCGCGTCCCGGATGGACGCGACGGCAGACTCCAGCCGACCCACCCGCAGCCCGCCCGCCAGGGCCCGCACACCGGCCGCCTGAATGGTGGGGCCGTCCGCGAGGGGATCCGAAAAGGGGACGCCCAATTCGATGGCGTCGGCCCCGGCGGCGGCCATCGCCCGCGCCACCGCCACCGAGGTCGCCACATCCGGATCCCCGAGCATCAGATAAGGCGCCAGCACCTTGCGGCCGGACGCGCGGCACGCTTCGAGCGCGGCCCCGAGCCCCGGCCGCCGCCGCCCCGTGCCGGCGCGTCCCTCGTGTGGATTGGACGAACTCAACCGAGTTCCGCCCGCACCGCCTGTGCCGCGGCCACCATGTTGCGCAGGGCCGCCGTCGTCTCCGGCCAGCCGCGGGTCTTCAGGCCGCAGTCGGGATTCACCCACACGTGCTCAGCCTGGAGCACCGCCAGGGTGTCACGCAGCAACCCGGCCATCTCCCCCACCGAGGGCACGCGCGGTGAATGGATGTCATAGACGCCGGGCCCGATGCCCTTATCGTAGCCGTGCTCCCGGAACACCCGCAGCAGTTCCGCCCCGGAGCGGGCGTTCTCGATCGAGATGACGTCGGCGTCCAGCGAGGAGATGGCGTCGATGATGTCCGCGAACTCCCCGTAGCACATGTGCGTGTGGATCTGCGTCCGGTCCTCGACCCCCGCCGCCGAGAGGCGGAAGGCCGCCGTGGCCCAGCGCAGGTATTCCGCCCACTCGCGCTTGCGCAAGGGCAGTCCCTCACGCAGCGCCGGCTCGTCGATCTGGATCGCCGCGATGCCCGCCCGCTCCAGGTCGCACACCTCGTCGCGGATGGCCAACGCGATCTCCTGGCAGGTCCGCTCGCGACTCTGGTCGTCCCGCACGAACGACCACTGCAGGATGGTCACCGGGCCGGTGAGCATGCCCTTGACCGGCCTGCGGCTGCAGCCCTGGGCGAAGGCGGACCAGCGCACGGTCATCGGGCTGGGACGGCGCACCGTACCATAGAGGATCGGCGGCTTCACGTACCGGCTGCCGTAGGACTGCACCCAGCCGTGCCGGGTGAAGAGAAAGCCGTCCAACTGCTCGCCGAAGTATTCGACCATGTCGTTGCGCTCGAACTCGCCGTGCACCAGCATGTCCAGGCCGATCTCTTCCTGGATCCCGACCGTGCGGCGGATCTCCGCCTCGACCGCCTCGGTATAGGCGGCATCGGACAGTTCCTCGCTCCGCCACTGCTGGCGCAACTGGCGCACCTCGGCCGTCTGCGGGAACGAGCCGATCGTCGTCGTCGGTAGCGGCGGCAGGCCCAACCGCTGCGCCTGTGCCGCACGGCGCACCCCGTAGGGATTGCGCCGCTCGAAATCCCGCGGCCGCAGAGAGGTGACCCGTTCGGCCACTGCGGGGTCGTGGAGCCGGTGCGAAGCGCGCCGGCGCTCCATGGCCTCTTGGTTTCCGTCCAGGGCCTTGGCGACGGCCCCTGCCCCCTCGTTGAGGGCGCGGGTCAGCACGACCACCTCGTCCAGCTTCTGGCGGGCGAACGCCAGCCAGGGCCGGACCTCCGCATCCAAACCCCGCTCCAGCTTGAGGTCCATGGGCACGTGCAGAAGCGAGCAGGACGGCGCCACCTGCAGGTGGTCGGGACCGACCGTCCCGGTCAGTTCCTCCAAGAGGTGCAGCCGGGCGCGCAGGTCGCTGATCCAGACGTTGCGGCCGTCCACCACGCCCGCGATCAGCGTCTTGCCCCGGGGCCAAGCGGCGCGCACCTTGGCGAGGTTGCGCGCCCCCCGCACGAAGTCCAGGGCGATACCCTCCACGGGCAACCCCGTCAGCGCCTCGTACGCCGCGTCCACATCGCCGAAGTAGGTGGCGACTACAAAGCGGGTGTCGCCGCCGCGGGCCCGGTCCAGGGCCGCATAGGACTGGCGCAGCGCCGCCAGTTCCGGCGGGGTGCGGTCCTGCACCAGGCAGGGTTCGTCGAACTGGATCCAGCGCGCACCCTGGCGCGACAGTTGCCGCACGACCTCGGCATAGACCTCCAGCACGGCATCGAGATGGTGGCCGAGCGGATCCAGCCCGTCAACCTTGGCCTTGCCCAGGAGCAGATAGCTGAGGGGACCGAGCAGCACCACCCTCGCCTCGACCCCGGCCGCCTGGCCGGCCGCAAGCGCGCGCAACGGCTTGTCGCTCGCCAACCGCAACCGCTGGTCGGCCACGAACTCCGGTACGAGGTAGTGGTAGTTCGTGTCAAACCACTTGGTCATCTCCAGGGCCGGCGCGTCCAGGCCCGGGCGCTGCACTCCGCGCGCCATCGCGAAGTAGGTCGAAAGGTCGACCTGCGCCGCCTGCGCGTCCCAGTGGAAGCGGTCGGGAACCGCGCCCAAGAGCGCGGTGGCGTCCAGCACGTGGTCGTAGAGCGAGAAATCGTTGACGGGGATGATGTCGATGCCGGCCTGCCGCTGGGTGGCCAGTCCGGCGGAGACCAACTCGTCCGCCACTCCCCCCAGCGCCGCGGCCGTGAGTTCACCGGCCCAGTGTGCCTCAAGGGCCCGTTTGAGTTCGCGCCGCGCGCCGATGCGTGGATACCCGAGGTTGGTGGAGCGGATCACGCCTTCGTCCTCCCCAGAAAACAGCCCTGTGGGCCGCTCAAATGACGAAACTCGAACCGGATCGGGCGCCGCCGACAGGGGCGATCCAACGCCGTTCGACCCCATCCGGTCCATTTCCTGTGCGCCGGAGTTGCGGGACACACCGCGCCACTGTACAGGTCGTGGCATGGTACCACGCAGGCGTGGCGGTACGCCATCCCGTCGCACATCCGCAGCCTGGCCTGAGCCCCGGGGGCGAAGGTCGGTGCAGTGATCCGGCGCGGCGCGGCGAACCCACGGGCGATCATCCGCCGGCCAGCCGCCGCCGTCCGGGCGGGGGCCGGCATTCGGGTCGCGCGAGCCTTGTATCGGGGAGGCCTCATCTTTGCCGATCAAGCACCTGCGCAAGGTCCTGGTGGCCAACCGTGGTGAGATCGCGATCCGCGTCTTTCGCGCCTGCACGGAGTTGCGCTTGCCCACGGTAGCCGTCTACGCACACGAAGACCGCTACGCGCTGCACCGGGTCAAGGCGGACGAGGCCTACGAGATCGGACGCGGTCGATCCCCGGTGGAGTCCTACCTCGACATCGACGGCATCCTCTCTCTGGCCACCGCCAAGGCCGTGGACGCCGTTCACCCCGGCTACGGTTTTCTCTCCGAGAGCGCACCGTTCGCGCGGGCGTGCGCCGCCGCCGGCATCGTCTTTGTCGGGCCCCGGCCCGAGCACCTGGAACTCTTCGGCGACAAGGCGGCCGCCCGGCGGGCCGCGGTCGCGGCCGGCCTGCCGGTGGCACCCGGCACGGCCGCCTCGGTGGACGACGAAGCCGCGGCGGTCGCGGCCGCGAACAACATCGGCTATCCGCTCATGGTGAAGGCCGTCTTCGGCGGCGGCGGCCGCGGCATCCGGTTGGTGCGCGACCAGGCCGGGTTGCGGGCGGCGCTCCAGGCGGCCCGTTCCGAGGCCGCAAACGCCTTCGGCCAGGGCGCGGTCTATCTGGAGGCGGCCCTGGAAGGGGCCCGCCACATCGAGGTTCAGGTGCTGGGTGACTCAGAGGGCCGGCTGGTGCACCTGTGGGAACGCGACTGCTCGGTGCAACGCCGCAGCCAGAAATTGATCGAGGTGGCTCCTGCGGTCGGGCTGCAAGAGCCGGAGCGTCGGCGCATTGCGGCGGCCGCCGTGCGGCTGATGGCGTCCGTCGGCTACGTCAGCGCCGGCACCGTCGAGTTCCTGGTCACGCCCGACGGCCGTTTCTATTTCCTGGAGGTCAACCCGCGCATCCAGGTGGAACACACCATCACCGAGCTGATCACGGGCGTCGACCTGGTGCAGGCGCAACTGCGGATCGCCCAGGGCCACCGCCTGGCGGATCCGGAAATCGGCCTGCCCGATCAGGAGGCGGTGCGGTGCCGCGGCTTTGCGATCCAGTGCCGCGTCACCGCCGAGGACCCCAAAAACGGCTTCCTGCCGGACGTCGGCTGCATCCTGACCTATCGCTCCCCGGGCGGCTTCGGCATCCGGCTGGACGGGGCGGGCGCGGAGGCGGGCGCCGTGATCTCGCCCCACTTCGACTCGCTGCTGGTCAAGTGCTGCGCCTGGGCCCCGACCTTCCCCGGCGCCGTCGCCAAGATGCGCCGCTCGCTGGGTGAGTTCCGCATCCGCGGAGTGCGCACCAATCTGGGTTTCCTGCTGGAAGTGGTCGGCCACCCGCGTTTCCGCGCCGGGCAGGTGGACACCGGCTTCGTCGACCGCACCCCCGAGTTGCTCGACTACCCCGCCGCGCGGGACCGGGGCAACAAGCTCCTGGCATACATCGCCGAGGTCACGGTCAACGCGGGCGCGGAGAGGCGGGCGGCACCCGATCGCGGCGAGCGGCCGCGGCGGGCACAGGTCCCGGGCGGACTGCGCCCGCTTCTGTTGCGGGACGGGCCGGCCGCCGTCGTCGAGCGGTTGCGCCAGACCCCCCGGCTCCACCTGACCGACACCACCTTCCGCGACGCGCACCAATCCCTGCTGGCGGCCCGCGTCCGCACCCGCGACCTGGTCGAGGCGGCGCGGGAGGCCGAGTATCTGGACGGCGTCTTTTCCGTGGAGATGTGGGGAGGCGCAACCTTTGACACGGCCCTGCGCTTCCTGCGCGAATCCCCCTGGGACCGGCTGGCCGCCCTGCGCGCCTCCCTGCCGGACACCCTCCTGCAGATGCTGCTGCGCGGCGCCAACGCGGTGGGATACGCCAACTACCCCGACGGGGTGGTGCGGTCCTTCGTCGCCGCCGCCGCAGACGCCGGCATCGACGTCTTCCGCATTTTCGACAGCCTCAACTGGGTTGACGGCATGCGCGTGGCGATCGAAGCGGCGCTGCAAACCGGCCGTCTTGTCGAGGGAGCCCTCTGCTACTCGGGCAACTGCGCCGACCCCGCCGAGGACCTCTACACCGTCGACTACTACCTCGGCCTCGCGCGCCAGCTCAAAGCCATGGGCGTCCACTTGATCGGCATCAAGGATATGGCGGGCCTGCTGCGGCCGTCCGCCGCGACGCTCCTGGTGCGCGCCCTGCGCCAGGAGGTCGGATTGCCCGTCCACCTCCACACCCACGACACCGCCGGCACCGGCGTCGCCACCATCCTCGCCGCGGCGGACGCCGGGGTGGAGATCGCCGACGTCGCGGTCGCCTCGATGGCCGGAGGCACGTCGCAACCGAGCCTGACGGCCGTGGTGGCCGCGCTGCAGGGTCGCCCGCGCGACACCGGGTTGTGCTTGGACGCCTGCGACCGGGCCTCGGAGGGCTGGGCGGCCCGCCGGGCTGTGTACGCTGCGTTCGAAGGTCCGCCGGGCGCCGGAGCCTCGGGGGTCTACCGCGCCGAGATGCCCGGCGGCCAATACACCAACCTGCGCGCCCAGGCCGCCGCCCTCGGTCTGGAAGGGCGCTGGGACGCCATCGTCTCCGCCTACCAGGCCGTCGACCGCCTGCTCGGCCGGATCGTCAAGGTGACCCCGAGCAGCAAGGCGGTCGGTGATTTCGCCCTCTTTCTGGTGCAGCAGGGCTTGACGGCAGACGCCCTGGGCGAGCGGGTGCTGGCCGCCGCCGCGGGGCGGGAGCGGGCCGAGCGCCTCAACTTTCCCGAATCCGTCGTGCAGTTGCTCGCGGGCGAGATGGGCCAGCCGCCGCGGCCGTTCCCTCCGGGACTGCAGGCCGCCGTGCTGAAGGGCCGGCGGCCCGCCCTCGGGCGCCTCGGCGCCGAACTGCCGCTCATCGACCTTGAGGCGGTGCGCAGGGCCCTCTCGGAGCGCGAGGGGCACGCCGCGTCCGGCCAGGACGCCCTGACCTCCGTGCTCTACCCCGAACCGTACCGCCTGCTGCGCAGCCACCTGGAACAGTATGGGGACACCTCGGGACTGGACACGCCGAGCTTTTTCACCGGCATGCGCCCTGGCGACGAAACCGAGGTGGACATCGAACCGGGTAAGACGCTGGTCCTGCGGCTGGTGTCGATCGGCGACGCGGACAGCGACGGCCGGCGCGTGCTGCGCTTCGAACTCAACGGCACCGCGCGTGACATCGCCGTCGTCGACCGGGCGATCGGCATCGGCGGTTCGGCCCGGCGCGCCGCCGACCCGGCGGACCGCGACCAGGTGGCCAGCCCCATGCCGGGCAACGTCCTGCGCGTCGAGGTGGAGCGGGGCGCGGAGGTCTCCGCTGGAGAGCCGCTGTTGGTCCTGGAGGCCATGAAGATGCAGACGATCGTCCGCGCCCCGCATGGCGGCCAGGTGACCGCGGTCACCGTGGTTTCCGGGGACGCCGTGCGGGCCGGCGACCTACTCGCGGTCATACGGTCAGGCCCCGGAAGTGATGCCCCCAGGGCCTGACCGCGGCAGAGGCGGTGGCTGGGCGCACGGGGCGCGCCCCCCGCCGGTTCAGCCCGCGTCCAGGGGCACGGTAGTCAGGCTGCCGAACTGGCACCCCCGGGCGGTGAAGCGGTAGCTCCATCCGCCCGGCACCTGCAGGACCACGCTCTGCGGGGCGGTGGCGGTCGATTGGGCCGGCACCCACTGGGTCGCCACCGTCTGCAGGGTCGAGCCCACGCCCACATCGGCCAGCACGGTCGGACCCCCCGCGTTGGCGTGCGCCGATCTCGCCCCGTGGGCGTATGCCCCCAGGCAGAGGGTGACGGCGTAAGGCGCCTCATTGCGGTAGACGGTACCGCTGACCGGCGCGGCGGATGGAGCGCTCGGGACCAGTGCGTCCGACGCCCCGACGTTGCCAAAGACGCGATCGCCATACTTGGCCGAAAGCCCCGAATGGAAGAGATTCAGTCCGCCGGTGAGGGAGTTGCCGAACACCAGGTTCCGGCCGCGGTTGGACTGGGCCGTACCGCTGTCGTAGCCGATCCCGCTGGTGGTCGAGCCGACGTTGCCGATCGCGTTACCACAGATGATCGACCCGATGCCGGCGGCGTAGATGCCCCCAGTCTGGTGGTTGAAGGAAGTATTATGCACAAAGCGCAGGCGCGAGGGCTTGCCGGGCTGTCCGGCGACGAAGTCGACGAAGTTGCCGGCGCCGTCCAACCATGAGCATCCGGTCACCAGACAATCCTGGTCGCCACCACCGCCGATGTTGTCGTAATGGACCTTGGCGCCCGGTTGACCGCAGGCTTCGAAGACACATTGCAGCAACACACTGGAGGACGGGGGCTGAAAGCCGTAACCCGCCGGCCGGTAGAAGCGCACCCGCTCGAAGACGTGGTACCGGCCCGCGGGCGGGGCGAAGCTGGAGGCCCCGGTGAAGGGTTGGGGCAGGGACACCAGCGCGCCATGTCCGCCCGAGGTGCGCTGCGGCACGGTCCCGCCCGCGCCGACGTAGTTCCCGTCGAGCGTCAGGTCGCGCAACACCACCGCCGCGATCACCCGGTCGGCCTGGTAGCCGATCATCCCGTTGTACTGGTACTGCGGGTTGACGGCCTGCAGGGTCGTGGCGTTCATGCCCTCGCCGACCAGGATGCAGGTGTGGCTGGCGACACCGCTCTGCGGCGCCGCCAACAGGATCCCGTCCACCCGGTACGTACCAGCCGGCACCCAGACCACGCCTCCGGAGGCCTGCTGCGCATAGATCGCCTGCTGGATGGCCGCGGTGTCGTCGTGCCGGCCGTCCCCGGCGGCCCCGTAGTCGTGCACGTTGAAGACCTGGTACCGCTGTGCCCACCCGGTGGACGTACCACTGGAGGTGCCACCGGTGGCGGCCGAGGCGGCGCAGGCCTCCGCCATGGTCGCCGCCACCAACGCGCCCACACCCGTCGCGCCGAACCTGAGCAGATCGCGGCGCCGCTGCTCACTCACCTGGGCCCCCCCTTTCAACGCTCGCCCACTCCCGAACCCGGTAGCGGCCCCGCCTCACTTGGCGAGCGTGACCTGGCCCCAGCTGGCCGGAGCCTGTTCGCTGGAACCGTGGATGCCCCAGGCCAGCATCTGGTTTTGGCCCTTGCCGCTAAAGGCGTCCGCGGCGACGTCCAGGCCGATGCGCTGGCCGGTGCCGGCCGTCGTCCCCAGATCGCTCCACGGTACCGTGAGCAACGTGTCGTAGCCGGAACTCGTCTTGGTGACGGCGGCCTTGACGCCGGTCGCGCTACGTCCGTTCAGATGCCAGATGTTGGCGGGCTGGGCCGCCGGCACGACGAACTGCGTCTCGTGCGTCCCAAGGGTTGCTCCGCCGCTGTTGCTGCCGCTGATGTAGGCCTCCATGGCGTCGGTCGTCCAGGGCGCCTTGGGGTTGACCTGATTCGAGATACCCTTGGGGTTCTTGACCTTCTGCAGCAGGAACAGGGCCTTGCCGTTCCACACCGCGGCGAAGGACGCACTGAATCCAGAGGGCATCGCGCCCGCCATGTTCGTCGCCACCGGTTGGAAGGCGGCCTTACCCCAGCAGGCCGCCTTGACCCCGGACGGGGTGCAGTAGTGCGCCGTCATCGTCGGCGCGCTGGGACGGGCCGGATTGGCGTTGGCCACCGGCTTGGGGCCCTTGGGCGCCGTCTTCGCGGCCGGGCCGCCGCAACCAGCCAAGAGCCCCCCCGCCAGCAGGAACATCAGCGCCCGACCGGCCCCGGCGCGCACCCCCCGCGCGGATCCACGACCCACCATTCGTTCCACCACTCCATCCCCCCGCTTACTGAAACCGTCCATCGCCGTCGTCGTATCGCGTAGCGCCAAATCGCGTCCCTCCAACCACACTGCCGCTCGCGGACTCCAGCCGGCCCGCGGAAGACCGGACCCGTTCGCGGTCGAAATTCCGCGAGCCACCGCGCGTCCCTTTGCCTTCCAGGGCCCTGGGCTTGCACCACGGGGACATGCCCGCGGCCCGGGCCGGAAGACCATCCCCCTCCGGGGGCGGGGGGGTTCCCGCCCGTCCCGCACAGGCACAGCAATGCGGGCCTCAGCCGACGGTTGAGGAGGCCGTGTGGGTGCGCCGGAAGGTGGCGGGTCCCTGACCGAAGGCCTGGGAGAAGACCCGGGTGAAGTGGTGCACATCGCGGTAGCCGGAGCGGGCGGCGATGTCCTTGACCGGCAGGTCGCTGCCGCAAAGGAGGGCCGCGGCCACGCGCAGACGCTCCCGCTGCACGTATTCTCCTAAGGAGAGCCCCACCTGCGACCGCAGCAGCCTGGAGAGATGGCGGCTGGAAAGCCCGACCTGGGCCGCCACGGCCGCCGGGCTCAACGGCTGATGCAGGTGGGCGTCGATATACCCGAGGGCGTGCGCCAGCGGACCGACGACGGACGGACCGGCGGCCACCCCCCCATCGGTGACCGCCTCCACGACCAGGGGCAGGGCCTCGGCCAACTCCCGCAGCACCGCCGCGAGATGGCCCAACCCCGAACCCGCGGGGCCGGCGTCCGCCGGATCGGCGACCATCCCCCGGTCATCCGCCAGCACGAGGTTTCCCAGCACGCGGTCCCCGTGCCGCGGTGAGAGGCCGGAGGCGTGGACGCGGATGTTTCGCAGCGTGTTACCCAAGACCAGGTTGTTGCCGCGGTTGCACGGCAGGGTCAGCGCGTTGTAGCCGACCCCTGCGCCGGCGTCGGCATCGTTGCCGATGGCGTTGAAGGCGATGACGCTCCCCCGGCCCGCAGCATACAGTCCGCCGATCCGGTGCCGTTCCACCACGTTGCACAGGAAGCGGACCCGCGACGGCTGATCGGCGCGGACTGAGGCGAAATCCACGCAGTTCCCGGCGCCGCCGATCCAACTACAACCGCACACCAGGCAGTCCTGGAGGCCCGCACCCCCGATGCTGGTGTAGTGCAGGGCGGCATCCGGCTGCCCGCAGCCCTCAAACACGCAGTCGGTGAGCACCATCGCCGAGGCGGGCATCACGGCGTAACCGGAGGGGCGATAGAAGCGTACCCGCTCGAAGCGATGGTACAGCGCCGTCCCGGCGCTCAAACCCGGCCGGCGGTCGGAATCGGTGAACGGATGCGGCAGGGAGACCAGCGCACCCGCACCCTTCAGGGGTTGGCCGACACGGCCGTCGGCCACGCCGCAGTAGTTGCCGTCCAAGGTGAGGTCCACGGCGGCCACCTGGGCGACCACCGCGCCGCCATGGTGCCCCAGCAGGCCGTTGAATACGAAGTCGCTGTGCGCGCACAGCACACTGCGGCGCATGCCCTCCCCGCGCAGCACGCAGGGCCAGCGGGTCACCCCGTGCAACGGCACGCAGACCAGCGGCTCCCGCACCCGGTAGGTACCGGCGGGGATCCACACGACGCCGCCCTGGAGTTGCTGGCGGTGGATGGCGCGCTGCAGCGCGGCGGTGTCGTCGTGCACCCCGTCGCCGACCGCCCCGCAGTCCCTGGCGTCCACCGTGCGCCCCACCCACGGCGGCTCCGCAACGCGCACCGCGGCCTGCGCCTGCCTACGGACGGCGACCATCAACGCCTGCAACTGCGCCCCTACCCCCACCGGATCCGCGGGGCCATCCCGCACCCCGACCACCGACGACATCCCGATCCGGACCGTCCCTTCCCCGTATCCCCGATCACCGCGCAATCCACCGTCGAGCAGCCATACCGGCATCGCCACCCCGGGCCGCATACGCCGGGTCAACCGACACTTCGCCCTCGGGCAGAGATTTCCCCGTTCCCTGTCCCAAGGCATGCCCGGCCGAGGGGGCGCAGTCAGCCGGCTCCGATGGAGGGGGCCGCGATCCAGCCGTGGTGGCGCCCCATCCAGTAGGGCAGGAGGTAGTGGACGCCGTCCCCCTCGCGGCAGGCATCCCCCCCGTCGCACTCGTAGGGATTGCCGTTCCAGCGTGTCAGGGCCATCTCGTCGTAGGGCAGGACCCGCGTGGCCTGGAGCCTCCCGTGGCGGTCGGGGATCGGGTCCAGGACGATGTCGGAACGCCGCTGGTTGCGCACCGGCCAGGCGATGGTGTCGGCCGGCAACTCGCGCAGCGTCCGCAACGCGTCGGCCAGGGCGGAGACGTCGCCGGTATGCGCCATATAAATGAAGTTCCACAGGGGGTTGCGCTCGGCGCGTTCCAGGGACCACACGGCGCGCAGGCTCTCCAGGACGGCGGCGCGCACCTCCGCGTCCGTCTCGTGGCGCAGCAACGGATCGTAGGACAGCATCGCCAGTTCGTCATCGGAGTGGTTGATCAACCCGGCCGGATCGGGACGCACCCGGCGCAGGTTCTCCAGATACTCGTGCCGGAAGGCCAGTTCCCGCTGCCGGCGCACGTACTCGGCATCCCCGGTGATATGGGCCGCCACGCGCAGGTGCGACAGGATCTCGAGCGAGTTGAGCCCGCGGTCGCCCCAACGCCCCTCCGCGCCGTTGAGGGCCTCGGGGTTCCAATACCCCCAGCGGGTGCGCCGGCCGAACTCCATGATGCGCAGGTCGTGGTCAAGGATGTGCCCCAGGATGCGGCGCACGAGGGCCGCCACGCGCGCGCGACCGGCGGGATCGGCGACGAGGTCGAAATAGAGGCAGTATGCGTAGAAGTGGCCGACGATCTCGTCCGAACTGCAGTCGCCCTTCCACCGCCAGCGGCCGTCGGCGCTCGGGTACCAGGTGCCGCCCGGGTCTTGGTCCGCCGGTACGATGCACTTGGTGGGGTATCCCGGGATCGTGGTGACCGCCTCCAGCCACTCCAGGGCCCCGAAGGCACGCTCGGCCTCGCGGCGCGCCTCCGCTTCGCCGGTCACGGCGTAACGGTAGCTCTGTGCCGCCAGATACAGCCCGGTCCACAGCCCGTCGTTATCCGACAACTCCGGCACTGAGCCCTTCACCACCCCCGGCGCCGGCAGCCGGGCCTCCTCGACGAAACATCCCAGGCGCAGGTGCCGCTGGACCAACCGGGCCTGCAATGTCGCCGCCTTATCGGCCAGGCTCGCCGGGGCGGCCGTCCACACCGCCAGCCCCCCGGCCGTCGCCACGGCCAGGTTTTCACCGGCGGCCGCAAGGCCCAAAACCGCGTCGTGGGGCAGCCAGCGTGGACCCTGGTGGTAGTGCCAACCGTCGACGGCGCCGCGCACCAGACCGAACGGTCCACCGGCCCAGAGGGTGCCGTCCGCGGTACGCGCCAGATGCCACAGGTCGCGTTGCGGCAGGCGCTCGCAGTCCGGCACCGGCGAGGTCGCACCGTCCGTGGTCAGGCGCCACAGCCCCGACGCCGTGGCCACGAGCCAGCCGTCGCCGTCGGCAAGCAGGGCCCGGGCCGGGGTGGTGGAGAGCGCTTTGGGCCCGCCGTCGCCACACCAAAAGAGCCCCGCGTCGCTTGCCACCCACCAGCCGCCCGGGGCCGGCGCCAGGTCGCGCACCGGTCCGGGCAGGCACCAGACCACCGACACCACCGCCGCGGGCCCCTGGGAAAGGCAGGCCACACCGCCGCCCCGCAGGCCGAGCCAGAGGCGGTCCCCCTCTTGGGCCAGGGCCAGCGGGACGGCGCCGCCGGGTTGGTCGGCGTCCCACACCAGTCGCGCATCGCCCGGCCCGAGGTGGGCCAATCCGTAAGGCAGACCGACCCAGCAGCCGTCGCCGTCGGCAAGCAGGCAGCGGGCTCCGGACCGCAACAGGCCCGCCGCGTCGCCCATCTCCCGCCAGCCGGCCGCGGACCAGGGCGGCTCCAGCACCCCACACCCCCGCAGGCCCGCCACCAGCAGGCGTCCGCCGGCCCATGCCACCGCCTGCGGCTGGACGCCGCAGGCCAGCCGGAGCGATACCCATTGCCGCCACGGCCTGTCCGCGGCCGTCACCCGTCCCACCCCAGGCCTGGCGGGGTGTGCGGCCCGCACCAGCGCGGCGCCCCCTGCACCCAGGCCTCCAGCGCCGCCCGCTGCGCGTCGTCGGGCGGCCCGCCCGCGCGGCAGCCGGCGTGACCCAACACCCCCGCACGGTGCAGCAACCACTTGGCGCCGCGCGGATGGCCCTGGGCCAGGACGGCGTCCAGAAAGACGACTTCCCGCGCCAGCGCCGCCCGGCGCGCCGCGTCCCCGCTATGGTGGGCCGACCACAGGGCTCCGAGCAGATCGGGACGGACCGCGGAGGTGATGGTCATCGTGCCGCGCGCCCCCGCCTCCATGGCGGCCACCAAAAGCGGGTGGTTGGCCTGGTAGACGATCCCCTCCGGAGCCGCCTCCAGCTTGGCGGCGATGCCGGCGTGCGTGCAGGTGGTGTCCTTGATGCCGACGACGCCGCACTGCCGGACGAGCCGTCCGTAGACGGCTGCCGGAATGCCTTTGGGTTGGCGGCCCGGCCACTCATACAGCAGCGCCGGCACGGCGCTGGCATAAGCGAGGCGCGCAAACCACGCATACAGCCCCTCGTCGTCCGGACGCCGCCCGGGCGGCACCAGCACCACCCCGGCAACCCCCGTGCGCGATATGCGCCGGACCTCGTCCACCTGGGCGTCGAGGTCCGGTTCCAGGTTACCCGTGGCGACCACGGGAAGACCAGCGGCCCCCGCGGCGGCCACCTCGGCCAGCCGCACCCGCTCATCCAGGGCCAGCGCCTGCATCTCGGCCGTACCGCACACCGCAAAGATGCCCTGGCCGCCGGAGGCCCGATGGTAGGCGACCAGCCGGTCGTACCCCGTCCAGTCGATGCCGCCGCCGGGCCCGAAAGGCGTCACCAACAGTGTGAAGCTCCCAGTGAAATCCAGCCGGCCCACCCCCAAACCCCACCGTCCGGCCGACCCTTCGCAGGCAAATGGCCGCCCCCTGTCGGTCCGCGTCCGCATCGCTCGCGAACGACCCGCCGCGCCGCGGGTGGCCACGGGAAAAGCGGCGCGGGCGGCGAACCGTGAAGGTAGGCTGGGGCACGCCGGCCCGGCGCGTGTCGGGCGGCCAGGGGGAGGCGGACCATGGCGGGCCGCGGCGGGATGCTCGGCGCGATCGATTTCGGGGGTACGAAGACGGCCTTGGCCCTGGTGTCACCCGGAGGCGCCGTGCTGCACCGCGACCGGTTTCCCACGCCGCCGAGCCCGGCGCCGCGGGAGATGGCAGACCTGCTTGCCGACCGCTTCGGGCGGCTGTGGACGCAGGCGGGTCGACCACCGCTGCGGGCACTTGGCGTGGCCGTGCCCGGACCGGCCGACCCCGCGGCCGCGGTGCTGCGTCGGGCCTTCGACTGGGGTTGGAAGGACGTCCCGCTGGGAGCGCTTCTGGCCGAGCGCCTCGGACTTCCCATCCGGTTGGACAACGACGTCAACTGCTGCACGCTGGCCGAGGGCAGGTTCGGCGCGGCCGTCGGGCGGCGGGACTTCTTTTGGTTGCAGGTGAGCACCGGCGTGGGTGGCGGTCTGGTGCTCGGCGGCCGGCTGTACCGCGGCGGCAACGGGATGGCCGGCGAGATCGGCCATGTGGTGCTGGAAGAGGACGGACCACCCTGTGCCTGCGGGCGGCGCGGATGCCTGGAGGCACTGGTCAGCGGCCCGGCCATCGTACGCCGCTACCGTGCGTCGGGCGGCCGGGCGGAGCGCGCCGAGGAGGTGTTCGCGGCGGCCGCGGGTGGCGAGCCCGGGGCCGCGCGCCTCCTGGCCGAGGTCGCGCGCGACCTGGGCCGGGCGGTCGCCATCGCCATCAATCTGCTCGACCCGGAGTTGATCGTCCTGGGGGGCGGGGTGATCCACGGTTTCGCCCCCTATCTGGAGGCAACCCGCGCCGTGGCGCGCGCCCGTGTGCTGCGGCAGGCCAGTGGCGATCCGGCCGCCTCCGTGCCGCTGTGCCCCACCGCCCTCGGGGGCGACGCGGCGCTGCTCGGCGCCGCCGCTCTGGCCGCGACCCGCCGCCCCGCGCCGGCCTGAGGGCGGCGTGATCCCGTTGGCGCGCAGGAAAGGAGCGGTGGCAACACCCCATGGCAGACGATGAACCGACCCAGCAATCGCTTGCCGAGTATTTCGCCTGGTATGCGGCCGAGTACGACCGGGCACGGGCATCCATCGAGGCGGCCGACCTGGAACGGCTGCACGCCGAACTCGAACGCGTCCGGCGCGACGGGCGGCAACTCTTCGTGCTGGGTAACGGCGGCAGCGCGGCGGCAGCCTCCCACTGGGCGTGCGACTTCGGCAAGGGCGCGGCGGTGCCCGGCAAGCGACGTTTCCGCGTGCACAGCCCCAACGAGCAGCTATCCTGGCACACCGCCCTGGCCAACGACGTCGCCTATGCGGACGCCCTCGCAGAACAGTTGCGCAACTGGGTCGACCCCGAAGACCTAGTGGTGGCGCTGTCCGTCTCGGGCGACTCGGAGAATCTGGTGCGCGCCGTCGAGGTGGCCCAGGCGGCCGGGGCGCGCGTAGTCGCCATCGTGGGCGCCGCGCGCGGCCGGCTGGCGCGGCTGGCCGATCAGGCCGTGGTGCTGGAGTCGCGGGACTACGGGGTCGTCGAGGACCTCCACCTCACGATCAACCATGTGTTGAGCCAGTTCATCCGCGCCCAGCTGTCCGCCGCACCGGCCCAGGAGGCCGGGGCAGGCGGCGGCTAACCGGCGGGCATGGTAACGGCGGCGATGCGCCGAGGGGCCGAAGCCATGGCCAGATCCACGACGGCTGCCGGCCCGGCGGGCGTTCCCGGGCCGGCCGGGTTGCCGGTGTTCGGCTGCGCCCTCGCCTACCAGCGCAATCCGCTACAACTGCTGACGCGTGTGGCGCGGCGGCACGGGCCCGCCGCGCACATCCCCATGCTGCGCCGCCGCCAGGTCTACCTGCTGTCCGCGCCGGAGGCCAGCGGTCAGGTGCTGGTCACCCACGCCGCCAACTACACCAGCCGCGAACTCAATTTGCCGGCGACCGCCTTTCTCGGTGACGGCCTGCTCAGCCTCGACGGTGAAGACCACCGGCGCCAGCACGCCCTGGTGCAACCGGCCTTCGGCCGCCGGCGCGTCGAGGCGTACGCGCCGGACATGCTCGAAGGGGTCGAGCGGCCTTTCGCGACCTGGTCCGACGGCGGCAGCGTCGAACTCCACGGCGCCATGCAGCGGCTCACGCTCGCCCTGGTCGCCCGGGCCATCTTCGACGTGGACCCTGCGGGAGGAGGGGGACGCCCTCAGTTCGGCCTTCGGGGTCCTGCTGGCCGAGCGCCGCCGGGGCCTGATCGAGACGACCCGGCTGCTGCTTTTCGGCGCCCTGCCCGAGCCGCCCGGCCTGGCCCGGGCGAAGTCGCCGCTCAACGATTGGCTGCGGCAACTGCTGGCCCACAGCCGCACCGAGACCTCCGACCGCGGTGGCGTGTCAGTACCCGGCAGCGGCAGGTGGAGGACTTGCTTGCCGAGGTGCACCGCCGGTTGGCGGAGGGCCGCAACACGTCGCAGGGCACATGGGCGAACCAGGTGCTGGGCATGGGTGATGTGTTCCAGGTGGAGAAGGTTTCGTACCGGGCCTTCCAACGCGCTTTCGGGCGCAGCGTGGGCCGGCGGGCACCGGGGATGTTCGTGGAGCGCTGAGCCGCAAGGCTGAAAGTGCTGGCGGCAAGGTCATCGCTTTTCCCACGCGCACCACGGCGTTATCGCAGGTCTGCCATTGCGGGCGGCGGGCGGAAAAGCCGCTGTCGCTGCGGTGGCACGCATGCCCGTGTGGGGCGAGCGCGTAGCGCGACCTCTACAGCGCGCAGTTGGCGAGGTTTGTGTGCGAAGGCGAGGATGGGACGTACCTGCTCGACGCGGGCCGGGCCGCAGATGCCTGGCCGGGTGCGGAACCGCTCCTGCGTGCGGCATCCGAGCAGGCCGAGAACCAACCCGCGAGGGGGCCGGTTCCCCGGTCCCACCCTGGAAGGGGACAGAGCGGGTCGCACGCGCCAGGGATGCTTGTGCCGTGCCCTTGGGGGCAGGCACTCCAAGCGGGGGCTGAGAGCCAGGATGGTGTACCAGGGCAGTCCCGAGCCCGGGAGAGCCTGGCAAAGGCCGAAGCAATGCATTCCAGAACCCCCCGGCTTTAGCCGTTGGGAGGTTCAGGGAAGTCCGGCAGAAGTGGATCATCCGCATCTTCCTGGGGACGGTCGCCCAGGACGGTCGCCCCCGCCCTGGCGCTGCACGAGGCCTGCAAGCAGATCGACGCCCCGCAGCGCGGCTGAGCCCGCCGCCGGCCTCCGCAGACTCAGACCCGCCCGCCGGACGCCATCCCGTCGGCATCGGTCCGCGCCCAGAGGTCCCGGGGCAACTGCGCCATCGCCGCGCGCACCTCGGCGGCCGAGTCCAGGAAGGCCGCCCGTTCCTGCGGTTCGAGCGGCAGTTCGACAACCCGCCGCACACCCTCGGCGCCCAGGATGATCGGCACCCCCGTATACAGACCGTGCAGCCCGTATTCCCCCCGCAGGTAGGCGGGAGCGGGGAGGACCCGTCCCTTGTCGCGCAGCACGGCGGCGATCATCTCCGTCAGCGCCGCCCCAGGGGCGCAATAGGCGGTGGTCGGCTTCAGGAGTTCCATGATCTCCGCGCCCCCCGTGCGCGTGCGCGCAACCAGGCGCTCGACGGCCGGCGCCTCCAAGAGCGTGGTCAGCGGCACCCCGCCCACCTGGGCCAAGCGCACGAGCGGCACCATGCCGTCACCGTGGCCGCCGATCACCAGAGCCCGCACGTCCTCGACCGACACGTCGAGTTCCGCCGCCACAAAGGCACGGAAGCGCGTGGTGTCCAGCACGCCCGCCTGCCCCACCACGCGTTGCGGCGGCAGGCCGGTGGCCCGCATGGCCACATAGGCCATCACGTCGACGGGGTTGGTCAACACGATGAAGACCGCATCCGGTGAGGCGGCCGCGGCCTGGCGCGCCACCTCCCCCACGACGCGGGCATTGACCGCGAGCAACTCCGTCCGGCTGTGCCCCGGCCTGCGACGCGCGCCCGCGGTGATCACGACGACATCCGAACCGGCGGTGTCGTCCCAGTGCTCGGTCCCAAAGACGCGCGCGTCCGCCGGCAGCAACGGCGTCGCCTCGTAGAGGTCCAACGCCTTGCCGCGCGCCAAACCGGGCACCACGTCATACAGCACGACGTCCGCGAGTTCGGCCGCCGCGCACCACTGCGCCGCCGTGGCTCCAGTCATGCCGGCACCGATAATGGTAATGCGGTGGCGACGCCGCATAGGGCATCCATTCCTTTCTCATGACGTCAGATGTATGGATCCTGCTGTGGCCCCAACCCACGGCGCCTTGCGCCAGGCCGTCGGACCAGGGGCACGGTCCGTCTCCCGCCCGGAGGCCCCGCCCGGGCGCGGGCGGTTGCGCCTGACCGTTGCCAGCCAGGACCACCCGTTACCTCGCAGTCTACCGGAAGGTGCCCGATGTGTCGAAACGGGTGCTCCGAGTGGGTGGACGGCGCCTCGGCCGCTCCCCCTCGGGGGGCCTTCACCCGCTGGCCAGCCCTTGCGAAGCATCGGTCATGACCCCACGGCTAAAGCCGGGGGCTTGCCAATCACCCCGCTTGCGCAGGCGTGGCGTGCGGACGCATGACGGCGCCCCGGCGACCGATGTTGATCGCCGCGATGTGGTCTGCTGGCCCACCGAAGCCGCAGTCCACACACCGGAACACTGCTTGGG
>JAJZXK010000160.1 GCA_021806565.1 Bacillota bacterium | reverse complement strand
CTGACCGGCCGCCGCGGCCAGGCGCACCTCCCGCAGCAACATTTCCGCCGCGTCCCGATAGAGGGCTCGCCGGTCCGGCGCCAGCCGCAGCCGTACCGGACCGGCCGCGGCCGCCTCCATGAGTGCTTTTGGTTCCAGGAACTGCGCGCTGCGCCAATCCATCCGTCCCGCGACCCCGCGCGCCGACCCGGGTCGGGCCGGGACCGGGCCGCCCCCTCCCCACCGCGGAGCTTTCACGCGCCAAGCACTCCCAAACCCGCTTCACACCAGGGCCGTGCCGGCGACCGCATCCGCGCAGATGTGATTAGTTGCCGGTCGGGCCGGTACCTGCCGGCGCGGCAGGGCGGGCGCGGGGTGGGGGGGGGAGGGGCGCTGGTAGGGGTCGGCCGACGCGGGGCGAATCCGGGGAGGGCGGCGCCGTGACGCCGCAGGGGGGGCGTGGCCTTGGGCGGTTCAAAGCAGGAGTTGCCGCCGTTCCCGCGGCTGTTGCAGAGCCTGGAACCGGGATCGTTGATCCTGTTTCTCGGCGGCAGCATCACGGAACAGAACCTGTACACCCTGTATTTCGAGTTGTATGTGCGCTCGCGCTGGCAGGACAAGCGCTTTCGCTTCGTCAACGTCGGTTGGGCGGAGCACAGGATCGCCGACGCGCTCGGCCGGCTGCAGCGCGACGTGCTCTCGCGCCAGCCGGCCCTGGTGGTGGCTGGCTTCGGCCTCAACGACGGCCAGTACCGGGTGGCCGACCGCGGGGTTCTGGCCGGCTGGCGGCGGGACCTGGACGCACTGGCGGCCCGCCTGCGCGAGGCCGGCGCCGCCGTGGTCGTGATGAGCCCGACCCCGGTCGACCCGGATATGGCCCCGCCGCTCGGCCGCATCCGGTACAACGACAGCCTCGAGCAGCTGGGCAAGGTGGCGCAGGGGGTGGCCGCGGCCCGCGGCTGCTACTTCGCGGACGTCTTCCATCCGCTGTTGCGCGTTCAGGACATGGCCAAGTCGTTGCAGTCGTCTTTCAGTTGCATCCCGGACGGCGTGCACCCCGACCCGGTCGGGCACCTGGTGATCGCCTACCACCTCTTGTCGGCGCTCGATCTGGTGGTGCCGGCCGCCAACGCCACCGTGGACGCGGCCAGCGGGCAGATGCTCCACGCCGAGGGCTGCCGGATCACCGACGTGCAGGCCGATGTCCACGGTATGAGCGCGGTGCTGTGGGCCGAAGCCCCGCCCTTCCCCCTGCCGCCCGAAGCAGCCGGCGCCGACGCGCTGGTGCCGTGGCAACGCGAGCTCGGTTTCAACCACGTCGCCGTCGTCGGCCTCGCGGAGGGGCACTACGGGGCGTATGCGGGCGCGGACCGGCTCGGCGGCTACGAGGCCGCGGAACTGCGCCACGGGGTGGCCATCGGGGTGCGGGACGCCGTGCGCAGCCGCTGGGAGGCGGCGCTGGCTGTGGCGCGCGAACGCTTCGCGGACCACCTGTTTGCCTGGCGGCGCTTTGATCCCGGCGTCGAGGGCAGCGTGGGCCAGGGGAGTCCGGAGATCATGGAGGCCTACCGCGCCCTGGGCGCGGTCCAGGAGGAAGCGCTACGCTCGCTGCTGCGGCCGATGCCGCTGCCGCTGGAGATCTTGCCGGAGGTCGAGTTGCACTTCGAGCGCTTTGAGGTGGTCGGACCGTACCCGCTGGAGGGCCGCGACGGGTTCACCACCAGCTTTCCGCCGGAACGGGGTGAGGACGCCCCCTGGGCGGAGACGGCCGCGCACGACCCGCAGACGGGTTTCCTGGACTTTGTGCGCCTGTTCGGGGCGGTGCAGCAGGCGGTCGCCTACGCCCGCTGCCAACTGCATGTGCCGCACGACGCGGAGTTGCGCCTGCGGTTGGGATCCGACGACGGCTGGCGCCTGCTGGTCAACGGCCGGGTCGTCGCCGGCCGGGACATTTACCGCGGCGCGGCCCCCGGTCAGGACGGGGTGGCCGTTGCGGTGCGGGCGGGCTGGAACAGCCTGCTGTTGCGGGTGAACAACGGCGCCGGCGCCTGGCAGCTGTACTGCGCCGGCAGCGTCACCGGTGTGCACGGTCGGGCCGCCCAGGAGGTTCGGCTTGCCTGCCGCACCTAGCCGGGCGCGGGCGGGGTTGTTGCTGTTTTTCGCCACAGCCGCCACGCTCGGTCTGGCGATGGCGGTACCCGGGGCCTCGGTGCTCATCGTGCTCGCCGTACGGGCGCAACATCTGCCACTGGGTGTGATCGGCGCGGCCGCGGCAGCCATGTCGGCCGGCATGATGGTCTCCCTGAGCGGCGGCGGTGCATTGGTGGATCGCTTCGGGCCCCGACTGCTGGCCATGGCGGCGGCGGGTTGCCTGGCGTCCGCCCTGCTGTGGTGGGCGTTTCAGCCACCTCAGGGGTTGTTCGGTCTGGCCGTGCGGGTCGGCCTGCTCGGTCTGTGCGCCGGTCCACTCGGCATGGCCATCGCCCGCGCGGTCTTCACCACCTTCCCGCCCCAGCAGCGCGGCCTGGCGATGGGGATCCGCCAGACGGGTGTGCCGTTGGGGGTCGCGATCGCGGCGGCCGCCTGGCCGGCGCTGGTCCCCAGGATCGGAACGGCCGGCGCCCTGGAATGGACCGCCGCGGTCGTGTGCCTTGCCGGGATGAGCCTGGGCCTGTTGGCCGGCGGCGTCGGCCAGCCGCGGGCGCGCGGGGCGGCACGTCCCGCGCCGTCGTGGTCGCGGCTGGCGGCGCCGCTTGGGGTGCACCTGTTGTTGGCGGCGGGCCAGTTCGATCTGATTGCCTATGGCATGGTGTACGCGCACAGCGTGCTGCGCCTGCCGCTACCCGTGGCGGGGTGGCTCCTGGCCCTGGCCCAAGGGGGAGGCGCCGCGATGCGCATCGCTGGCGGCTGGTGGTCGGACCGCCGCGGAGGGGGCCGCGCCCCGTTGATCGCCATCCTGGCCGTCAGTGGGACGGTGTTGTTCGCTGTGCTGGCGGCGGTGCACCACCTGCCCCTGATGGTGGTCGCCGTGGTCTTCTTCGCCCTGGGGATGGCTACCAGCGGTTGGAACGGCGTCGGCTTGACCTGGGCGGGCGAGACGGCGGGCGAGGCGGCGGGGCTGGGTATGGGCATGGCGGCAACCGCCGTCTATCTCGGAGGGACGGCCTTTCCCCCCGCCTTCGGGGCGGTGGTGTCCGCATACGGCTATACAACGGGGTGGGCGGCCCTGGCCGTCATCTATGGTCTGGCCACCCTGGTCGCGGTGCGCGGTTTCGGGGGCGCCGCCGCCGTTCAGCCGCCCCGACTGCCGGCTTCGGGGTGCCGCCACAGTACCCAGGCGACGGCCAGCAGCACGAGCGGCGGGGGGAGGAAATAGAAGTTGAGCCCGTGCGGCACGAGAAGGGCGGCTGCCAACACGGCCGCCGCCCCCATCGCCAGGGGGCCGGCTAGGCCGTGGCGCAGCAGCCACCACAACCCGCCGCACAGCAGGACCGCCGGTACGGCGACCATGAGGCCGCTGCCGAGTCCGGTGGCCTGGACCGCGAAGTGGTTTTGGGCGTTGAGCCCGGCCGTGCGCGGCGCGAAGGAGGCCGTGCTGGCGGCGGCCGCCAACCAAAGGAGCGCCAGTTCGCCGGCCGCCCGTGCCACTCGCCGCATGGTGGTGTGCCCGTTCAAGTCGTGTATTCCCCGTTGATCCGCACATAGTCCGGGCTGAGGTCGCAGCCCCATGCTGTGGCGCGCGCCTCGCCCATGCGCAGGTCGACCGTGATGCGGACCTCGTCCCCCTGGAGGTAGGCGCGCAACTCTTCCAGGGCCGTGGGTTCGAGGTCGCGGCCGTCGTAGACCGCGACCGGACCGAAGCAGATGCGCATCCGGTCCGGGTCCAGGGCCAGACCGAAGCACTTGCCCACGGCCATGGCGACGCGGCCCCAGTTCGGGTCGCGGCCCCACACCGCCGTCTTGACCAGGGGCGAGTCGATGATCGCCTTGGCCGCCGCGCGCCCGGCCTGGGTGTCTGGGGCGCCGGTGACATCGGCCCGCAACAGCTTGGTCGCCCCTTCGCCGTCGCGGGCGATCTCCTGAGCCAGCTCGACCGCCATGGCCGATAGCGCGGCGGCGAAGGTGTCTGGCGCGACGGGGCCCGCCTGGCCGTTGGCCAGGACCACGGCGGTGTCCGAGGTGCTGGTGTCGCCGTCGACGCTGACCATGTGGAACGACGCGTCCACCGCCTGGCGCAGGGCCTGATCCAACTGTGCCTGGTCCACGCGAGCGTCGGTGAAAAAGAAGGCCAGCATGGTGGCCATGTCCGGGGCGATCATGCCGGACCCCTTGCAGCAACCGAAGAGCACGGCGTCTCCCAGACGCAGGCAGCGGTGTTTCGTCCGGGTGTCGGTGGTGAGGATGGCCTGGGCGAAGCGGTCCAGACCGCCCGGCCGCAGGGTCCCCGCGAGGCCGTCCACCCCGGCGCGCAGCCGTTCCATCGGCAGCCGCCGCCCGATCACCCCGGTCGAGCAGGGGAAGACGTCTTGCGCCCCCAGGTCCAGCGCATCTCCCACCCAGCGGCAGAGGTCGCGGCAGTCGGCGAGTCCCTGCGGCCCGGTGGCCACATTGGCGTTCTTGCTGTTGACGACCACGGCTTGTAGTTGGCCGTCTGCCACATGCGAGCGGCCGACGGTCACCGGGTGGCCGCAGAAGCGGTTGCGGGTGAAGACCGCCGCGGCGGCCGCAGGCGTCGTGCTGTGCACGACGGTGAAATCCAGACTGGCGTCTCGAATGCCGACGTTCGTCGCCATGCTGCGGTAACCGCTCGGCTGCCAGCGGGCGTCGGATTCCATCTGCCAACCCTGCACGATGTCCTCCTCCAACAACAACCACAATAACCCTGGGCGCGGGACGGAACGGGCCGGAGGTCCGGCCCGTTCCGCGGGGGGATCGGGATCACGGGGACCGTCAGAGTTGCGCCATGCGGGAGGTCAGGCCGCCGTCGACGTAGATGGTCTCGCCGCTGATATAGGCGGCCGCAGAACTGCACAGAAACAGGCACAACGGGGCGATGTCGGCGGGCAGGCCGACGCGCCGCAGCGGGATGTGGCTGCTCCAGCCCTCGCGGTCGTACGTCGCCATGTGCGCGTACCGCTCCACCTCGATCGCCCCCGGGGCCACGCAGTTCACGCGGATGCCCTGCGGCCCGAGTTCCACCGCCAACGAGCGGGTCATCATATTGATGCCGCCCTTGCTGGCCTCATAATGCGCGTGCAGTGGGTCGGCGACCTTGCCGTGGACGGAACTGGTCATGACGATCGAGCCGTGACGGGCGCCGCGGGCGACCAGCGAGCGCGCCACCCGCTGACTCAGAAAGAACATGCCGCGCAGGTTGATGTCCAGGGTGCGGTTCCATTGCTCGGGCGTCAGCTCCAGGAACGGATGTGGGTCGGTGATGCCGGCCACGTTCACCAGGTGGTCGATCGGTCCGAAGCGGGACTCGGCGGCCGAAACCAGCCGCTCGCCTTCTTCCACCCGTCCCAGATCCGCGGGCGCGGCCGCGACCGCGTGGCCCTCGGCCTCAAGCTCCCCGATGAGGGTGTGCGCGCCGTTGCCGTTGCTCGTGTAGGAAAAGAACACCCGCGCTCCGGCGCGGGCGAAGGACGATACCACTCCGGCGCCGATCCCCGTCGCTCCGCCCGAAACCAGCACCACCTGACCAGAGAAGTCGAACGTGACCCCCACCTGGGCGGCGCCCCCTTCCAAGCATCGTCGAGACATCTGGCCAGATCCGCCGACCGAAAGCCGCCGCGACGCTTCGCCATCGCGTCCGGCTAGGCCATGGCAGACGGCGATCGCGTCAGCACCGCTGTGCCGGAAGATTCGCCGGCACCCGGGGCGGCGCCTGCCGCACTGATGATGGCCGACCACCCACCAGTCTGCCCGGTGACGGAACACATGACAAGGCACGATCCGGGCGCAATACCCGGACCGTGCCGTTAATGAGGGTGTAACGCATATGCGTCACTGGACCGCGGGCGGCGGTCCTTATGCCCCGATCGCCAAGGGGCCTCGCAACCGTTCTCCCTGTGGGTCCGGGTGTGACAGCCGCCGGTCAGACCTCTGGCCGTATCCCTGGAACCCGACGAACTTCCTTAACCGTATAGAACCGATGGCGTCCCTGACGCGCGTCTCCATCCTGGATCAAGTCCGGCCGACGGCGCACCTGTCCGGTGGAGTATCCCCGTCCGTAACACCCGTATGGCACCGATGCCTTCGCGCACGCCGTTGTGCCGTCATGACATCGCTCCCTCCGGTACCAGGTTGGCTTCCCTCTCCAGCCCTCATGTGTTGGAACCATGATACGCCACCGGATGTTACCCGCATGCCTCCTCGCCGCCGATGCGCGGTCGTGGCCGGCGATGGCGGGCGGCAAAGGGCAGTCTCGTCCGCATTCTGCCAGGTGCGCACCGGAACGCTCCCGCACAGGCGCGCGCGCAGCCACGGCGAGACCTATGGTGAGAGAGGGCGCGGTACCGGCTCCGGGGAGGCCGGCGCTGGCCTGCGGAGCGGGGACCGTCACCCCTCCCCCGGCGCATCTGCAGGTCCACGGATCACCACCGCGCCATGCCGCGGCGGCGTGGCGTCGCGCCACAAGGTGGAGCGGGTGCGTGGGCAAGGCTTGCGGTGGGTCGGGACTCCAACTGGTTCCTGACTCGGTCGGCTGTGCGCCATCCGACAAGATCCGGTGCCGGTGCACAGACCACATCGGCCATAGGTTGGTAGGAAGACGAAGATGTCCGCGCAGCACGGGACGGCGGGCGGCGAGCAAGCAGCTTGCGAACCTCCCTACACGGGCACCGCGCATAGTGCGGGCTGTGGCCGCCTTGTGCAGGAAGTCCGTGCGTTGACAGCGGATATGGCGGTGCCGTCTCGCGAGGCCGGCCGCCGACTTGCGGCGGTTGCGTGGGCCACACTGCTTACGGCTATGCAGCCGCTGCCGGTGCCGCAGCCGGCGTAGGGCCTTGGCCAATGGCCTGGGGGACTGGATCTGCGTACCTTCCGAAAGCAGCGCGAAGCAGTTCAGCCCCAGGTCGATGCCGACCACATCAACATCAACATCAACATCAACCGGCCCGTCTACGGGCTGCGGATCATCCCGCTCCACCTCCACCTTCCTTGGTGGCTTCCTTGGTCCGTACGCAGCCGATCCGGGGTAGCGACCCCGACCGGGGATGGACGTGGACGTGGACGTGGACGTGGACGTGGACGTGGACGTGGACGTGGACGTGGACGCTTCCGGTTATTCGGAACGAATCCCGGCGCCCGTGCTTGCGGCGGAAGCGGGGAAAGCCGACCCAGCGACCTTCCTTCCCACACTCCGCACCCTTGGGACCGAGGCCTTGGGATTTTGGCTTGGCGAACCGAGGAGGCCGTTTGGGTGACTTGCCCTCGCGGTGCCTGAGGCCCGGGGGTGGGCCTGCAGGGAGACCGCGGCGG
>JAJZXK010000159.1 GCA_021806565.1 Bacillota bacterium | reverse complement strand
CCCGTCCGCCGCCTCACCGCTGTCCTTCCGCCATCACCCCTTATAGCCCAACTCCGCGCAACACGCCAGCGGCAAACGAAAGCCCTTGCGCCTTGTGGCCCCCCTAGCGACTTTGCCGGGGCCCTGGCGGCGACATCCTGAAGCTCGCCATGCTACCATTGATGCATCAGGAGCGGCCCATGTGGGATGTGCTGCGGGATGCCGCCCCGGTCGCGGAGATCCTGGAGCCGGAGATGCGGCGGGGCGTGGTGGGTGCCATGGGGGCGTTGGCATACGGCGCCCTGGAGTCTGCGCAGCGACCATTCCTACTGGAGGTGCTACGGCAGATGCCTCTGGGAGAAGAGCTTTTCGATGTTCTGCGCCAAGAAGGGGAGCGGCAAGGCGAGGTGCGCAAGGCGCGGGAAGCCGTGCTGGATGCTTTCCTGGCGCGGTTCGACCGAGTGCCGGCGCCCGTGGAGAAGGTGGTTGCCGCTGTGGACGATCTTGCGTTGCTCAAAGAATGGCACCGCGCGGTCATCCGTGCCCAGGACCACGCGGCGGCGGAAGCGGTCTTTGCGGTGAAGCACTGACGGGCAAGGCAAGGTGCTCTTGGCCCCTGTTCTGGCGACCCGACGACCGCCTCGCCCCGGGTAGCTGGATGCCTTTCCATGTTCTGCGATCGGGATCCGTATTCGCTGTTCACGCCGGCATTTCTTCTTGGAATGACGTTAGTCCCGGGCCCTGGAAGGGAGCTGGGGATGGCCATAAACCTTGCCAGAAACGGGCAGAAGGCCACAGATCGCGCTTACCGAATCCAGTCGTCAGCCGAACCCGGATGGTCTACCCGGCAATGCATCGGGGGTGGCGGCTGCTTGGGCCGACCAACCAAATCCAAACGCCGACACCGCGAGGCGGCTCCTCCATGTGGTCGAGGCCTGCTACCAAGGCGACGGTTGTCAGCAAAGGACGTGCAGTGCTAACCTTTCACCGAGGTTGGCCCTCGCCGCAGCCGTGGCGGTAGCCGGCGGCGAGACGGGTTTCTTTGTTGTGTCATCGCCTGGACTGCCTCAGAGTCTCTAGCAGTGGTGTAAATCCGGGGTGAGCCGAAGTCTCCGTGTAGCCCCGGCCCCGGGGGGCAAAGACAGCTCAGGAAGCGTTGAGGCATGAGCGCGCAGCTCGGTACGAAACGCACCTTGTCGAAACAGAAGGACAGAAGGCACCTGGGAGGCCGTTCACTCGGTGAAACGCGACCCCAACCATATCCTTGCTGCGGTGCTGATTCTGGGCGCAATCGTTATCGTCACCATCGCAGGGGGCATCGTTGTCCTTCGACGCGAAACTCCACGTGCCACGAGCTCTTTCGCCTCGCAAACAGCCGGGAAGCGGAGCGAGTCGCACTACTTCAACATCGGCTTGGAAGACTGGCAATTGGGCTCAGCCAGCTACGTCATGCATATCGCTCAACCCAAACCCGTGGGGATCACCGGCATCCAGGGCTTCGCATCAGCAGGGCCGTTGCCGGGAGCCAATCTGAATTCGGGCTTAGTGCGCCAGACATTGGTTTCCCTGATCTATCCTGGGGCGCCGCAACCCCACGTCACCTTCACAAGTCTACCGTCATTCCAACGAAAGGAGTATTCCGTCTCTCCGGATCTGTTTGACCTAAACATAAAGCAGATAAATGCACAAACAGAGGAGATACCGATACAAGTTTCGTTCCCTACCCCGATACGTTTGCCGAATAACACCCTGATTGTTCACTTCGTCAACGAGACCTACAAGGTTGGAGGTACCGAATCCTCGGCAGTCCAATGTCTGGACGTCGAGTTGCATCTTCTGGTGACATATCGGCTGTAACTGTTCGGTGCGGTGCGCCAGGTCAGCCGTCGTTGTGACGGGATACTGGGAGCGATATATGTACGATCGCTGAAGCAGGCAGGACCTGGAATCAGTTGGTCCTGAACACTACTGGAAGGCGTTGGGCTCTGTAGATCAATGGGCTTAGGATGCGTTTCGTGCTTGACCTGCGAGGCATGTCATATGTGCGACCAACGCGGGGCATCGGGGGACAGATGCCTACGGGCTTGAAGCCGCTCGGGTGACCACTAACCGCGACTTGTGCCTTCAGTGTTTCATCTGGAAGACGACGACGTGTTCGGAGAGGTGCGAAATGTGCAAATCTAGAAGAATGAGCAGTGGCGTCGTACATGCGGCTGTTCGCGGTCTCGGAGCAGTAGCGATCATCGCGCCAGTTGGCCTTTATGTATGGTACTGTGCTCACTACACGGTCAATGTGCCTCACGAAGACACTTGGAACTGGATTCCGTTGGCCGTTGCATGGAAGAATGGTTCAATAACATGGGCGGAGTTGTGGCACTTACACACTGACAACCGGATGCTTGTGCCGAAGATTGTGGTGCTAGCCTTAGCGGCTGTGTTTGGCTTTAATACGAAAGTTGATGTCGGTCTAAGCGCGACGATGCTTGTGCTGGCTGGTGGTATGATTGCGCATAGGATATGGGCATCCACTAGATCGGTGTGGGGAATGGTTCCTGTTGCGTGGGTTTTGCTCAGCTTTGTGCAATGGCAGAATACATTATGGGAGTTCCAGGTAGCATGGTTCTTGGTGTTAGTCTGCGTTGTGTCGGCGGTGTTGTGCATAGACGCCGGTGATGCGCTGTGGAGGTTGGGTCTTGCGGCGGTCCTGGCATTCGTGGCGTCTGTGTCGTCTTTGCAAGGACTGCTGATTTGGCCCGCAGTTGGCGTCGTGCTGTTATTGCGGAAACGGCCAGTTAGCCATCTTCTGTACTGGGGCGCTGGTATGGTTGTGGCGACTTGCGTGTATCTACACGGGTTTCACTTCGCGACAAACGCAGGTCCCAGCCCGTTGTTTGCGGTTGAACATCCTGTGGAGACGATTTTAGCGTTCCTGGTCGCTGTCGGCAACGTTATACCTATCGAAGGGCTTATGGGCAGTGGAGTGACAGGTTATGTGATTCCCGAAATGTTCGGGCTGCTGCTGTCGGCGGTCGCCTGTGCGGTTGGCTGGATCGCATGGAAGGATGGATGTGAGAACGCGTTTGCTGGCCTTGGGCTGGTGGCCTTTGGAATTCTGTTCGATGCGGTAGTCGCGATTGGGCGAGTTGCATACGGACTTGGTGCGCTTGAAGCGTCACGGTACACTACGTACAACCTGCTGATGGTGGCTGGATTATGGTGGATGATTGTCACCATGTGGCAGTTTGGGAATGTGCCTCGCAGTGCGAGGGTGGTGTCCCGCATGTCTTTCGTCCCCTGGGTCGTGGTGTTTGTGTTGGCATTGCAAGTAGCGGTATCGTTGCCGTACGGGATAATGGCTGGAAGAGTATGGCGCAATGATAGTCTCTTTGAGGCTGATATTGTCGTGAATTATAAGGAAGTTCCTGCGTCGTTGCTGGTGAAGTACGTGTACCATCCATCGGCACAGTACGCGCAATACGTGATTACTGTGGCAAAGTCGGCGCGTATGAGCATATTTCGTTCTTCGCTTGGGAGAACGTTTATGAAGGATGGTCTACTTCCAGGTGGAGTCGTGCCGCGGGACCTTCCTACTCCACGAAGCGCTAGAGGATTGATGGAGCGGAATGCAATAGTCCGTCGTGCGTGGACGGTATTGTCAGGCGTATACGAAAGCAGGGCGGATCTGCGGAAGGAATTCCCGGAGAGAAGCTCGGCTTTCGATCAGACTCTGTTGCAATGGGCGCTAACATCTGGAATGGCCCCCGGTGGTGATGCGATGTACTTGACTCCTTATCAGTCTGCATTCAAAGCGTTGGCCGCGCAGGTAATGGAGGGTAGGTAGGCTGTGGCTGATGGGATTGTATGCCCCGGCGGACGCCAGGAGAGTCCGGTGGCGTTTGGATGGCCACACACACCAACCGTAGCGGCACGACGGATGCCGGACTCGGGCAGATCAACTCAGCCAACTGGGCCGCCTACGGCCTTGCCAAGGATCCCTACGACCCGGTTCGTAACGTCGCCGCTTCCGTTCGCATCCTGGCCGGCGACCTGGCGGCCAACTCAGGCCACGTGGCGGCCGCCCTTGAGGCATACAACGCCGGCAGCGCCCTGCGGGGCTGGCTCTTTGACCCGCAGTATGCCGGCGATGTCCTGGCGCGGGTGCAGGGGATGGAGGCCGGCCCCGTGCTCGGGGCGTGGCCGCTTGGTGGGACCAAGGCGAAGGGCGGTTCCTGGATGGCGCCCATGCTGCCGGCGGTCGGCCAGGTGACCTGGGTGGTCACGGCCTTCGCGCCCTACGGGACCAGGCAGGTCTACGATGGACGGAAGTGGCCGGCCCTTGTGTCGCCGGCGTCGCTCACCGGGTCCGCGACGCTGCAACCCTGTGCCGCTGCGCCGGCGCCCCTTGCGGCGCTGCTGCCACCGCATGCGGCCTGCTGGTATGCCACGGTGCCGGCGGCCGCCGGGCAGGTCCTGTCGCTGCAGCTCACCGCGGTCTGGTATCGCACCGTCACCGTGGACGTGCCGGTGCCCGGTCATCCGCATCAGACCCGGCAGCGCCAGGAATCCACCCAGATCGGCGTGCCCAGGACCGTCACCGCAACCGTGACCACGGGGAGGCAGACCGGATGATCGCGGCCATCGTCACCCGTGCCGCGGCGGCCGACGTGACTGCCGTGCTGCGGGCTTTGGGGGAGAGCCCGAGCCATGTCCATGTCGTCGAGCCGGGCCAGGCTGGGGCCATGCTGGAGGAGATCGCGCGGCTGCCGGCGTCGGCCCTGGTCCTGGACATGGACGTGCGTCCGGAGCCGGTGGACGTGGTGCGCTACCGGCTGGCGCGCCAGCAGACGCGCGTCGTCGTGCTGGCATCGGGGCGGCGGCCCGGGGATGCGGCCGTCGCCGGGGTGTGCGCAGGCGCGGAGATCCTGGACGTCTGCACCGAGGCGGGCCTGATCGGGCAGGCATTGGACCGGGAGCCGGACCTCGCCGCCGCGTTGCGCTGGCGGAATCCGGCCTTGGTGCCGGACGGCGACGCGCCCGTGCGGGAGCGGGTCGTCGAACGGCGGGTGGCCGTCGGCTCGCACCCGGTCACGATTCAGGTGGCGGGCATCGCCGGCGGGGTCGGCACGACGACGGTCGCCTGCGCCCTCGCCGCCTACACCGCAGGGCTGGGTCACGACACCGCCCTGGTCGGGGTCGGGCCGCATGCGATGCTGGCGCTGGAGGGGGCGGGGGGCACCTGGCGGCCGCACCTGGACACCTTTCCCTGCGCCGCCGGGGTGGGGGACCTGGTGCGGGGGCGCAGGTATCCGTACGTCGTGGCCGATGCCGGGGTGGCCCCGATGGGGGAGGCGCCAAACCAGGTCGACGACGCGGCCTGGCGGCGGTCGGCGCTGCGGGACGTGGGTGTGGCGCCGGATGTCTCTGTGCTGGTGCTGCCGGGTGCGATCTGGCGTTACGGGCAGGTGCGGACCTGGCTGGAGAGGTGGCCGGCGGGGCATTGGCTACCGGACATGATCGTCTCTGGGCCGCATCCGAGGACGCGGGCGGAGGCACTGGGGGTCATTGACGACCTGTGCGAGCAGGCTCAGCGGGTACGGGGCCCGGTGCGGTCGTTTCCGTACCTCGCCGAGGCGCATGTTCTGCCACCGGGGGATCGCTCTCGCGTACTGGCGGTGGATGAGGTGGTGGCCGACCTGTTGGCGGATGTGCTGCCGGATCGGGCGGGGCAGAGGCGGGGGTTCCTTGGCCGATGGCGGCGGTCTCAGGGCCTGTAGCCGCGTCGTTCTCGCTCCTGCCCCACGAGGGCACCAGGGCGCAGGTGCAGTGCATTTTTCTGGTGGAAAACAATGACGGACGGCCTCAGACCGCGCCGCCGGCCTGGGCGGAGCGCTCCTGGCGCGCCGCCGCCGCCGTGCCTCGGACCAGGGCGCTGACCCCGACGCCGAGCACACTGGTCATGACGAGCACGAAGGCCAGACCGATGTGGTCCAGGTTATGGACGCGCAGCCCCGTGGTGACGCTCCAGCCCGCAAGCCCCGGCCAGAGCATCCCGAAGGCGCCGCCCGCGACAAAGAGAAGGCCTCCCCAGGTGAGGGTTTTGCCGGCGGTCGTCAGGGTCACCTGCCGGATCGCCGCCGCCGTGAGGCGCAAGCGGCTGGCGATCCAGCCGAAGCAGGCACCGGCGCCCGCTTGCATGGCCATGGTGCCCAAGCCGAAGAACGCGCCGGGGAGCCAGGCCACCCACGCCGAGGGCATCTGGGGAGCCAGAACCGTGTAGATGATCATCGCAAAGGCGCCGAAGCCCCATCCGGCGATGAAGCCGTGCACCAAGGGCATCCAGGGGCGTGGGTCCCGAATCTCGCCGCCCGGGAGCGCGTGGCTGCCGAACACGTGCCAGTGTCGCCCGCGCGTGATCTGCCAGCCCGCCAGCACCATCACGCCCCCGACGACCACATAGATGACATAGTCCAGCGGCCCCGCGGTGAACCAGCGGTCCATCGCGAGGTATGCCAGTTCGCTGGCGAGCGCGCGCTGCACGGTGAACGCCAATGAGAAGGTTAGACCGGCCACTAGGCCCCGCCGCGTCGAGTACCCACCGATGGAGTAACTGAAGGTGATCGGCCAGGTGTGCTCATCCGGCGTGATGCCGTGGACGATCCCCAGGAGGAAGGCCGTGGTCAGCACCGCGGCCAAGCCGAGCACGGCATGCGGATCCCAGAGATCCATCGCTCATCCCTCCTGGCTCAGGGCACAGTGGCGGGGCCAGCCCAAGGTTCCCCGTAGCTGTTTCCATCTATAGGGAGGATACGCGGCATCAATGATGATACATTGTCTCACTTGGGTGTCAAGCAAGGTCGTCGCGCGATGCGTGCCGTCTGGCACCGGTGTCGAAGGCCGCGTTGCGGGCCCCCGGCGCCCAGCAACGGGCGCAACGCCCAGCAAGTTCCACGGCGTGGGACACCGGCGCGAAGTCATACGCGCTGGTGACGCGGAACAGCGTATCCTCCAGTTGGCGCAACGCGTCCCCTCGCACCACGATATCCCGTCCGCACGCGACACAGCGCAGGTGATGGTGGTGTCCCTCGGCGCAGGCCGCGCACCACCGATAGCTGCCCTCGTCCTCGCCAGCGGCGATCCGCTCGACCAAGCCCATGTCCTGCAGGATCCGCAGCGTGCGAAAGAGCGTGGCGCGCCCCAACTCGGGATGTTCCACCCGCACGTGGTTCCACAGCGTGCCGACGCGGAAGGCGCCGTCCCTGGGGATGGCGTCGATAATGCGGCGCCGGGCGGCCGTCATCTGTCCACCGAGTTGCGCAAACAGCATCGCGGCGTCATCACTCAAGGCCATTCCCCCCGTCGGCCGGGGTCTCGGCGGCTCGCCTCCCACTGTACCATGCCAGCGTGGGCGGGCGTCCGCGCCGGCCACTGGCCCTGGCTGTTGGCGGGTGTCTTCCTGCTGGCTCTGCTGCCGCGCGTCTGGTGGGTACGGCACTGGATCCTGCCGCCGTACGGCGACCAGTCCAGCCT
>JAJZXK010000032.1 GCA_021806565.1 Bacillota bacterium | reverse complement strand
CCAAGGGGCGGGCGACAACGCCGCGGCAGCGGCAGGCGCTGCAACGGTACGGCATCCGGTTGCGGAGCAAGGACGGGACGGGCGCGAAGACGGAAAAGACCTGGATTGGGGAGCATCTGGGCGCGCATGAGGTGCAGGCGCTGGCGTCGCGCGGCTACCGCGCGAGCAACGAGTACCTGCTGCGCAAGCGGGGCCGGCCGCGGTTCAAGGGGAAGGGCCGGCTGCATTCGGTGGAGGGCAAGGGGCCCGGGAGCGGGCTGCGCTGGACGGAGCGGAACCTGGTGGTCTGGGGCGACCTCGCGCCGCGGCCGCTGATCTCTGCCAACGATCCGGTGGTGCGGCACGCGTTGTGTTCGCGGGTGAAGTACGTGCGCATCGTGCAACGGGCGGGTGCGGGTCGGCCGTATCGCCAGCCTCAACACCGGATGGGCAGCGGGGTCGTGGGGCTCGATATCGGCCCTTGGACGCTGGCGGCGGTCTCGGCAAAGGAGGCGATGCTGGTTGCGTTCTGTCCCGAGGTCGAGCGGCCGGCCCAGGCGGTCCGCCGGCTGCAGCGGCACATCGACCGACAGCGGCGTGCGGGCAACCCGGACAACTATCTGGCGGACGGGCGCGTGCGGCCGGGGGCCAAGCGGTGGCGTGTCAGCACCCGGCAGCGGCAGACGGAGGGTACGCTCACCGAGACGCACCGCCGGTTGGCGGCGGGTCGGAGTGCGCCGTGAAAGACGACTGGGCGAAGCGGGTGTGATTCCCGCCGCCGCAAGGGTTAGCCACGTATTTCGCACGTCGAGGGGTGCCTTGCGGGCAATTTCCGTGGACGGGTCGGGGCGATGCTGACGTAGTGGGCGCCTTTATTCGGTGGCCCGCAGCGGCGGCGTGAGGTAGCGGCTCTGGTCGACGCGGGCGCCAGCGAGGATGGCGTCGAAGGTGGGGCGGAGCCGGTCCGGCACATAGAGTTCACGGCTGCCGTCGTCCATCAGGGTCACGGTGGCGAAGGTGTTGCGCAGCATCTCCAGCCCGGTGGGGTTGCGCACCGGCCCACGCGCCAGCGTCGGCAGCGGCGTCCCGGTCTGGCGCATCCGCCTCTCCAGGACGCTGAACACCAGGCACACGAGCAGCAGCACGTACCCTAGCGCCCGCACGCGCTCCGGCTTCTTGACGAAGAAGGAGTCCACGATCTCGGGGTCCTTCAGAAAGGCGAACCGCCGCTCCAGGGAGCCCTGGCATTTGTATTCCAGCAGCAGGTCGTGCGCGTCCGCCTCGGCCCGGGGCACCGTCGTGATCAGCACGAACGTGCTGCGGCGCTGGCGCTCGGTCTCCACGATAGCCGCGTGGCGACCCTCCACCGTGGCCGCCACGCGGTAGACGGTCCGCGCGGGTGGCAGCTCGCCCTTGGGTGGACGGCCCGGGCGGTCTCGCTTGAGCCGCACCTGTACGGTTGCGACGGACGCGGTCACCTGGTGGTAGCCAGCGTGCATCAGCCACGCCCCGGCCGCGGCCTCCGCGTCCTCCTGACAGGCGAAGTTCTGCTGGCCCAAGGCCTCCGCCCCCTGCTCCAGCGCCTCCCGCTGCTTGCCCAGTTCCTTCTCGAAGCCCGCCGCCTTACGCTTCTCCAGTTGGGACGAGCGGAACACCACCAGACGATAGGGTCGCCCGCCGATGGTGGCCTCCTGCTCCGAGGCATGGTAGGCGGCCGCGTCCCGGCGGGACGCCACCCTGCCGATGTCGGTCCACGAGCCCGCCCAGGCCCGCGCCTTGACCACCGCCGCGGCGGCGTAGGTCTCCGGCAGCCGCGAGACGAAACGGAGGTGGGCTTTGTCTGCCGCCGCGAGGTTGGGACCCGTCACGAACGCACTATCAGCACAATGGATCAGTGTGCGGAGTTCCTCCGGGCTGAAAGCCTGGGCGATCTGCTCGATCACCTCGGTGTTCCACGTCTTGTCGGAGGTGTTGCCGTCGCGGACCTCGCCCCAGAGGGGGAAGCCCTCCCGGTTGCCCAGGACCGTGAGCAGGACCTGCTTGAGGTCCGGGCGGTGGTCCTTGGAGTGGCCGTGGGTCACGTGAACCCCGTCTTTGCCCGTTTGGCGGTCGTAGTCGCCGTAGAAGGAGCGGGAGGTGCTGTCCCAGTGCAGGAACCGCCGGTCCACCGCCTCCAGCACGGCGGCCCGCGCGCAGATGGCGGCGAAGACCTTGGCCGGCTCGGCGGCGGCGAGCTTATCCAGGGCGCGGCCCAGGGCATCGTCGTTGAGATCGTCGGGGGTGGCCCCGCGTCCGACGAGCAGTTCGCAGTCGGTCGTCTCCAAGGCCAGGAAGACGCGGTAGAGGGGACGTTGGCGCAGGAAGCAGCAGGTGACGAGAGCGCAGATCAACTCGCCCGGGGAGAGTTTGAAGCGCAGGCGGTCCCAGGGGGCCATCCGATTGATGATCGGGATGACCTCCAACTGTTCGCAGATCGCGCGGATCAAGGGGCCGGCGTCGACGCGCATAGGCTTCATGGGGGGATGCTTCGGCGGGCGGGAGCGGAGTCCTGGTTGTTACCTTCCCTGACCAATGACCCCCTTCTTGACGTTCAGAGTAATGTTAGTCATATTATGTCCACTACTTATCCCTTTGGGGAGGCTGGCCATGGCCGAGCGTGGCGGACGACGGCAGCACACCTGGAGCGCTCCGTTGTCATGGCATGAGGCCCGTGTCGTCGATGTCGCCCGATCCCTCGCGACCGTAGGGCAAGCGCCCATGGGACGGGCGGACTGGCTGCTCGGCATGGCGGAGCCCGTTCTCCGCGCGGCGGCCATTGACCCTGCCCTGCCGGTAGCCCTGCGCCAGAACGCTCGACAGGCCCTTGAGGGCCTCCAGGCTGAGCGCGCGGAACTCGCCGCCCATCCACCACGCCGCGGTCGGCCGCCGGTCCTTTGACCCTACGGCTGGTTCCCCGCCCCCTCTCGCCCGAAATCCCTCGCACCGCGGCCGGCCACCTGCGGAATCCGTGGCATAGAGTCGCTTGACGGTGTGGGCGCAGGCAGAAAATCCAATGTCACCTCGAAATGCCCGAGGCCTCCTCGATCACCTACGGAATACCAGGTTAGCCACCCACGGCAGAGCGAGCCTTGGGCGCGGAACCCAGACCCCCCCGGCTTTAGCCGTGCGGGCGGTTCGGGCCACCAAGCGGTACCGCCAACGGATCCGCCCGAGCCCGCCTTCGCTGGGGAGGCGGCTCCGCGTCCGTTACTCCTCGCCCGGTTCGGGCTCCTTCGCTTTCGGAGCGTCTTGCGCCGGCGAGATCGCGACCACCGGCAATTCGGCCGCCGCCGGCAGGTGGCCGTTGCGCCCGTTCCCCGAGCCCGTGGTGATGGCCAGTGGATGGGGCGCTTCGCCCTTCAAGGCTTGGTACCGCTCGACGTAGAGCCGCACGGAACGGCAGAGGGCGGCATGGGACCAGCACAGTGGGGCCACGGACATGGGGCCGCCGGTATACGGGTGGAGCTGTTCCGGTAGTACGCCGGACGGCATCGCGTGGTCCGCGACCCAGGTCAGCAGTTCCCGGGCGCGCCCGAGCTTGGCGATATCGGTGGCCACCGACGCATACCAGTCGGCGAGCCACAGGGTGGTGATGAACCACGGGTTTCCGGGTACCCGGTCGAAGTCATCGAAGGACGTGCGGAAGTAATAGTCTCCGGCATAACGCGCGATCCCGCCGATCGGCGTGCGCACCCAGAGGCGTTCCTCGATGACCTGCATGGTCGCCGTGACGCGGGGGTCATCGGCCGGCAGGACGCCGAAGACGAAGATCCCCGCGGTGGAGGCGTCCGGGGTCGGATCACGATGCACCGCGCCGTCTGCGGCCACGTGCAGGGCGCGGACGAATCGGCCCAGGGTGGGGTCGTACAGGTGGGTGATGATGCCTTCGCGGATGCGGCGCGCGGCCTGGCGGTAGCGCTGGGCGCGCGATTCCTCTCCCAGGAGCATCACGAGGTTGGCGGCGGCCTCCAGCCCCCCGACCACCGCCGATGCCGTCCAGGTGTGGATCCCACGGCGCTCCTCCCAGAGGTCGTAGGTCTCGCGGGGCAGCCCCAGGTGAGGATACAGGTACCCGGCAAGGAATTCCGCGGCCGGAGCGATGAGGGTCTGCGCCAGTTGCAGCACGAGTTCGCTGTCGCGGGTCCGCTGGTAATGCGACCACAGGGACCAGAGCACTAACGCGGTCTCGTCCTCCTGGATCGGCAGTTGACGCCGGCCGTTGTGGACCCATGGGTGCCAGCAGGAGCCGGCGGAACCGTCCGGATTGTACTTTTGCAGCAGGAAGCCGCCGGCCGTCAGCGCTTTGGCGCAGAATTGGAAGAAGGGCGCCGCCAATTCCGGATAGCCCGAGTGCACCAGGGCATGGCAGATCAGCGCTCCGTCCCTCGGCCAGACATACGAATAGTGGTCGCGATTGTATTGCAGGATGTCGGAGTCGTTCGCGGCCGTGATCGCGCCCGTACGGTCGACGTGGGCCCGGACGATGGGCAGGGACAGGTTGTAAAGGTGCTGCACGGACTGCGGGAGGTCCGCGAACTCGGCCGGGACCTTGCAGACCCACTGCTGCCAGTACGCCTGGATCTGAGCCAGCAAGACGTCCGGAGTGCTGGCGCGTACGAACTGATCGAGCCTGAGGGTCTGTCCGTAGGTGCGGCCAAGCGCGATCCAGTACCAGAGCGTCTCGCGGCCTCCCGCCGGCACTTCCAGGCGGAAGGAGATCGTGGAGTCCACGGAGCCCTGTGCGATCGGGTTGCCTTCGAGCAAACCGTCCTCGGCGTCTCGCCACGTGCCCTCGGCACCACGGAACCGTTTCACCCCCGTGGCGTACTGAAAGATGCCTCCGTGCGCGGAAGTGCCGTCCACCATGAAGTACCGGTCCCGCTTGTAGTGATACAGCAATCCCGCGGACGGATCGTATACGGCCGTGTCACCGACATCGGTGTCGTCGATGGAAAAGTCCTGGTGGAAAAACAGCCGGACCTCTCGCGTGCGCGGGCTGCGGTTGCTCACGACGATGCGCCGCAGGAGTACATCCTCCTGGTAATGCACCGCGTCCAGGCAGTGGAGGCCGATTTCCAACTCGCTGTTGTCTAGGTGGCTGGATCCGACGAGGGTTTCCTTGCTGTAACCGATCTGGCAATCCCACCCGGTGGACCCCACCCAGGAGAATTGCCCCTCGGTCCAAACTCCCATGCTGCTGCGCTGCCCGCCGATATGGTTCCACAGTCCAACATAGGGGTAATACAGGTCGCGCATCGCCATGCTGCTGTCGAAGGTGACCAGCATCTGGCCGTTGCCCAGTACCAAATTGCGCGGCATCGGTGGCCCCCGTTTCCGGTCCCGGCGGCGCTGGGATGCGCCCGTGCCGACCAAGACAGTCTAGCAGAAGCTGGCGTTTTACGTCGAAACCGCCTCGACATCGAGGCTGGCCCTTCGCGCGCTCCTCCAGAAGACTCTATGCACTGGGGCCAGAGTGACCACGGGGTCAGCCCGCTCGAAACCCATGTTGCCCGTGAGAACCGCGCTCATGCCTGCACGGCTAACGCCAGGCCGGCAGACTGGTTCGGGCTTTGGCCTGGCAACCCGGGGGCGGAGTTGGCGGGAGGCGCGGCGGTGCCCCACCCAACACTCGTTTCGCAGGCGGCGGGCCGGGTGTGGTCCAGTACGCAGGACGTCGGCCCGGGGGGCCGCGTTGCCGCCAGTCCCCCGGGGTGGTCTCGGGTCTCGGGTCGGCCGGCGGCGATGGCGGGATGGCAGGGGGGCGCGGCGGTCACACCGCCGCGCGTACTGGGGGGAGGGACGGCCCGGTTCCTCCTTCTCGACAGCGGCGGCCATGGTGTGGCTGCTCTATGGCTGCCTCGGCGCTGGTGCCGGGCAGGTCGAAGGCGGCGGGGGGGGCGCGCTCAGCCGCCTCCGCTTTCGTCGCTCGCCGCGGCGATGTCCACTTCCGCCACGATGTCGGCGATGACGCGCCGGTATTCGTCCAGCAGGGCCTGGCCGTCTCCGGGTATCGGTTCGGCGTGCAGGTGGACAAGCGGCCGGTCGGCGTCCGGCAGGACGGCCACCCACGCCCCGTTACGGTGCACTTTGACCCCTTCCAGCAAAGTGATCTGCTGGCCGCGCGTGACCTCGACGAGGCGCCGCATCAGGTGGCCTTTGGCCTGCCATGGGCACGCCACCGCGTCGACCGCGATGGCGGCGCGCGGTAGAGACGCGACGAGTGCGCTCAGCGGCCGGCCCGACTTGGCCAGCCATCGCAGCAGCAGGCCGGCCGCGAACATGCCGTCCAGCCCGGGATGAAACGCCGGGAACGCAAATCCGCCGAGGCCGTCGCCCGCCAGGGCCAGTCCGCCGGCCGCCGCGGCCTCCATCAGGGCTCGCGCCCCCGACCGGGTGCGACGCACGGTGCCGTCGTGCGCACGGCAGGCGGCTTCGACGGCCGCGGTGGCGGTCAGCGGCACGGCCACTTCGGCGTCGCGCTGGCGCTGGGCCGCCAGGGTTGCAAAGAGCACCAGCACCTCCTGGTGGGACAGCGTCCGGCCCTGATCGTCGACGATGGTGATGCGTTCGCCGGTGGGGTCCAGCCGGATGCCGCAGTCGGCCCGTAACGCCTGCACCACCTGGGAGAGTTCGACTGGGTCGCGTCCGGCGAGGGCGGCGGTGCCCCGGCCGCCGTGTGTGCCGATGGCCATGGCCTGCGCCCCATACTCCGCGAGTGCCTGCGGCAGCACCGTGCCGGCGTTGCCGCCGCCGTAGTCCAACACGACTCGCGGCGCGTGGGCACCGGTGGGAAGCACCCCCAACGCCGCGAGGTAACCGGTCAGATAGATGTCCAGGACCTTGGCCGGGTAGCTGATGGTGCCGACGTCGTCTGGCGCGACGCGCCGCGCGTCCTCGCGGAAATACAGGTTTTCGATCTTGCGTTCCGCGCCGGAGTCGACGTCGATGCCGCGGTTGTCGAGGAAGCGCAGTTCCATTTGGTGCCCTGGCGACTCCCCGTCGACCCACACGAACACCCCGCCGCGGGTGCCCAGGGCACTGGCCGCATACCGCATCACGGGCAGCGGTACGGATTCCAGGTTGTGGACGCGGATGCCGGCGGAGGCCAGCCCCGACATCAGGGCCCGCTTGATCATCACGGACGCGGGGTGGCTGTCGCGGCTCACCACGACCGCGTCCCCGCGCTGCAGGGTGGAGCCGTAAGCGGCCCCGAGCCGCACGGCCATCTCAGGCCCCACGTCGACGTTGGCGACCCCGCCGACGCCGCCGGCCGCGAACAGGGATCGCTGCCATCGCGCGCCCCAGACGATGCTCTGGTTGACGACCGCGTCGGCCTCGACCACTTTGTTGGGCCACAACTTGACTTCAGGTTTGATCTGGCAGCCGTCCTGCAGGTGGCAGCCATCGCCGATGACCGCACCCTCCTGTACGGATGCACTGGTACCGATGCGCAGGCCGCGTCCGAGCAGGGCGCCCAGGACGACGGTGCGCGCACCGACATAGTCGTTGCCCAGCAGCACGGCCCGGGAGATCCGCGCTCCGCGGTCGACGACCGAGTTGGGTCCGATGACCGCCGGGCCTTCCACGACCGCGTCTTCGCGGACGGAGGAGTTCTCGCCGATCAGCAGCGGGCCCTGGAGCTTGGCGGACGGGGCAACCGACGCGCCGCCCGCGATCCAGATGTCTCCGGGGAAGCGCCGGCCCGGGAGGTTCAGGTGGACCCGGCCCCGGAGAGCGTCCTCGTTGGCCTGCATCAACTGGCTCAGGTTGCCGATGTCGCACCAGTAGCCGTCCACCGCGCAGCCGAAGAGCGGGGCGCCGGCCGCCATGAGTTTCGGGAACAGGTCCTTGCTGAAGTCATAGGGTTGGCCGGGGGGGACCTCGGCCAAAGCCTGCGGTTCGATGACATAAATGCCGGTGTTGATTGTGTCCGAGAAGACCTCTCCCCAGCCCGGCTTTTCCAGAAAGCGCTGGATGGCACCGGAGCCGTCGAGGACGACGACGCCGAACTCAAGCGGATTGGCCACGCGGGCCAGGGCGAGCGTCACCCAGGACTCGCGCTGGCGGTGCAGCTCGATCACGCGCCCCAGGTCGATATCGGTGAGGGCGTCCCCGCTGATGACCAGGAAGGTGCCCTGGAGGTCCGCGGCACAGCGCCGAACGCTACCCGCCGTGCCAAGCGGTTCGGGTTCGACCGAGTAGGTGATCTCCATCCCGAACTCGGCCCCGTCCCCGAAGTAGTGTTCGATCTGGGCCGACAGGTACTGCACGGTCACGATGACCTCGGTGATGCCGTGGTGGCGCAGCAGATGCAGGATATGCTCCATGACCGGCCGGCCCACCACAGGCACCATCGGTTTGGGACGGCTCGACGTGAGCGGACGCAGCCGCGTTCCCTCTCCACCGGCCATGACCACGGCCTTCATGCGCGGTCGGCGGAACGGTCCCTCGAAACGAACGAGGGCGTCCCACCTTGCCTCCCTTCGTAAACTGCGTCGAATTCGAGAGGCATCCCTGCCCACACCTGTGGTGGTTGACCACTTCCATACGGCAGCCGGTGGTGGATCAGGGTCCGTCGTACCGCGGGAACCGGGTCGGGGTGGCGCTTCGGTTTGGCGCTGGACCCTTCCTGCCGTGGCGGGCAGCCGAGACTCCCGGGATCGACCGCCTCGGTTCGACGGCGCCGGAAGCGCCGGTTCCGCGTGGTATGCTGACCGCAGGTGCGCCGTCGGGGGGGGAAGGCATGGCCACCCATGCGTTGCGGGCCTACTTGGACAATGCCGCGACCACGCCCGTCCTGCCGGAGGTCGCCGAGGCGATGCTCACGGCGATGGGTGCGGGTGAAGACGCAGCCGCCCAAGGGCTTTGGGCCAACCCCTCCTCCAGCCACCGCTGGGGTATCGCGGCGTCGGCCGCCGTCACGGTCGCCCGGGGCACGGTGGCGGACGCGCTTTCGGTGCGGCCGGACGAGGTCGTGTTCACCTCCGGCGGGACCGAGGCCAACCAGCTGGCCGTCCTCGGCCGTTGCCGGGCGCGCGCTGGGCGCGGTCATCACATCGTGACGACCGCCATCGAGCACCGATCGCTGCTCGACGGTTGCGCCGCGCTGGAGCGCGAGGGGTGGGTGGTGACGCGCCTGCCGGTCGGGCCGGACGGACGCCTGCAGGTGGAGGCGGTTTTGGCGGCCCTGCGGCCCGACACCGTCCTGTGCGCCTTCGCGCACGTCAACAACGAGGTCGGTACGGTGCAGCCGGTGGAGGACATCGCCGCAGCGCTGCGCGGGGCGGCTCCGGAGGTCACCCTGCATATCGATGGTGTGCAGGCCGTGGGTAAGGTGTCCACCGAGTACGGGCGTTGGGGTGTGGGTACGGCAGCGCTTTCCGCGCACAAGTTGGGCGGGCCCAAGGGGGTGGGCGCCCTGCTGGTGCGGCGCGGGGTGCGCATCGTGCCTCCGGTTTCGGGCGGTGCGCAGGAGGGTGGGCTGCGGCCGGGTACGGAGAACGTGCCCGGGATCGTCGGGCTCGGCGTGGCCCTGGGATTGAGCCCCCGCTGGACGGCGGGGTTACGGTCGTTGAAGTCGGATCTCTGGCGGGGTTTGATCCGCGCCTTGCCGGGCCTGGAGGTCAACGGTCCCGACCCGGAGTCCAGCGATGCCGCGCCCCACATTCTCAACGTGAGCTTCGCGGGGGTCGTCCGCGTGCCGGCCGAGGTCCTGCTGCATGCGCTGGAGGCCGAGGGCATCGCCGCTTCCGCCGGATCGGCCTGCAGCGCGCGCCATGCCGAGCCGAGCCATGTGCTCATCGGTCTGGGCCTGGATCCGCAGCGGGTCGGTTCGAGCCTGCGGTTGAGTTTGGGCCCCGCCACGACCGGGGCGGAGGTGGCGGTGGCCCTGGAGGGCGTGCCTCGGGCGGTGGCGCGTCTCCGGCATGGACCGCTGCGCCGCGGGGCCGGAGTGGGGGACGCGCTTTGAACGGTGAACCGCTTCTGATCGGTCGCTACGCGGAGATCGCGCTCAAGGGCGGTAACCGCCCGGACTTCGAGCGGGCCCTGTTGCGCGCGGCACGGTGGCGCTTGCCGGCCGGCAGCCGGGCCTCGATCGGCGGCAGCCGGTTGCTGGTGCGCCTGCCCGAGGGTTGCTCCATGGCAGACGGCGCGCGTGCCCTGGAGCACGTCTTCGGTCTGACGGCGGTGCAACCGGCTTGGCGCCTGCCCCGCCCCCTGGAGTTGGCCCACGTCGCGGACGGGGCGATCCGGTTGGCTCAAGAGGCGGCCCGCGACGGGGCCCGCACCTTTAAGATCGCCGCGCGCCGGGCCGACAAGTCCTTTCCGCTGGACTCGCCCGCGCTCAACCGCCGACTCGGGGCGGAGGTGCTCTCGGCCACCGGGCTGACCGTGGACGTCCACCGGCCCGATGTGGAACTTGGTGTGGATGTGCGCTCCGATGCCGTCTATCTCTGGGGACGGGGACACTCCGGACCGGGTGGCCTGCCCACCGGGACGGCGGGGCGGGCCGTCGCGCTCATGTCCGGCGGGATCGACAGCCCGGTGGCGGCCTACCTGGCGGCCAAACGCGGTTTGAGCCTCGCCGCCGTTTACTGCCACACCCCGCCCTACACGGGTGAGGGGGTGCGGCAGAAGGTTGTCGACCTGTGCCGCCTGCTCACTGGCTATACCGGTCCGATCCGGCTCTGGGTCGCAGGCTTCACACCGGTGCAACTCGCCATCCAGGAGCGCGTGCCGGAGGCTATGCGCACGTTGGTATCGCGGCGCTTCATGCTGAGGATCGCCTTGGCCGTCGCGCGGCGCGAGCGGGCCGGCGCCCTCATCACCGGCGACAGCCTCGGCCAGGTGGCGAGCCAGACCCTGGAGAGCCTGGCGGCGACGGGTGAGGTGGCGGACCTGCCGGTATTGCGCCCGCTGGTGGCCATGGACAAGATGGAGATCGTCGCGGTGGCCCGGCGGTTGGAGACGTACCCGATCTCGATCCGCCCGTTTGACGATTGTTGCAGTCTGTTTGCGCCCCGCCATCCGCGCACCCGGCCGACCCGCCTGGAGGTACGCGCGGCGGAGGCCGCCCTGGACGTATCCGCATTGGTCGACGAGGCGATGGCCGGAAGCGAGCGGCTGCAGGTGACGCCGGACGGTGTCGTTGCGTACCCGCCGGCCGGCCGGGTACACGAGGCGTCGGCCGAGGACTGATCGCTCCGGCCGGAAAAGGGGGATGGGTGTGGACGCAAACCGGCAGGTGGGCATCCTTGGAGCCGGTCGGATGGGACTCGGTCTGGCCGCCGCCTGGGCCGCGCAGGGCTGGGGCGTGACACTCGGCAGTCGCGATCCGAAAGCGTTGGCCGAGCGGCTGGTGGACGTGGACGTCGCCGGCGTGCGCCCCGCCAGCCATGACGAGGCGGTCCGCGCGCCCGTCGTCGTTCTGGCCACACCGTGGCCCGTTACCGCGGAACTGGTGAGCGCGCACGCGCAAGCACTGGCCGAACGCATGCTGATCGATATCACCAATCCCTTCGGCCAGGCTCCTCCCGGCAGTTCCGGCGTCGCGGTCCACCAGGCGGCCCTCGGGCGCCCGGCGCGGTGGGCGGTCGCCTTCAAGACGAACTTCTGGACGACGATCGCATTGCAGGACGGCGCGCTACGCCAGTGCCTCATCGCCGCCGATGACGATGGCGCGCGCGCCGTTGCCGTCGCCCTCGCGGTCGCCGCCGGGTTTGCGCCCCTGGATTGCGGGGGGCTGGAGGCCGCCCAGGCCCTGGACGGCATGGTGCCCCTGATGATCGAGTTGGATCGGCGCGCGGGCGGTGCGCATCGCAGCCATTGGCATTTCGCGACCACCGACGGCCTCTGACGGTGCTACCCACAATCCGCATGAGGCCGTGTGGGCCGGTCGGTTTACGGGTGCCGTTTCAACATATTCTCTCTCGATGGTGCGTAGCGCCGGGAGGGATTGACTCAAGCCGCGCGGAACACGCTATTCGGGCGGTGGCACACGGTGAAGTGGACGACGGCAACGGTCATCTTTCTGGTGGCGGCCGTGCTGGTGCGGTCGCGCTCTGTGGCGTTTTGGCTGTATCTCGCCCTGATCGTCGCCGGGGCCGCCTACCTGGTTGTGCGCGTCACCCTGGCCAGGCTGCGGGTGGTGCACCGCATCGACCGCGACCATGTCTTTCCGGGCGAGCGCTTCGGCATTCACCTACGGGTCGCCAACCGCTCGCCGCTGCCGCTGCCGTGGGTCTGGCTGGAGGACCACGTCCCGGCCAAGTTGCATCACGGTCCGGTCTTCAGCCACGTGGCGACGCTGCCCTCAGGGACGGAGCGGGTGCACCGCTATGAGGTGCAGGCGGTGGAACGTGGACTGTACCGCCTGGGGCACGTGAGTGTGTCCATCGGAGACTGGTTCGGTCTGCGCGAGGCGACGGGCACGGTCGACGAGCCGCAATGGCTGACGGTGTTCCCGAGGGTCATGCCCGTGCAGCCGCTACGCTTGCCCAACCGGCTCCCGGTCGGGCCCAGGCGCGACCCCCTCTCACCCTTCCAGGACACCCTTCCCATCGGAGTGCGCCAGTATTTCTCCGGAGATCCCATCCGGCTGATCGCGTGGAAGGCGACCGCACACAAAGGCGAACTCATGGTCAAAGAGCAGCCGTTGGTGCGGGAACGCGTCACCTACTATTTCTTGGATCTCAACCGTCAGGAGTGGGATGCGGGCCGCCGCTTCGAACTCTTGGAGCGTGTGATCACGGTCGCGGCCAGCCTCGTCTGGTGGGAACCGGACCCCCGGCATGCCCTGGGCATGGTCGCTTATGGCCGCATCGAGCGCCTGGTTCCTGAAGGCCTGGGCCGTGAGGTGGAGGAGCCTGGCGTCTTGCGGGTGCCGGCGCGCGCCGGGGCCGCCCAGCGGCGCGCCATCCTGGAGGCGCTCGCCGGGTTGCAGCCGTCCGACGGCCTGCCGTTTCTCGACATGGTGACCAATGAGGCGCGTTCCCTGCCCTGGGGGGCGACCATCGTCTTGCTGGTACCGACCAATACCCGCGAACTGGTGGCCGCGGCCACGCAGATGCAGCGCCACGGCCACCCGGTCGTCATGCTCACCTTCGAGCCGCGGCGCACGATGGATACGCGGATTCCCATCTATGAGGTGGAGTTGGGCGCGCAGGAGGTGCGCTTCGCGTGACGGACCTGCCGCCCTGGTACACGATCGCCACGATTGGTTTGGGCGCAGCGGTGGGCGCGGCCCTGGCGGCCATGTGGCATGGTCTCTGGCCGTACGGCGACCCGAACCTGTTGCTGTTCATGGCGCTTGCGGCGCTGGTCGCGCTCATAGGGGTGCGCGACACCTTCCGCACCCTGACCCGCAGCCCCATGGAGCCCGGTGCGGCCCTGGTGCAGTTGATCGTGGTCGGAGTCGCGGTGGCCCTGATGACGCGGCATGCTCTGCCCTTTTTCGTCGGCATGTTGCTGCTTTCCGGTGTGCGCGGCCAGGCCGGTGCGTTGACGCGCCGGGTCGTGGACCTCTACGACGTCGGCACGGCGGAGGTCGCCCGGCAGACGCGGCGCCACTTCACGACGCTGGTCCTGATCGCGGAGATGGTGCTTGCCGTCAGCCTCGTGCTCTCAGGCCTGGACCATTCGGCCGGGCTGTTGAGCTGGACCACGGCGCCTCTGGTGCTGCTGGGCGGGGTTTGCGGCCTGATGCTCATCAGCGGTGCGGAATACGAGGTGATGCGCAGCCGTTTCCAGGGCGGCGAGGTCACCACCGACGCCGGCTTCGGTGCGGGTTGGTGGGGGCCCGCCGCCGGACTCATCGCCGCGGCGGTGATCCTGGCGGCGTTGCTGCCGCCCCTGCCCGCCTACATCACGCTCGGCCAGGTGGGGCACACGGTGATCCACGTCTCCCAGCACACCATCCGGTCCAGCGGCCCCCAGAACCTGCACACCCCCCACCCCCATCACACGCCGGCCGTGATCAAGAAGATCGTGCCCAAGCGGGTGCGGGACAACTTCGGCACCTACCTCTTTCTGTTCATGCTCGCCGTGTTCGTGCTGGCCCTGGCGGTGCGCAGCGTGCGCTATGCTCGCCGACTCGGTCTGGACGCGACGCAACTGGCGCGCCAGTATCTCGAGGCCGCTTTCGGGGTCGGTCGCTCGGCGCTGTCTTTCATGCTTGGGTTTTATGAAATCCTCATCCAGGGGCTGCGCGGCGGCGACTGGCGCGCCATGACGCGGTTCCTGCGGCGCTGGTGGAACTGGATCCTGGAGGCGATCAGCCACCTGGCCCGTGGCAATGTGTGGCGGCAACTCGGGATCCGTTCGGCCGCGCACCGGGAGGGGGCGGCGTTCGCGGCCGCGGCCGGCGGCCGTACGGGCGCCGGAGCCGCCTGGAACCTGGCGCCCGGGGATCCGCGCCGGCGCATCCGCGAGTTGTATCGGGAGCTCATCGGTGAGGCGGCGAAGGCCGGATTGCCGCGCCGTCCGTCCCAGACACCCGAGACCTTCCGGCGCACCCTCGTGGCGGCCGAACCGGACGCGGCTCCAGGGCTGGAACTGTTGACCGGTGCCTATGAGTGGGCCCGCTTCAGCCCTCATCCCGTCACCGGGGAACACGTGTCGCAGGCAAGCACCGGTTGGCAGCGAATTGCAGGATTTTTCACCCGGCGCCAGCAACAGTCCCCGACCAGGGCGTCCGGGGGGGCGGATGCGCGGCGGGTCCGTCCCGACCGCGAGCAGGGGCGCGCCGTGCGTGCCGACGGTCGTGGGCGTCGCCATACCTAGGGGCGCCCGACCGGTTTCAAAAATCCCGCCGCCCGGCCGGGCGGCGCAGGGGGGAAGCGCGGTGGCGGATGCGGCGGATCGGACCACGAAGGCGGCGGCAGGGGACAGCGCGACGGGGTTGACCAAGGACACGGCGGGGTTGGTGGAGTTTGCCCGCACCGCGTCCAGCGTGCGCGAGAGCATCGGCCGCGTCATCGTCGGCAAGGCGGACGTGGTCGAGTTGGTACTGGTGGCGCTGCTGTGCGAGGGCCACATTCTGCTGGAGGACGTGCCCGGCGTCGGTAAGACGATGATGGCGCGGTCCACCGCGGCATCTCTTGGCTTGCGGTTTGCGCGGGTGCAGTGCACCCCGGATCTGCTTCCGGCGGACATCCTCGGGACCTCGGTGTATAACCCGAACACGCGCGATTTCGAGTTCCGTCCCGGCCCGATCATGAACCAGATCGTGCTCACGGATGAGATCAACCGCGCCACGCCGCGCACCCAGTCGGCGTTGCTTGAGGCCATGGGCGAGGGCCAGGTCACGGTCGACGGTGTCACGCGGCGGCTCGATACGCCGTTTCTGGTGTTGGCGACCCAGAACCCGATCGAGTTTGAAGGCACCTTTCCGCTGCCGGAAGCGCAGCTGGACCGCTTCCTCATGCGCGTGCAGATGGGGTACCCGGACGCGGGCGAGGAGCGCGAGATCGTGCTGCGCCAGGTGAAGGGCGTGCGGCCGGACGGGCTGACGGCCGTCGCCGGGCCTGAGGACGTCGTCAAGGCCCAGGCGGCCGTGCGGACCGTGCACGTGGAGCCAGACCTGCTGCGCTACATCATCGATCTGGTGGCGGCCACGCGCCAGCACGCCGACATCGCGCTGGGTGCCAGTCCACGCGCCTCGATCAATCTTTTCCGTGCCTCTCAGGCCTTGGCGGCGGTGCGCGGCCGCGACTACATCCTCCCGGACGACGTTCAGTATCTGGCGCCGGCGGTTCTCACCCATCGCATGGTGCTCAAGCCGGAGAGCCAGTTGCGCGGCCGCAGTACGGCGGACGTGGTGCGGGAGGTCCTGGAACGGAAGGCGCTGCCCATCGAAGAAGGGGTCGGCTGACACGGTTTGGGGGGGGCGGGCCACCGCCCCCCGTTCATCCTGCCACCCCCGGGCGTGGCCGTTACGTTTGCGTTAATCTATTCACAAGCAGGCGCAAAACCAAGCATGAGCGAGACAGGGCGAGAGTGCACCCCGTTTTGGCGGCGTGGCTGCTGGCGGAGCCCGCTGCGCGGCGCGCTTTGGTCCTGGCTGCCTGCGACCTTCTTTGTGACCGGCTTCACAAGTGATTAGACTGTTGCCGTAGCAAGAAGGAGGTGCCCGGAGATGGCCGAGCGGCAGGGAGTTGGTCCCGAGACCCAGGAGGCGGCGGTGACGCGCTGCGCGTGCGGCGGTCGGCTCGGGTACGAGGTGGTGCACCGCTATCCGTTCACGGATGACAGCGGTCGTGCGGTGGAGGTCCACAACGTCCCGGCGGCGGTCTGCGAGCGCTGCGGCGATGCAATCCTCGACCCGGCGGTCGTGGCGGAGATCGGAAGCCGCATCGGCCGGCAGTACTTCGTTCCGCGTCATCTGAACCTCGCCGCCGACTGAGCCCGCCTGGCGTCCCCGCGATGACTGGGACGCCAGGTGTGGGTCCCCGGCGGGCTTTCTTCAGAGCCGGGGCTCAGCGTCGCGCGTCTTCATCCTCTGGAATACATAGAACGCCCAAGGGGCTTGGTCCGACGCGCAGCATGCGCCCCAGCGGAGCCGCGACCACGGCATCGATCAGGGGCTTGGACGAGATCCCTGCGGCCTGCTTTGTGACCGGATTCACAAGGGATCCAAGGTTGATTCGGGAGGTGCCTGGAGATGGCGGAGCGGCAGGGGGTTGGTCCCGAGATGCGGGAGGCGGCGGTGACGCGTTGCGCGTGCGGCGGCCGGCTCGGGTACGAGGTGGTGCACCGCTATCCGTTCACGGATGACAGCGGTCGTGCGGTGGAGGTCCACAACGTCCCGGCGGCGGTGTGCGAGCGCTGCGGCGACGTCATCCTCGACCCGGCGGTCGTGGCGGAGATCGGAAGCCGCATCGGCCGGCAGTACTTCATGCCGCGCCACCTGAACCTCGCCGCCGACTGAGCGCACCCGGCGTCCCGCACGGGCTTCCGTCAAGGGGCGGGCTCCGCCGCCCGGTGCTGCTCGATATCCGCGGAATCGGTCTCAGGCGATCGGTCCTCTGGTGCCCGGTCTTCATCCCTGCGCAGCCCCAGAAGCGGACTGGTCCCACGCGAAGCACTCGAACCGCCCGATCCGGGACCGCGGCATCGATCCGGGTCTCAGCGCGATCGCTCCGACCCTCTTTGTGAACAAATTCACAAATGATCCAGGTGTTGCGTAGGGAGGTGCCCGGAGATGGCTGAGCGGCAGGGGGTTCGTCCCGAGATGCAGGAGGCGGTGGCGACGCGTTGCGCGTGCGGTGGCCGGCTCGGGTACGAGGTGGTGCACCGCTACCCGTTCACCGACGACTGCGGCCGGGTGGTCGAGGTCCATAACGTTCCAGCGGCGGTGTGCGAGCGCTGCGGCGACGCGATCCTCGACCCGGCGGTCGTGGCGGAGATCGGAAGCCGCATCGGCCGGCAGTACTTCATGCCGCGCCACCTGAACCTCGCCGCCGACTGAGCGCACCCGGCGTCCCCCGCAAGGAGCGGGGGCGCCGCTGCGTGCCTGGGCGGGCCTTCTTCACGGCCGGGGCTCTCCGCCACCCGGCGGTCCATCGGTATCCGCCAAGCCCTCGCCAGCCGGAGGGTCCTCCAGCGCCCCATCCTCCTCGTCGGCCTCATCTTCGGGAAGATAGAACTCCTCAGCGGCATGATCGTACGCGAACAACTCGGCCCACCGCCCCCAGGACACCGCGGCGTCGACCAGGGCTTCTGCCTGGGCTTCGCCGAGTTCACGGGCCGAGATCTCGACGAAGAACTCGCGGCGCATGGTGTGGTCGCGCTTGCTCGCCAGGACCCGGCGGATGACCGCGAACAGCGGCAGGTCGCGGATCTGGGCGGCCACGATCTGCTTGCGTCCGGTGGCGCCCTCATCGGTGTATCGCCGGCCGAGGTCGGTCAGGCAGAGGTCGCCCTCGCGGACGACCGCCAACCCGACGAGTTCTGCGGCCTCGGTGACCGGGAGCAGGTCGTCCACCTCCAGCATCAGCTCGCTACCGAGGTGGTAGAGGTCGTCGCGGCCGCCGCGGTCGGCGACCAGTTCCAGCAGGCCGTTGAGCATGCCGATCGCGGCCTGCGGCAGCGGGGCGAAACGCGCCTGCGCGGGGTGGTCGGGCGCGCCCGTGGGGGAGGTGGCGGGATCGGCCCCTTCGGTGACGATCTTGTAGATCCGGTCCACCAGAGCGAGAAAGGCCGCGTGTTTGCGGTTGCGCGGTCGAGGTAGGCCGATCGCGACGTCGGCGACCACCCGGGCGGGGTTGCGGGAGAGGACGACGATCCGGTCGGCCATGGCGACCGCCTCCTCCACGCCATGGGTGACCATCAGGACGGAGCGGGTCGGGATGCGGCGCTCGGTCCAGAGGTCCAGCAGTTCGTTGCGGAGGTTCTCGGCGGTCAGGAAGTCGAGGGCGGAAAACGGTTCGTCCATGCACAACAACTCGGGCTCGACGGCCAGGGCCCGCGCGAACCCGACCCGCTGGCGCATGCCCCCCGAGAGTTCCTTGGGGTAGGCGTCTTCAAAGCCTTCCAGTCCGATGAGTTCGATCAGGCGGTTGGCCCGGCTGCGGCGTTCGCGCAGGGGCATGCCGCGGGCCTTGAGGCCGAGGGCCACGTTCTCCAGGACGGTCAGCCATGGATAGAGGGCGAATGTCTGGAAGACCATGGCGGCGTGCGGGCAGGGGCCGTCCACCGGTACGCCGCGGTACCGGACCAGGCCGCTGGACGGTTGCATCAGGCCCGTGACGATGCGCAGGAGCGTGGACTTACCAGAGCCGGAAGGACCGAGCAGGGCTACGAACTCCCCGTCCCGGATGGAAAGGTCGATTGCGTCCAGCACCAGCATCTCGTCGTAGCGACGGCTGATCCCTTCGGCGGACACCAACACGCTTGCGGCCATGGCGCACCTCACTCAAAGACGGCCGCGCCGTCTCCGTTTCCCTAAAGGAGGGTATAGCGGTTGGCGGCGAGACGGAAGAGCCGCCGCCAGAACAACCGGTTGATGCCCACCACCAGGGCGGAAAGGGCCAGGGTCGATCCGAGCAACAACGGATACTGGGCGTGCTGGCTGGCCTGGGCGATCAGGGAGCCCAGGCCGAAGGCGGTGTAGGTCTGGTTGCCGGCCCGCACATACTCCGTGATGATCGCGGCGTTCCACGCGCCGCCCGCGGCGGTGATCAGGCCGGTCACCAGGTATGGGAAGATGCCGGGCAGGATCAGCGTACGCCAGCGCTCCATGCGGCCGAGACCGAAGAGTGCGGTTGCCTCTTTCAGGTCCTGCGGCAACGCCATCGCCCCCGCGATGACGTTGAACAGGACGTACCACTGCGTTCCAAGCAGCATCAAGAGCACGGATGTCAAGCCCAGGCCGCCACCGAGCCAGACGACGATGACCGGAAAGAGGGCGGAGGCCGGGATGGACGCCAGGATCTGCACCACGGGCTGCAAGCGGTCCGCCCAGACTCGGTTCGTGCCGATGAACACCCCGACGGGTACGGTCCATAGCGCGCTGATGGCCAGGGCGGCCGCCACCCGCAGCGTGGTCAGGCCGGCGGCCAGCGGGAGTGAGACGGCCTGACCGCCGGGGATGCGCAGCAGCAGCGTGCCGGCGTGCCAAAGGGCGGCAGCCGCCAGCACGGCGACGGCGCACAGCAGCGCCAGGTATGCGATACGGCGGCCGGGTTCACCCATCCCACGCCGCTCCGCGGGCTGGCCCGCGGTGGACAGGCCGCCGTCGATCGCTTCCATCAGCGGCAGCACGATGCGGCGGTTGGCCCAGTCCACTATCGATGAGCGGCGCAGGAGGCGCAACACCGATGAGCGTGGCGGCGTCTGGCCGCCGACCAACTCGATCTTGAACCGGTCCGCCCAGGCGATGAGGGGACGCCAGACCAATTGGTCCAGGGCGACGATGACCGCGACGAGCGTGAGGATGCCGGCCGCGACGGCCGGGGTGTCGCCGGAGGCCGCGGCCCGCTGCAGGTAGCTTCCCAGGCCGGGGACCTGGAACGAACGGTGGCCCAACGTGAACATCTCCGCGGCCATCAGAAAAAACCATCCGCCGGCCCAGGACATCATGCTGTTCCACACCAGGCCGACGGCCGCGTAGGGCAGTTCGAGTTGGCGGAAGCGCTGCCACCAGGACAGCCGGTAGAGGTGGGCCACTTCGCGCAGTTCCCGCGGAACGGTCAAGAGCGAGTTGTAGAAAGAAAACGTGAGGTTCCAGGCCTGTGATGTGAACACCAGGACGACCGAGGCGATCTCGGCGCCCAGGCTGCTGTGGGGGAAGACGTTGGTCAGCGCCAGCACGACGGTGGGGAGGAAGGAGAGAATGGGGATGGACTGCAGGATGTCCAGCAGGGGCACCAGAACACGCTCGGCTGTGCGGTTGAACGCTGCTACGTAGGCGTACACCAGGGAAAAGACGAGCGACAGCACGTAGGCCGCCGCCATGCGCGCGGTGGAATACAGGGCGTACAGCGGCAGTGCCCGGTAGCGCAGCGTGATGGTCGCGCCGGCCCCCCGGCCGAGTCCTGAGGTGGCGAGAAGCAACACCAGATAGAAGGCGACGACCAGAGCCCCGGCGACCGCCACGTCCGCGCCCCACGAGCGCGCGCCGCCACGAGGACCCGCTCGCAGCCAGGTGGGTAATACGTTTGACAGGTGCGGCGTTCCGCGGCCCTCGGGCCTCCCGTCGTGGATGGCGTCCCACCTCGCTTGGGCCACCGTGTCGGGTTCTACGCCAAAAAGGACCGCCCACGCGTGGTCAAGACGCCCGGGCGGTCGGACGGGATGTGGTTCCGGGGTACAGCTTCAGTGCCAGAAGGCTTCCAGGTTCTAGATGGGGCCGCGCCGGCTGGTGCGTAGACAGGCCGTGCAGATCCTCACCCGGCAGAGCCGTCCCCCGCGCACCAAGTGCACCCGCTGCAGGTTCGGTTCGAAACGGCGGCGGTTTTTGATGTTCGAGTGGCTCACGGCGTGGCCGCTCGCCGGCTGCTTGCCGCAGACATCGCAACGCTTGGCCATGTTGACCCGCTTCCTCCCTGCCCCCTGTGCCTGCGGCCGCACCTGTTTGGCCCTGCCCTGCGGACGCGGGAGGCGGGATCCGAACAGGCCCGCCCTACACCTTGCGAGCGGGCAGTATGATAGCATGCCGGTTGCCTGCGGGCAATCGGCGCGGGCCATGGAGAGGGGCGCGGCGCGGTGGCGCGTGAGGTGCAGACCGCGGAGGGGCGGTTGGTGTTGACAGACGCGGCGGTTGCGGCCGTCGCGGGTGCCGCCGCCGCAGGCTGCGACGGGGTTGCCGCCACGGTGGCGCGCGGCCTGCAGGGTGAACTGGCCGGGCTGTTGGAAGCGCGTGTGCCGGATCCGCGCCAGGCGCTGGAGCGCGGCGTGGAGGTCCACCTCGATGGCGAACAGTTGCGGTTGCGGGTGGACATCGCGGTCGTCTTCGGCTCGCACATCCAGGACGTGTGCCGGCGGGTGGTTGCGGCCGTCGTGCGGGAGGTCGAGCGCGCGACCGGCATCCGGCCCACCAGCGTCGAGGTCCGCGTGGTCGGCGTGCGCCGGCCGGACGGCCTCTCCGCCGCTGCTCGGTAGGTGGCGCGGCCGTCCAGGAGTTCCGTGCGCCACGCCACGAGTGCCCTGGACCGCGAAGCCGTAGGTGCCCAGACGATCTGAGTCCATATAATGGGTTCAGCGCCAAGATGTGGCATTATGGCTGGTGAAGTGCCTGGGCCGGCAAGGCGGGAACGGGTTGAACACACCGCCACGTGCGCGGTCTGCGGCGAACCCCTGGCGCTGGCGCAGTGCGCCTGTGTTTCCGGCGCCTTGCCTCTGCCGGCTTCCCGCGGCGGCCGATTCTTGGTACGATGCGAACAAGCGGGCGGTTTTCGGTGCCGGTCCGAAACCGTCCAGCCATGACGGGACCTGGACAGTGGCGGGCCGCACCTGTGGTGGTCGGGGCACTGGCGACGCGGGGCCGCACCGGCCGATGGCCCGCCGACCTTCCGGTTCCGTACGCGCCCGTCGCGGGGTTTACTGGGCATCCTGAGCTGTCCGCCGCCTGGCGTCCATCGAGGGGCGAACTCAGGGCCGAAGGGGGAGAAGGCCTGGTCGGGCGGACGGGGTGCGTGGATTGCGGCCGCGGTCCGCGCGCCTGTTCCTGAACCAGGCCCGGCGTGTTGCAAGAGACCGAAGGCGCCGGTTCGGATCCGTGGCTCCCCCTGGCCATACCCGTGTCGGCCCTGCCGGGTGTGGGGCCGGCCCGCCGCCGGCAGTTGGAGGCGCTGGGCATCCAAAGCGTCGGCGATGTGCTGCGCCACCTGCCGCGGCGCTACGACGACTTCGGCCAACGTACCCCCCTCGATCAGGTTCGCGGACCCGGCACGCTGACTGCGGTCGTGCGCGCCCTCGGCGTGCATGAGCGCCGGCCGCGCCCCGGTCTGCACCTGCTGCAGATGGAACTCACAGACGGCCGCGGCCGGTTGCCCGCCGTGTGGTTCAACCAACCGCACATCGCCAGGCGGTTGGCGGACGGGACCCCTGTGCTGGTGCACGGCTCCGTGGTGGTCGACCGGATGGGGCGCCTCACCCTGCGAGCTCCGGAAGTCGAGGAGGTACCCGCCGTGGGGGCGGAACACGGCCTGCGGCCCGTATACCCCGTGGGCGTCGGCCTTACGCAGCGGGCCATACGGGGGATCGTGGACGGGGCCCTGCAGCGCTATGCCGATCTGGTTCCCGATGTGCTGCCGCCGGGACTCAGGGGTCGGCAGGCGCTTGTGGACGCGGCGGCGGCATGGCGCGGCGTCCACCGCCCACGCGACGCGGCCGAGTTGGACGCGGCACGGCGGACGTTGGTGTATGAGGAGTTGCTCCTCTTGCAGTTGGGGCTGCAGCTGCGCCGCCGCGCGCGCGCCGGCGCCCTGCGCACGTATCGCTACCGGGCGGCCGGCGGCTTGCAGGCACGGCTGCTCGCGCACCTGCCGTTTACCCTCACCGCGGCGCAGCGGCGCGTGCTCGCGGAGATCGAGGCGGATTTCTCGAGCCACCGGCCGATGTACCGCCTGGTGCAGGGCGACGTCGGTTCGGGTAAGACGGTGGTGGCCGCGGCCGCCATGCTGCGCGTGGTGGAATCGGGACGGCAGGCGGCCCTGCTTGCACCCACGGCGATCCTGGCCGAGCAGCATCATGCGACCCTGGGGCGGCTGTGCGACGGTCTCTGCCGTTGCGCGCTGCTCACCGGTGCGACGCCGCGGGCCGAGCGGAGCCGGCTGCTGGCGGAACTGGAGACTGGGCGGATCGACATTCTGGTGGGCACGCACGCGCTCTTGCAACCGGACGTGCGGTTCGCCGCTCTGGGTCTGGCGGTTGCGGATGAACAGCACCGCTTCGGGGTGCGCCAGCGCGACGCCCTGTGCGCCAAGGGTGACCATCCCGATGTACTGGTGCTCACGGCCACACCCATCCCTCGGACTTTGGCCATGACCCTCTATGGGGATCTGGACGTCTCCCTGATCGACGAGTTGCCTCCCGGCCGCAGGCCGGTCCGCACCTACATTCGGGGCCCGGAGGCGCGAGATCGCATCTATGCCTTTGTGCGCGGCGAAGCGCTCGCGGGCCGGCGCGCCTATGTGGTCTGCCCGCTGGTGGATGGTGGGGCTGCCGGGCCGGAACAGGAGGAGCCCACGGGGCTGTTCGCCCAGGCGGACGGTTCGGGCGCCACGGAGGGCGGGGACGACGAGACCCGGGCCGCGTCGGCCCAGGAGTGGGCGCACCGTCTGAAGGAATGGATGCCGGATGTGAGCGTCGGACTGATGCACGGACGGCTGCCGCCCGCCGCGAAAGATGAAGTGATGGCGCGCTTCGCCCGCGGTGAGATCCAGGTGCTCGTGTCCACGACCGTGATCGAGGTTGGCATCGACGTGCCGGAGGCGTCCATGATCGTGGTGGAGGACGCCGACCGGTTCGGCCTTTCCCAGTTGCACCAACTGCGCGGGCGCGTGGGGCGCGGGCCGCACCGATCCTACTGTGCGCTGGTCTCGCGGGCCAATCCGAAGCGTTTGCGCATCCTCACCGAGACCGCGGACGGGTTCACAATCGCGGAGGAGGATCTGCGCCAGCGCGGTCCCGGGGAGTTGCTGGGTACGCGGCAGCACGGCCTGCCGGAACTCGTGCTGGCCGATCCCGCGCGCGACATCGACCTGCTGACCCGGGCGCGCGACGACGCCGTGGCGCTGCTGCGCTGCGATCCGGATCTGGAACGCCCGGAGCACAACCGATTGCGAGTGGCCGTGGAGGCGCACTTTCTGAGGCTGCGCGACTGAATGCCCGCGGGGCCCGGGGCCGGCCTCGTGCCCTTGATATGAGGCTTGGCGGGGGGAAGTGCCGGTGGCGGCGGGTTCTGCGTCTCCGTCTCACCTGGCCGGTGCCCCGGCCCGGCCCGGTCGGGCCGCCGCTCCGCTGATCCGTATCGCACTCGCGTGCGACGCCCTGGCGCTGCTCTGGGTGGCGGGAAGCCTGCCGGCCTACGCGAGGGCTTTCGGCGTTCCCGAGGCCACGGCGGGATTTGTGTTCACCGCGAGCGGCCTGGGCTTTGTGGTCGCGGTTCCTTTGGCGGGAAGACTGGCCGACCGGTGGGGAAAACACAGGATCGCCGCCTGGAGTTGCTTGGGGGCGGCGGTGGGATTGCTGCTGTTCGCGCTCAGTTCCGACTTGGCCCTGGGTCTGCTGGCGGCGACGGTGGCGGGGGCCGGCCTGGGTTGCGTCGAGTCGACGGCGACCGCCCTGCTGGCCGAAATGTACCCGGGGCAAGAGGGCGCCGCCAATCTCTCCGCGCAGGTGTTCTTCTGCGTGGGCGCGGTCCTGGCGCCGTTCTGGCTCTTGGTGCCCGGGTTGGACTGGCGGTCGCGATTCGCCGGCTGCGCCGTCGTGTGGATGCTGTTGGCATTCGGTTTCCGACTGCAGACGCCCTCAGCGGGCACCCGCCGGGAGAGCGGGAGGGGCGCCGATGCCCGGCCCGCGATGCCGCACCTTCCCGATGTCGCGGCGGTCATCGTCGCGATGGCCCTGTACACCGGGGTGGAGGTCGCGGTGTGGGGCTGGTTGTATGCGGTCGTCTCGCGATCGGCTGGCGGCGCCTTTTGGGGGGCGATCGAGCTATCCGCCTTTTGGTTCGCCATGGGGCTGGGGCGGTGGGCGGTGGGCCGTCTCTGTCATCGCTGGCCGCTACCGCGCTGGATCTCCTTGGAAGCGGTGGTCGGGGCGCCCGCGTTACTCTTGGTGCTTTGGGCGCCCGGAGGTGGCTGGGCCCTCGGGGCCGCTGCGCTCTGTGGGTTGGCCTTTTCCGGGATCTGGCCGTCCCTCGTGGGGTTGGCCCAGCAGCGTCACGGCGACTCGGCCCTGCTCACCGCATGGCTGGTGGCCGCGGGGGGAGCGGGCGGCTTGGTCGTTCCGGCCGGATTCGGCTTCCTGGTCGCGCGCGCAGGCGTGGTCGTCGGGGCTGCCGTGCTGGCCATCCTTCTCCTGCCGGTGGCCGTCCTACCGTCGGTCGGCGTGCGGACCGACGCGGGCGGCTGATCGGCCGCCCGTCCGGACCCGCTTGCCAGTTCCATGCATATGGAGGATACTGGTAGCAAGGTGGTGGGAGCCGTGGCGGCCGAAGAGGTGGCGGCGGCACAGGAGCCTCCGGACGGTCCGCCGCACGGCTCGCAGCAGTCGGACGAGCGCCTGCGTGTTTCTCTGCTCGTATTGCAGCGCTTGGACCGGGTGGAGCAGCGGGTGGAGCGGCTCGAAGACAAGACCGACGCGCGCTTTACGGCGGTGGAAGCGAAGCTCGACCAGCGATTCGATGCGTTGGACGGCAAGATCAGCGATCTCAGCCGGGACATGGACACTAAGATCCACGGCCTGGGTGAGAGCATGGACGCAAAGATCCACAGCCTCCTCGAGCGCATGGACGCCGGGAACGGCAGGCTCCTTGAGAGCATGGACGCAAAGATCCACAGCCTCCTCGAGCACGTGGACACCGGGAACGGCAGGCTCCTTGAGCGCATGGACGCCGGGAACGGCAGGCTCCTTGAGAGCATGGACGCGGAGAACGGCAGGCTCCTCGAGCGTATGGACGCCAAGATCGGTCGTCTTCAAACGACCACTTTTACCTTTCTGGTGTTGTTTGTCGTCGCGATCTTCGCAAAGCTCTTCTTACCACAGCTATAGGAGCCTGCGGATCGTCGTAGGCGTGGTCCGGTAAGCTTGGGCGATGGCCGGGTGGTCATGCATGGTGGCCGCCGCAGTGCCGGCGTCGGAGACGGGAGTGCACGGTGCTTCCACGCTTCTCGGTCCTCCTTGACACCTACTGGATGCTCTGCTAGCTTCACGGCGTCGATCATCGTGATGCGGGGGAGAAGTAGGCGGCGGTCGCCGTCCCAGCGAGCTGGGGAGCGTGGGAGCCCGGCGCGGTGCCCCGACCGAAATGGACCCTCCAAGCGACTGGTGCGCATGGCGGCCCCGCGAGGGCGGTGGGCATCGGCGGTACGCCACCGATAGCGGGCGACGGCAGCATTCCTGAGCCGGTACGGCCACGGGAATGCTTCTGGTGGAGACTGTCCCGAGGGTGCACCGCGCCTCGGGACGGAAGGTGGGTGGCACCGCGAGCCTTCGCCCCGCTGAGGGGCGGAGGCTTTTTTGTCGTTATGCGGTGGCGAACTGCGAAGGGGGGACGGACGGTGCAGGCGGACCTGGCTCCGGACTGCGACGGGTTTTGTGCGCTGGCGCGCGATGCGAATGTGGTGCCGCTGGTCTGGCGGGCCGTCGGCGATCTGGAGACCCCCATCACCCTGTTCACCAAGCTGCGGCCCCTCGGCGCTGTCTACCTGCTGGAGAGCGCCGAGCATGACGGTCGCGTCGGCCGGTATTCCTTCATCGGTCTCAACCCCTTTGCCCGCCTGGAGTCGGATGCGTCCGGCGTTCGCGTCCAGAGCGACGGACAGACCGCGTCGGTCGGGGCCGATCCAATTCAGGCCCTGCGTGCCTTGCTTGCCCGCTATCGGCCGGCGGCGCTGGCGGACTTGCCCCCTTTCTGGGGCGGGGCGGTTGGCTTCTTCGGCTATGAGCTGGTGCACCATCTTGAACGCGTGCCCCGGCTGCCGGACGACGGCAGCGGCTGGCCCGACGCGGCCTTCGTGTTGGCGGAGGAAGTCGTGGTGGTCGACCATTTCCGCCACACCCTGGCGGTGGTCCATGTGGCGCGGGTGGGCGAGGATCCCCCGGCGGCTTACCGCCGGGGGTGTGCGCGCCTGGGTGCGGTGCGCGCCGCCCTCGCCTCCCCGCTGACGCCGCCGCCGCCTATTCCACTCGTACCTGCGCATGCCGCCCGGCCGACCGCGATCGGCAACATGACTGCGGGTCAGCACGCGGCGATGGTGGCGAAGGCTCGGGAACACATCCGGGTCGGGGACATCTTCCAGGTGGTGCTCAGCCAACGCCAGAGCCGACCCTTCCATGGCGATCCCCTGCAGGTATACCGGGTGTTGCGCGGGCTCAACCCCTCGCCTTACATGTACTTCTTGGACTTCGGCCGACAGCAGTTGGTGGGTGCTTCACCCGAGATGCTGGTGCGCGTCCAGGACGGTGTGGTCGAGACGCGTCCGATTGCGGGCACGCGTCCGCGCGGCGCCACGCCGCAGGAGGACCGGGGGTTGGAGGCGGAGTTGCTGGCCGACCCGAAGGAACTTGCCGAACACGTCATGCTGGTCGACCTGGGGCGCAATGACGTGGGTAGGGTGGCACGGCCCGGGACGGTCGAGGTGCCGGAGCAGTTCGTCGTGGAGCGGTTCTCCCACGTGATGCACCTGGTGTCGTCGGTTCGCGGCAGGCTGGCGCCCGGAATGGACGCCCTGGCCGCGGTCGGGGCCTGCTTCCCGGCCGGGACGCTGAGCGGGGCACCCAAGGTGCGGGCGATGGAGATCATCGCCGAGTTGGAGCCGCACCGCCGCGGGCCGTACGGGGGCTGCGTCGCGTACTTCGGCCTGGATGGCAATGCCGACAGCGCTATCTGCATCCGCACCGTCACCATCGGCGGCGGGACTGCGTCGGTGCAATCGGGTGGCGGCATCGTCTATGACTCGGAACCCGGGCGGGAATACGAAGAAACGCTCAACAAGGCCGCGGCGGGGTTGCGGGCGCTCGAGGCCGTCGACGCCCGACCCGTTGCGGCCGGTGCGGATGGGGGGCGCTAGGCGTGGTGCTGGTGATCGACAACTACGACTCGTTCACCTACAACCTTGTACAATATCTGGCGGAACTCGGCGCGGCGCCACGGGTGACGCGCAACGACGAGACCGATCTGGACGGGATTCAATCCCTCGCCCCGGACGCGATCGTGATCTCTCCCGGCCCGGGGCGGCCGGAGGACGCGGGCATCTGCATCGATGTGGTGCGCCGGTTCGGGCCGACCGTGCCGCTTCTGGGCGTCTGCCTGGGGCACCAGGCGATCGCCGCCGCCTTCGGTGGGACGGTGGAACTGGCTCCCGAACTCATGCACGGCAAGACCTCAGAGATCCGCCACGACGACGGACCGCTCTACGCGGGGGTGCCCAACCCCTTCGTTGCGACGCGCTACCATTCCCTGTGTGTGCGCCGTGAGGACCTGCCGGGGGATCTGGTGGTGACGGCGACGAGTCCGGACGGGGTGATCATGGGCCTGCGCCACCGGAGGTATCCGATCGAAGGCGTCCAGTTCCATCCCGAATCGATCCTCTCGGTTCATGGCAAGCGCATCCTGGCCAACTTCCTCTCCATGCCCACACCATCCACATCTGCCACATCCACACCCTCTGGGTCCAAGGCGGGTTGCGAGGGGACGGCGGAAGGGGGCGATCACCATGAAGGAGATGCTGGCTCAACTCGCTGAAGGGCGTGAGCTTTCCAGCGCACAGGCCGAGGCGGCCACCGCGGCGATCATGACGGGGCAGGCCACCCCGGCTCAGACCGGCGCCTTCCTTGCGGCGCTGCGCTGCCGGGGGGAGACCGTGGCCGAGATCCTCGGCTGCGCGCGTGCCATGCGGCGCTATGCCACCCCGGTCGTGAGCCGTCATCCCATACTGGCCGACACCTGCGGCACCGGCGGCGACGGCAGCGGTACGTTCAACATCTCGACCGCGGCGGCCTTCGTCGCCGCCGGCGCCGGGCTCGCGGTGGCCAAGCACGGCAACCGGGCGGCGTCCAGCCGCGCTGGCAGTGCGGATGTGCTGGAGGCTCTGGGCGTGCGCATCGATCTGGGGCCGGAGGATGCCGGCCGCTGCCTCGACGAGGTCGGCATCGCCTTCCTCTTCGCCCAGCGCTACCACGAGGCAATGCGGCACGCCGCCGGTCCGCGCCGGGAACTCGGTTTCCGCACGGTGTTCAACCTGCTGGGGCCGCTGTGCAACCCGGCTGGGGCGCAGGTCCAGGTGGTCGGGGTGGCGCAGGCGCAACTGGTCCTTCCCATGGCGGACGTCCTGCGGCAACTGGGAGCCCGCCGCGCCCTGGTGGTGCACGGTTGCGACGGCCTGGACGAGTTCAGCACGACCGGGCCGAGCGTTTGGGCGGACACGGCCGCGCCGGGGGAACCGCGGCTGCAGGAGTTGACTCCAGAGGCGGTTGGCTTGGAGCGCGCGAACCTCGACGCCCTGCGGGGAGGTTCGGCCAACGAGAACGCGGCGATCGTGCGGGCGGTGCTGGGCGGGGAGCCCGGGCCGCGGCGGGAGATCGTGTTGCTCAACGCTGCGGCCGTGCTGTATGCGGCGGGCCTGGCACCGGATTGGCCAAGCGCGCTGTCCCTTGCCGCCGAGGCGGTGGACAGCGGGCGCGCCGCCAGGCGGTTGGAGGCCTTGCGGGCCTGGGGCTCGGCGGCCGGGGCCGCAGGATGAGCGACCGGTCGGGGCATGACGGGGCGTGGTTGGACCGGATTGTCACCGCCCGGAGGCTCGCCGTCGCGCGGGCGGCGGCCGCGTCGCCTTCGCCGCTAGCGGGGCGTCCGGCCCGCTCCCGGCGGGAAGGGCAGCCGTTCTTGACGGCGGTCCGTTCGGCTCCGCCGGGGCGGGTCGCGGTGATCGCCGAGGTCAAGCGCGTCTCGCCCGCCCGGGGCGACCTGCGCCGCGACCTGGACCCCGCGTCGCTGGCGGCCGCCTACGCCCGTGGCGGCGCCGCGGCGCTCTCCGTGCTGACCGAGCCGGAGTTCTTTGCGGCACGGCCCGAGGACCTGCCGCTGGCCCGGACGGCGTCCGGCTTGCCGACGCTGCGCAAGGATTTCGTGGTGGACCCCTGGCAATTGGAGGAAACGGTGGCCCTGGGGGCCGAAGCGGTGCTGCTGATGGTGGTGGTGCTCGGGCGGCAGACGGGCGACTTCGTTGCGCGGACCCGTGCCCTTGGGCTGACACCGCTGGTGGAAGTGCACGATGAGGCGGAGATGGAGATTGCCCTGGCCAGCGAGGCCGAGTTGATCGGGATCAACAACCGCGACCTGCGCACCTTTGCCGTGGACCCGCAGACCGCCGCGCGCCTCGCGCCGCGTGCCGCAGCCGCCGGGCGCACCGTCGCGGCGCTGAGCGGGATCGACGGGCCCAAGGGACTGCGGGGGTTGCGGCCCGCCGGTGTCGCGGCGGTGCTCGTGGGTGAATCCCTGGTGCGGTCCGGCGACCCCGAACGCGCGGTCGCCGCCCTGGCCGCGGCGGATGCGGGCGGCGGGGGGGCGGCGGGCGTTGTGGATTAAGATCTGCGGCTGCCGTCTGCCGGAGGATGCGGCGTCCGCCGCGGCCGCCGGCGCGGACGCGGTGGGCATGGTGCTCACGCCAGGCTATGGACGCAGCCTCGACGTCGCGGCGGCGGTGGCCGTGCGGCAGGCGGTGCCGCCCGGCGTCTTGGCGGTGGGGGTCTTTGTGGACGAGCCGCTGGACGCCGTGGAGCAGCGGGCCGGTGCCGTCGGCCTGGACGCGGTGCAGTTGCACGGCCGCGAGCCGGACGCCTGGGTGGCGCAACTGCGGCGGCGCTGGCGCGTCCTGCGGCGGTGGGATTTGACCGGCCCGGCCCCGGCGGCGGATTGGCTGGTGGTGGAGCCGAACGCCGGCGGATCGGGGCGGGCGTGGGATTGGTCCCGCGCCCGGGGGGCCGGTGGGGCGGTTCCGCTGGTGCTGGCCGGCGGGCTGACGCCGGAGAACGTCGCCGCTGCCTGTGCGCAGGCGGTCCCGGACGGTGTCGACGTGTCCAGCGGTGTCGAGAGCGGCGGGCGCAAGGATCCGGATCGCATGCGGCGGTTCTGTGCCGCCGCGCGGGGGTGGGCCAGTGGAGACCCGGCGCCGCGCCGCGGCGGACGGTCGTGACGCGCAGGGGCGGCCCCGAGGGCCCGGCGGGTCTTGCGGGCGGGAGGCGGCGGGCGTTGTGGATTAAGATCGACGGCTGCCGCCTGCCGGAGGATGCGGCGTCCGCCGCGGCCGCTGGCGCGGACGCGGTGGGCATGGTGCTCACGCCAGGCTATGGACGCAGCCTCGACGTCGCGGCGGCGGTGGCCGTGCGGCAGGCGGTGCCGCCCGGCGTCTTGGCGGTGGGGGTCTTTGTGGACGAGCCGCTGGACGCCGTGGAGCAGCGGGCCGGTGCCGTCGGCCTGGACGCGGTGCAGTTGCACGGCCGCGAGCCGGACGCCTGGGTGGCGCAACTGCGGCGGCGCTGGCGCGTCCTGCGGCGGTGGGATTTGACCGGCCCGGCCCCGGCGGCGGATTGGCTGGTGGTGGAGCCGAACGCCGGCGGATCGGGGCGGGCGTGGGATTGGTCCCGCGCCCGGGGGGCCGGTGGGGCGGTTCCGCTGGTGCTGGCCGGCGGGCTGACGCCGGAGAACGTCGCCGCTGCCTGTGCGCAGGCGGTCCCGGACGGTGTCGACGTGTCCAGCGGTGTCGAGAGCGGCGGGCGCAAGGATCCGGATCGCATGCGGCGGTTCTGTGCCGCCGCGCGGGGGTGGGCCAGTGGAGACCTGGAGCGGCGCCATGGCGGACGGTCCTGACGCGCAGGGCCGGTTTGGGCCCTATGGCGGGCAGTATGTGCCCGAGACCCTGATGCCGGCGTTGGAGGAATTGGAAGCGGCCTTTCGTGCCGCGATCGCCGACCCGGCCTTCGTGGCGGCCTTCGAAGGGCTGCTGGCGTCCTTTGTGGGACGGCCGACGCCGCTGACGCCGGCGGAGCGGCTCGCGTCCAGAATCGGCGGCGGTGTGCGCATCTATCTTAAGCGTGAGGATCTCTGCCACACCGGCGCGCACAAGATCAACAACGCCCTGGGCCAGGCACTGCTTGCGCAGCGGATGGGCAAACCGCGCGTCATCGCCGAGACCGGGGCGGGCCAGCACGGCGTCGCCACCGCGACGGTGGCGGCGCTCCTGGGGCAGAGTTGCCGCATCTACATGGGCGAGGAGGACATGCGCCGCCAGGAGCTCAACGTCTTTCGCATGCGGCTTCTGGGTGCCGAGGTGACCGCGGTGCGCGCCGGAAGCCGCACCCTCAAGGACGCGCTCAACGAAGCCATCCGCGATTGGGTGACCAATGTCGAAACCACCCACTACATCCTCGGTACCGCCGCCGGGCCGCATCCGTATCCGTGGTTGGTGCGCACCTTCCAGGCCGTGATTGGGACCGAGGCGCGCGACCAACTGGTTCGGCTCGAGGGGCGGCTTCCCGATGCGGCGGTGGCCTGCATCGGCGGCGGCAGCAACGCGATCGGCCTGTTCGCGCCGTTCATCTCTATGCCCTCGGTACGGCTGTATGGGGTGGAGGCGGGTGGCATCGGCGTGGAGAGCGGCCAGCACGCGGCCAGCCTGACGGCGGGGCGGCCGGGTGTGCTGCACGGTGCGCTGTCCTACCTGCTCCAGGACGCGGACGGACAGGTCCAGCCTGCGCACTCCATCTCGGCGGGCCTGGACTATCCGGGGGTCGGACCCGAACACAGCCAGTTGCGGGACAGCGGCCGGGCGGCCTACCTGACCTGCACAGACGCTGAGGCGTTGGAGGGCATGCGGCTGCTGGCTGAGACCGAAGGGATCATTCCCGCTCTGGAGACGGCCCACGCCATTGCCGCCCTACCCCGGATCTGTGAAGGTCTTCCTCCTGGTTCCGTGGTCTTGGTCAGCCTGTCCGGACGTGGCGACAAGGATATGGCGCAGGTGGCCCAGCGGCTGGGCACGGAAATCATCTGAGGGCGGATCCTCCAGCCGAGGTGGCGTGGTGGCTTGGCGGCCATCGATCCCCGCGCCCGCGCGGCGTGGCCGCAAAGGGAAAGGCCCGCGCGTATGTAATCACAGGTGGGGCACGGGGATCGTTCCACGCCTGCGGCGGCGGCGGATCCCGTCGGATTGTGCCGTCCCGCTCGCTGGAACGGGTGCCGGCCGACCAAGGTGCGGAGTGCCTTCCCCGTGCGCGGGGAGGCGTGTGTGATGGATGCCTGGCGCCGGTTTCGCGCCGGTATGGTTGGTCTATGGCGCGACTGGCCCTTCTGGCGCGGGTTGAACGTCGACTGGCGGGCGGTTCCGGCCGTGCGCCCGCGAAGAAACAGCATCATGCTGCTGCTGCGCTATTTCCGTCCCCGCTGGCCGGCGGTGGTCTGGGTCGTCCTGAACGTGATGTTCGCGTCCGCGCTCGGGGTCCTGCCACCGCTCTATATCCGCAACATCATCGACATCGCCCTGCCGCACCACAATATGGCGATCCTGATCCATGACGCGCTGTATCTGGTCGGGGTGCAACTGCTGATCGCCACGACGGCGGCCGTTGGCGGTTACCTCTTCGCCTGGGCGACCAACGGGGTGGTGCGCGACGTGCGCCAGACGGTGTTCGACCGCCTGCTGCACGTGCCGCTGTGGTTTCTGGAGGGCGGCCGCGGCGCCGACGCGGCGAGCCGCACCGTCAACGACGTCGGGATCGTCGGCGGCAACTCGCTGGTGTTCAACGGCATCACGGGCATCTTCTCCACACTGCTCGCCACGATCGGCGCCGTGACGACGCTGGTCTCCACGCTGATCGTCATGTTCCGGCTCAACGCGGGGTTTGCCGTGCTGGTGGTGGCGCTGCTGCCGCCGTTTCTGGTGCTGGCGCGGTTTGCGGCCCGCTGGCTGTATGCGGTC
>JAJZXK010000158.1 GCA_021806565.1 Bacillota bacterium | reverse complement strand
TATGGGTTCGACGGGCAGAATGGGAAATCATGGGGAAACTCCTGGAAAGTGACGCAACGTGTTCGACGCAATGCGACACCGTGCGACATCCCGGGACTTATGGGGAACGATGAGCCCTATACCCCGCCTGCATACCGCATACGTGCACCTACGTTCTCGCCCGCCCGCCCACTCATGGCCGCATCGTTCCGCCCCTTGTGGCCCGCTGGGGGATGCAGTAGGATCAAGGTACCGTTTCGGTGTATGCCGTGGCGGGTGCGACGATGGGAAGCAGTAGGGGCGGGGGCACGCCTCAGAGACCCGGCGGTGGTGCGAGCCGGGGGGTGCACGTCCCGAACTCATCCCTGAGCTGAGCGGGTGAGCCTTGGTTAGCCCGCTCCGGTGTGCGGCGTGTAAGCGCCTGGGGGCCGTTATCCCCTGCGCTCCCGGTGGGAGTGTGCAAGGTCCGCGCCGCGAGGCGCGGGCGAACCAGGGTGGTACCGCGCGGTGGCCGTCGCCCCTGAGCCGGCGAAGTCGGCGAGGGACGGCGGTTTTCTGCTGTCCGGCCAAGCGAGCCGCGAGGGCGGCGGAAGGAGGGACGGTTCGATGCGGCATACGCTCGGGGCTCTGGTCGAAAACCATTTCGGGGTGCTGGCCCGGGTAGCGGGCCTCTTCAGCCGGCGCGGTTTCAACATTGAAAGCCTCACCGTGGGGCCGACGGACGATGCCTCGATGTCGCGCATGACCATCGTCGTCGACGGCGACGAGCGCATGCGGGACCAGATGGTCAGCCAGATGGGCAAGCTCATCGACGTCCTGGAGGTGCAGGCGCTCGACCCGCAGGCCACGGTGAGTCGGGAAATCGCTTTGGTCAAGGTGCGGGCCACCCCGGAGCGCCGCTCCGAGGTGATGCAGATCGCCGACGTCTTCCGCGGCCAGGTCGTCGATGTCGGCAAGGAGTCCCTGATGGTGGAGATCACCGGTGATGACCGGAAGATCAACGCGTTGCTCGAGGTGTTGGCCGAGTACGGCATCATCGAGATCGCGCGCACCGGCGTGGTGACGTTGACCCGCGGTCCCGCGGCGCTGACGGTTCCGAACACCGATCCGGCCCAGGTCCCGCCCGCCTGACGCGCCGCCGCGGCCCGCAGGCGCCAAGACCCGCAACTCAGGAGGAGGGCTCGCTTTGCCGCGCATCTACTACGATCAGGACGCCGATGTCTCGCGCCTGCACGGGAGGACCATCGCCGTACTCGGCTACGGCATCCAGGGGAGCGCACAGGCGCAGAACCTGCGCGACTCCGGCCTGAAGGTGGTGGTCGGCCTGCACGACGGCGCCCGCCGGCGTGCGCAGGCCGAGACCGACGGCTTCAAGGTCGCAAGTGTGGCGGAAGCCGTCCGGCAGGCCGACTACGTGCAGGTCCTCATCCCGGATGAGCGCCAGGGCGACACCTATGCCACGGAGATCGCGCCGAACCTGCGGGCGGGTCAGGTCCTGGCGTTTTCGCACGGTTTTGCGATCCACTTCCATCAGATCGTGCCGCCGGCCGACATCGACGTCTTGATGATCGCCCCCAAGGCCCCGGGCAACACCGTGCGCAACCTATATCAGGACGGCCAGGGCGTGCCGGCCCTGATCGCCATCCACCAGGACGCATCCGGGCACGCGCGGGATCTGGGCCTGGCGTACGCGCGGGCCATCGGCTGCACCCGCGCCGGTGTCTTTGAGACGAGCTTCAAGGAAGAGACGGAAACCGACCTCTTCGGTGAGCAGAACGTGCTCTGCGGCGGCGTGGCCGACCTGGTCAAGGCCGGTTTCGACATCCTGGTCGAGGCGGGCTACGCGCCCGAGATGGCGTACTTCGAGTGCTGCCACGAGTTGAAGCTCATCGTCGACCTCATCTACGCCGGCGGGCTCGAGGGGATGTATCAAGGGGTCAGCAACACCGCGGAGTACGGCGGCATGACCGCCGGCCCGCGCGTCGTCGACGAGCACGTGCGCGCCAACATGCGTGAGAACCTGCGCCGGGTCCAGTCGGGCGAGTTCGCCAAGGAGTGGGTCCTCGAAAACCGGGCCAACTGGCCGGTCATGACCGCGCTGCGCAGCAGCGAGCAGGCACACCCCATCACGGCGGTGGGCCGGGAACTGCGCGGCATGATGTCCTGGCTCAAGAAGAAGTAGGGGTTCGACGGATGAGGGCCCGCGGCGGGCGGAAGGTACCAAACGGGGGAGGGGGAGCGCATGGCCGAGGCAGCGGTACGGATCTTTGACACCACGCTGCGCGACGGTGAGCAGTCGCCTGGGGTGACCCTGAACCTCGACGAGAAGGTGGAGATCGCTCGCCAGCTCCAACGGCTGGGCGTCGACATCCTCGAGGCCGGCTTCCCCGTGGCGTCGCCGGGGGAGAGCGCGGCCGTCGAGGCCATCGCGGCCGCGGTGCGCGAGCCGGTGATCTGCGGTCTGGCGCGCACGCGCCGCGGCGACATCGACGCGGCCGTCAAGGCCCTGCGCGGCGCCGCCCGGGCGCGCATCCACACCTTCACCAGCGGTAGCGCCGTCCACCTGCGCCACGTGCTGCGCCTGACGGAGGACGAGGCCCTGGAGCGGGCGGTGGACGCGGTGCGCTATGCGCGCCAGTTCGTCAGCGACGTCGAGTTCTCGGTCCAGGATGTCCCCCGTTCGGACCCCGAGTTCCTGGTGCGCCTGTATGGGGCGGCCGTCCAGGCCGGCGCGACGACCCTCAACATCCCGGACACCGTCGGGTACTCCACGCCCCAGGAGTTCGCCGATCTGATCCGCTTCCTGCGCGGCCGCGTCGCCGAGGCCGGCGTCGAAGTGGTCTTTTCCGTCCACACGCACGACGACCTGGGCCTTGCCGTGGCCAACGCCCTGGCCGGTGTCGAGGCCGGAGCCACCCAGATCGAGTGCACGGTCAACGGTATCGGCGAGCGCGCCGGCAACTGCGCGCTGGAAGAGGTCGTCATGGCGCTACGCACGCGCAAGGACCGCTACGGCCGCACGCTGGGCATCCGCACCGAGGAGCTCTACCGCACCAGCCAACTGGTGAGCAAGCTGACCGGCATGGCGGTCCAACCGAACAAGGCGGTGGTGGGCGCGAACGCCTTCGCCCACGAGTCCGGCATCCACCAGGACGGGATGCTCAAAGAGCGCACCACTTACGAGATCCTGCGCCCGCAGGATGTCGGGGTGCCGGAGACCCGCCTGGTGCTGGGCAAGCATTCGGGGCGGCACGCTTTGCGCGAGCGGCTGGAGGCGTTGGGCTACCATCTGGAGGATGCGGACTTCCACCGCGCCTTCGAGCGCTTCAAGGAGTTGGCGGACCGCAAGCGCGGCATCGCCGACGCCGATCTGGCCGCCATCGTGCAGGCGGAGGTCGTGGCGGTCGCCCCCGAACATTGCCGACTGGAGTATTTCCAGGTCACCTCTGGCAGCAGCACCGTACCGACGGCCACGGTGCGCGTCGCGCTGGCGGACGGGGATCCGGCGCAGGAAAGCGCAACGGGGGACGGGCCCGTCGACGCCTGCTATCGCGCCATCGACCGCGCCGTCGGCCAGGAGTTTCACCTGGTGGACTACACCCTGCGGGCCGTGACCGATGCCAAAGACGCCCTCGGCGAGGTCACGGTGCGGGTGCGCGACGGCGCCGGGCGTACCGCCACGGCGCTGGGTGCAAGCACCGACGTGATCGAGGCCTCGGTGCGCGCCTATCTGGCCGCCGTCAACAAGCTGGTGGGCCTGCAGGGGTCCGGGGTGACGGACCAGCGGACGGTGGCCGCCGGGGAGCGGCAGGTCTGATCCGCGCCGGCCCTGCGCCTCGCGCCTGAAGGGGCGGACCCGGCAACACAGGGGGTACCCCGCGGGGGTGCCCCCTTTCTCTACTCCGAAGCAGCCTGCGCCATGGCGAACCTTGGGGACACCACAGAACACGTGGGCCATGCGGGCCGGGGTGCTTCGCGCGCCGGACCAGGGGTTTCGCGGGTCTGGTCCGGTTTCGCGCGCTTCGCTTCAATTTTTAACCGTCGGATTCAACGCCAACTGTTTGGTCCATGTTCGCATAGCGCCCTGTGTGCGTCGTATGCACAACGCAAGGGAGGAAGCGGCGCTTCCACCAGTCGCCTGAACCCGACAGTCCCCGCGCCGCGTGATCTATGGAGAACATTCTCAAGTCCCTCGGACCGGTTCTAGCGCAACCCGTGCCGGTCGGCCCACACCGAAATCGCGGCGGCGATCTCCGCCGGGCGGTCCTCCGGGGCGTGGTGTCCGGCTGCGCCGCAGTGGACCGTCTCCAGCGCGGCGATGTTCGTCGCGCACCAATCGGCCATCTCTTTGCTGATGATCAGCGTGGGCGAGCCTTCGAACGTCATCAGCAGCTTGGGCACGTCTGCGCTATCGGCGAGCCACGCGTCATAGGCCTCGATGCGCGCGACCAGTTCGGCCGGTTCGCCGCCGAGGGGGATCTGGCGCGCCCAGGCCAGGATGGGGCGGCGGCTCTCGCGGGTGGGGAAGGGCGCGAGATACGCCTCCAGGTCCTGTTCGGCCACGGGGGTGAGAACGCCGCCGGTGTATGCTTGGCGGACGAAGAGGAGTTGGTCGAGCACCATCGCCTCGCCGACGCCGGGGGTGCGGATTGCCTCGGAGCGCTTGCGCGCCTGCGGCGACAACTCCTCCCAGGACATCGGCTTGACGATGCTCTCTAGGAACGCCAAGCCCAACACGCGTTGCCGGTGCCGGGCTGCCCAGTCGAACGCGAGCGCGCCGCCCCAGTCGTGACCGACCAGCACGACCCGGTCGAGGGCCAGGGCGTCGAGCCAGGCATCGAGGTAGCGGGCGTGATCGGCGAACTGGTAGGCGATGTTGGGTTTGCCCGAGCGGCCCATGCCGATGAGGTCGGGCGCGAGCTTCCGGCCGTGGCCGATCCGGGGTAGCACATTGCGCCACAGGCGGGAAGAGGCCGGGTTGCCGTGGAGGAACACGACGGCCGTCCCGTGCCCCGAGTCTTCGTAGTGGATGGTCGAGTCGAGCACCCGTAGCTCGGGCATGCGGTTGCACTCCTTTCAGATCGGACCGTTGAGCAGCAGCGTCAGGTCACGGATGAAGGCCGCGGTGCGCGGATCTGCGCGTCCCCCCAGCGGATCCAGGAGCCGATCAAGCAGCACCTGCACTGCGGCGATGGCCGGGCGGACGGCCTCCCGCCCGCGGTCGGTGAGCTCAAGCCGCACTGTGCGCGTGTCCTGGCGGTCGCGGGTGCGGGTGATCAGGCCGCCGGCCTCTAGCGCACGCGCCAGCTTGGACACGTATAGTGCCTCCAGGCCGGTGTGGTCGGCGAGTTCGCGTTGGCTGGGGCGCTGGCCGGCGAGTGCCATCCCGTACAGCGAAGCCATCAGCACGTACTGGGCGTGCGTCAGCCCCAGCGGCGCCAGATCTCGGTCGACCGCGACCCGCCACTTGTTCGCCAGCCGCCAGACCAGGTAGCCGGGCGTCGGTGGGTCCTGCGTTTCGCCCACGGGGATAGTATACATGAACATAGTAGCCATGTCTAGCATCGACGCCGACCGCCGTCCGTTGGCGCCGGGAGTACATGTCATGCTCGAAGCAGCCAGAACTCGCGCGGGCGCCGAATCGGGCGCACGCCGTCGGAGTCCGGTACCGTGCGACCGTCTCCCGGTGGACCTCGACCCCAGGGCCGCCGTCCCGCCGCGCCTCATCTCGACCCTCGCCCGGTGCAGCGGCGACTAGCACTACCGGATCGCTTTCGGATTCACGGCCCAGGTCGCCGGGGAATACCGGCTGCGCCCCACGACCGAAAAACCGTTGCGCGGCCGGGTTCGGCTACCGCGGCCGGCGCCGGCCGGCGGTGTTGGGACAGCGCGCCGCCGACCAGTCGCACACTTCGTTCGCGGCGAGGATGAGCGCATCACAGAGCGCCGCCGATGGCTCGGCGGCGTCGCCGCCGCGTACGGAGAGCGCCCGCAGGGCCTGCGCGACGGCAGGGGGCAGCGGTGCGCCTGTGGCTAGGGCCAGCGCCTCCAACCCCGCGGCCGGGGGCGGCAGGGGCGCGCCCGCGGCCAGCACCGCGGCCTGCAGGGCCTGGGCCGCGGCTTGGCGCGCAAAGGCGACCCCGTGCGCCGTGCGGCCGGCGGTCTGCAGGTCGCGCGCCACACCGCGGTTTTCGGCGCTTGAGGCCAGCAGACCCTGAACCACCCTGGCGGTGTCCGCCGGCAGCGGGACCGCCTCGGCTTCGGGTGTCGACGGGCGCAACAGGCCCAGCCGCAGCATCTCCCTCTGGCGGGAGGCGACGTAACGCACCAACCGATCCTGGACCCGGCGGTCGAGGTTGCGAAACGACAGCCCGAAGCGCGCCGACCCCTCCTGGTCGAAGACGCGCACCACCACCGCCGCCAGCGTGAGCGGCACAGGCGCGTCCGGCAGCGCGAGGGTGAGTTCCAGGGTGGCGCCCGGCTCCGGATAGGGGGGTGTGTCCAGCGCGAGCAGGCAGCCCCCGCCGCTGAGATTGGTCAGGCGCCCTGGACCGGCACTGGTCCGCACCGGCAGATCGACGTCGACACGGAAGAAGTCGCGCTGGGAGGTCTCCGTCCAGGCCTCCGGGTGCCTGAGGCGCAGCAGGGGCGGTGGACCCTGTTGCAGGCCGACCGCCGCGACGGTGGTGTGAAAGGCGCTGGTGTCCCGCCGCACGGACAGTTCGATCTGCCGGCCCGCGTCGATGCGGACGACGACGCCGCGGTGCGTCGGTGCCTGCAGCAGTACTGCCTCGGCCGTCAGATCCGCGACCAGGGTGCGGTGGCGGTGTGTATGCGTGCCTGTGGTCCAGGTGATCTGGACCGCGGTGCCCGGTTGGAGCAGCGAGCCGCTGTCGGGTCCCGCGGTTTGCGTCGACGCCAAGCGCGCCGTCCCCCTTACGGGCCTCCGCCCGTTGCGGGGGATTTGGGCGGGCGGGGACCTGGCTCCTGCCGCGTTGCGCGGCGGCAGGGGGCGCCCGTGCCCGCCCCGAAGCCGCCGCCGGAAGGGGGACCGCGCGTGCTCAAGGACTTCCGGGCCTTTCTCATGCGTGGCAACGTGGTGGATCTGGCGGTGGCCGTGGTGGTTGGGGGGGCGTTTAACACTGTGGTCTCCGCCCTGGTCAAGGATCTGGTGACGCCGCTGATCGCCGCCATGGGCGGTCAGCCGAACTTCGGCCACCTGTTTTTCAGCGTGCACCGCGCCCACTTCATGTACGGGAGTTTCCTGGACGCACTGCTGACGTTCGTCACGGTCGCGCTGACGGTTTTTTACTTGGTGGTCGTTCCGCTCAACGCCCTGCACAGGCGCCAGCAGCCCGCCACCACGAAGGTCTGCCAGGAGTGTCTGAGTTCCATCCCGCTGGCCGCCCGCCGCTGCGCCTTTTGCACCTCGGCGCAGTCTGGCGTGCTCTGATTCGGCGGTACGATCAGAGTGACAGCCGCGGCAGCCGGGTCTGCAGGACGGCCCGGGCCCAGGTGCCGGCCCGTGTGAGCCAGAGCCACGCGCCGGCGGTTGCCGCCCGCCACCACGTTTGTCGCGGCGCCGGGGCCGCGGTGGCGGCGGTGACCGGCCGCGGGGCCACCTGCGCGAGGGCGGCCGGCGC
>JAJZXK010000031.1 GCA_021806565.1 Bacillota bacterium | reverse complement strand
GCCCGCCCGGCGGTGCGCTCCGCGCCCTCTGGGAGCCCGTCAAGGCCGCCTCTCAAAAATGGCCTTGTGCGGGATGGTGGGGACGGTGGCGGGACCGAAGGCGCGGAGCATCCTGGGAGACGTGGCCGCGGAGGGCGGGGCCCCTGGCCTGGGGCCGTATCCCCGCTGGGTGAGGGTGGAGTTGGTGCGTGAGGCCCGCGCGGGGGCGTACCGGACCTGGACCCTGCGGGAGCCGGAGGACGCGGCGCTCATCCTGGAGCCGCTGCTCCGTCGCGAGCCGACCGAGACCTTCGTGGCCTGCCTGCTGGACACCAAGCATCGGCCGAACGCGATCCACCGCTGCGCCCTGGGCTCCATCGACAGCGTGCCGGTGGAGCCGCGGTCGGTCTTCACCGCCGCCCTGCTGACCAACGCGGCGGCGGTCATCGTGGCGCACAACCACCCCAGCGGCGATCCCGAACCCAGCCGGCAGGATATCCTGCTCACCCACCGGCTGGTGCGGTGCGGCGGCATCCTCGGCATCCCGGTGCTGGATCACCTGGTCATCGGCGCCGGCTGCTGGTCGAGCCTGCGCGCCCTCTATCCGGCGTGCTGGAAGGGGGAGCGCCCGTGAAGGCCTGGGAGGTGGTCGGCTACACGGACGACGGGGAGGCCTGGTGTCCGGCGTGCGCGGAGGCCCGGTACGGGCCCGCGCACCCGATCCACGAGCGGAGAGACCGCGAGGGCAACGCGGTGACCCCGTCTTCGCCGCGGACGAGTGGGAGTATCGGCCGGGGTGCAGCGCCTGCGGGACAGCGCTCCCGGTGCGGGTTGTCGATGTCAGGAGGTGGGGTCGATGATGCGGCCGGTGCGGCTGTATCTGGCGGGACCGGCGGGGTCGGGTAAGACGACGGTTGCAGAGATGTTGGTCCGCGACTACGGCTTCGCGCGGGTCTCCCTGGGCGGCCTATGCCGGGAGGAGGCCCGCCGCCGGGGACTCCCCGAGGACCGGGCGACGCTGCAGGCGATGGGCGATGCGCTGCGCGGCCCGGAGCCGGCCCGCCTTGCGATCCTCGCGTGGGAGCAAGCACGGCGGGCGCCGGGGCCGGTCGTGATCGACGGGGTGCGCCTGCGGGCGGAGGCGGAATGGCTGTCGGCGAGAGGAGCCCTCGGGGTCCGCGTCTCCGCGCCGGAGCCTGTACGGACCGTGCGGCTCCTGCGCCGTGACGGGGCGACCGGGGTGCCGCCCCACCCGACGGAATCCGAAGCGGAGACGCTGTCGGTAGACCTCTGGCTGCAGACGAGCGAAGACCGCGCCGAGCTCTGCCGGGCGACGCGGCTCCTGATAGCGCGCGCCCACCTGCTCGCCGCCACGTCGCGGCAGTCCCGTCAACCGGCTGCGGTCCAGTAACACCGCCGTCTGCGGCCCACCCCCAGTCCGTCCCTGTCGTGTGCACAACGTGGTCCAGGGATCGGCCGGCTCGTCACCATGGGCATGGACCGACACCGGAGGCCGCGGGCGTGCCATCGAAGGTCGACTTCACCTGCGGCCGACCCGCGCACGGTGCCTCCCGCCGTCCTCCCGCAGCGCCGACCCGGGGCCTGATGGGCAACCGACGCCACCGTGCGTTCCCGGAAGCAGGATAAGGGGCCGACTCCCACGGCGCAGGCAAAGCCTGCGCGTCGCTGGGAGAGAGCGGCCAGCTAACGAGGCATGGAGGGAGTTGACGGCGGCACACACCCGACGCCGCGCGTCGGTGCTGCCCTATGCCACGGCGGTCGGATGCGACCCACTCCTCATGCACGCCGAGCGGCGTGCCTCGCACGAAAAACTGTACTGCGGGCGCACCGTCGAGCAAGTCCTGCGCAATGCGCGGTGCCCGGTCGCCGTTCTCCTGGACCCTGCGGGCTGATCCTGGGACGCCATGAGTGCTGAGGCGCACGAAGCCGTCACCTACGGCTGTCACCGACCGGGCGGCATAGACGGCGCCTGCGGTGCCACCACCGACCCGAACCGGCCCCGGGCTTGGCGCCCTCAGAACCAGGTGCGCCACCAGTTGCGTTCGAACGCCACCTTGGCCGCGTGCCAGTGACGGCCAGCCCGATACATCTGAACCTGGGGCGCCGGCTCGGCATAGAAGTTACCCCGTGCAAACCCCGCCGCGCCGCCGCCCATCTCGATGAAGCACTCACCATGCCCGTCGAACTTCTGCTCCTTCCCCCGCCCGCGCAGCCGGGCTGCCAGGGTGTGGGCTACGGCCTCGGCCTGCCCGTGCGCGAAGACCCCCGCCTTCGGCAAAGGCTTGCCGAGCTTCAGCGGCACCGTCGTCACGTCGCCGATAGCGAAGACGTTCTCGAAGCGGGTCTCGCAGGTGGCGGGGTCCATTGGGATCCAGCCGTTCGGGCCCGCCAACGGGGAGTTGCGCACCGCCTCCGGCGCCGCGTGCGGCGGCACCACCGCCAGGACGTCAAACTCCGCCTCGGCGCCGGTGTCGAAGTAGAGACGCTTCCCTGAGGCGTCGACCCGGGTGAGCTTCGTGCTCGGGCAGTACTCGATGCCGCGCTGTCGGACCAACTCCACCACGCCCCGCGAGACCTCGGGGCCGGCTACGCCCATGGGCGCGGGCTCGGCGGCGTAGACAGTCACCGTCACCTGGTCGCGGACTTTGCGGCGGCGCAGCAGGCCTTCCAGGAGCATGGCGGCCTCATACGGCGCGGCCGGGCACTTGAACGGGACATCCGCCACGACCACGGCCACGCGGCCCGCCTGGAGGCTGGAAGCCTGGTCATACACCTGCTTGGCGCCATCAACCGTGTAGAAGTTGCCTCCGGTTTCGGCGAGACCCGGCACGCGTTCCGGGACCAAGTCGGCGCCCAGGGAGACCACGAGGGCGTCGCCCGTCAACTCTTCCCCGCCCACGACGACCCGGCGCCGTTCCGGGTCGATCTCGGTGATCTCGCCGTGGCGCACCTCGATCCCGCGGCGGGCCAGCGGCTCAAGATCCCGCTGCACCTGCTCGGCCTTGCGGCTGCCGCTCATCAGCCAGAGCAGGGACGGCCAGAACGTATGCTTGGAGGCCCGCTCCACCAGCACCACGCGATCCTCGGGCGCCAGTTCGCGGCGCAGCACACTGGCGGCCACGAGCCCGCCCACGCCGCCCCCCAGAACCAATACCGTCCGCTTGTCCACGAGGCATCCTCCCCCTCGGTCACATCGTCCCACCGCTACGCGCTCAGGTCTCCGCCTTACCCAACCTGACCAGCAGCCACTCCTCGTCCGCGGGAGCGAGCAGGCGCAGATCGGCCGGCTCCAGGGCGGCGAACCAGGCCAACCACCGCTCAAGCCCGATCTGGTGGCAGAGGTCGCCGGGCCTCCGGTCCCTTGGGCAGCATCTCGGCGACCAGGAGACGGCCGCCGGGTCGCAGTACCCGCCAGGCCGCCCGCAGCCCGGCGGCGGGATCGGCCATGTGGTGCAGCACGAAGACCAGCGTCACCGCCCCGAAACGCCCATCACCGAGCCGGCCGAGCACCTCTCCGTCTCCTGCAGCCACTCCGGTGCGCCATGCGGCCCGCCCTGTGCGGCGGTCCGTCGCGTCGCAGCGAGTTGAGCGGGGTCCGTATCGACCCCGGTCACGCGGTGACCCCGGCGCGCCAACTCGGCGCACAGTTCCCCCGCGCCGCAGCCGACATCCAGCACGGGATCGGCTCCGGCGCACTGCCGCGCCATCCAGCGCCGGATGCGCGGCTCATCCAGCGGCTTTGTACGGACGGCGCAGCGAGGGCTCACGGTCGCGACCGAGGATGGCTCCATGCCCGGCTCCCTCCTCCGCCAGCCGGCTCAGAACGTCAGTACGCGTTCCGCCCAAGTGGTCAGATCGACGAGATCCTGCATGGTCGAGATCGGGCAGAGGTCCGAACCCTCCATTTGACGTGAGCGCAGGCAGGTGCCGCAGGCGAGCAGCTCCCCGCCGCGGTCAGCGAACGCCCGCATCTGCTCGGGAACGTCATACGCTCCCTGGCGGATACCCTCGCTCTCGACGCCCGCTCCGAGCAGGAAGACCCGGACCGTGTGGCCGGAATCCAGCGCCTTCACCGCGAAGCGAAAGGCGTTCCATGCGGTTTCCGGCTCGTTGGTGCCGAGGACCACACCGATCTTCAACCGAACCCACCCCCCGGACGCTCGGCCGCGCTGAGGGCCAGGCAGCCGCCGCGCCTCCACACCCGAAGGATAGGGAGCTCGCTGTCATGCGTCCAATGCCAAAACGTCTGGATGGTTATTCGGTGCGCGCATGAGCTTCTGCGGACGCGGCGGCCTGCTGGAGGAAGGCGTGCAGGGCCGCCGCAGCGGGCGACATGCGGGCCTCACGAGGGACGGCGAGGTGAAACACGCGCGGCGGCAGGGCCTTGGCTGAGACAAGGGCGAGCGTTCCGCTGGCCAGTTCGCCGGCCACCACGAACCGGGCCAGGAAGGCCAGCCCCATGCCGGCGGCCGCGGCCCGCTTGATGCCTTCCGAACAGCCCAGGGTGAGGACCCGCGCGAACCGCCACTTCTCCCGCTCCAGATGGGATTCGACCGCGCGTCGGCTCCCGGACCCTTCTTCCCGCAGCAGGAGGGTCTCGGCGGCCAACGCATCGGCGGAAGCCGCTCGTCCCGCCAGGCGGTGGCCCGGCGCCGCGACCAGGAGCAGTTCGTCGGCCACGAAGGGCTGGACGAAGAACTCGGCGCCGGCCATGCCTTCCGACAGTACGCCGATGTCGGCGTCGCCGCCGGCCACGCGGCGGGCCACCTCTGCACTCCGCGCGACGGCGAGGTGGATCTCGATCCCCGGGTAGCGAGCGCTGAAGCGCGCCAGGAGCGCCGGCAGGATGTAGCCGCCAGGGGTGGTGCTCGCGGCCAGGCGCACCCGGCCGCAGTCCAGGCTCCGTAACTCGTCCATGGTCTGGACGGCCTCGCCGCAGAGCCGCAGGATGCGCTCGGCATACGCGTACAGGGCGCGTCCCGCATCGCCCAGGAGTACGCGCGGGCGGCGCTCCGCGAAGACCGGGAACCCAAGAGCCGCTTCCAGTGCCTGCACCTGCCGTGAGACCGCCGGCTGGCTGCGGTGGAGCACCTCGGCCGCGCGCGAGAAACTGCCGAGGCGGGCGACCTGATAGAAAGCCTGAAGTGCTCCAAGGTCCAGCTCCGGCTGTGGCTCCTCGGTCACACCCACCCATCTCCCTCTGGCTCGACTCTACCCATCATGCACGAAACGCATCACGTCGGCACAACACAGCATGCCAGCCGCATCCCCGGTGCGGTATGCTACGGCAGGGTGATGCTCTCCGTGGAGAGTCTGCTGCGGTTGACGGCCTACTCGCCCGGCGCCGGCTGAGCGTGCAAGGTGGGTCCGCAGGACCTGGTCCAGGTCCTGAAGTGCTTGCCGACGGCCGATAATCCACGTGTTCTCGCCGGGGTGGGCGAGGATGCCGCTGTGTTCCGCCTGCGGGATGATCTCGCTGTGGTCCAGACGGTGGACGTCATCACGCCGGTCCTGGACGATCCGCGCGTCTTCGGCGAGGTGGCCGCCGCCAACGCCCTGAGCGACATCTACGCGATGGGCGCCACACCGCTGTTCGCGCTCAACGTGGTGGCCTTCCCGGTGCGCATGCTGCCGGTGTCCATCCTGGAGCGGATCCTGCAGGGCGGCGCAGCCAAGGCGGCCGAGGCCGGGGTGCCCGTGATCGGCGGGCACTCCCTGGACGACCCCACGCCGAAGTACGGCATGGCCGTCACTGGGGTGGTTGATCCTGTCCGGATCGTGCGGAAGTCGGGGGCGCGGCCAGGGGACCGCCTCGTGCTGACCAAGCCGCTGGGCGTCGGTGTCCTGACGACAGCCCTGACGCACGGCCGGGGCGGACCGGAGATTGAGGCCCGGGTACGCCCGGTGATGGTCCAACTCAACCGCGCGGCGGCGGAGGCCATGCAGACGGTGGGCGTCAGCGCCTGCACCGATGTGACCGGGTTCGGGCTGCTGGGGCACCTGCGCGAGATCGCCGAGCAGGGCGGGGTCGGCGCGCGGGTGACGTTCGGACGGGTCCCGGTGCTGCCGGGGGCCTGGGACCTGCTCCGCGACGGCGCGGTCTCCCAGGGCACCCAGAATAACTACCGCCTGCTCCGCGACGAGGTGCGTTGGCACCCCGCGGTTTCACCCGAAGCCCGTACCCTGCTTTGCGATGCCCAGACTTCGGGCGGGCTGCTGATCGCGGTACCGGCGGACCGCGTGGAGACGCTGCTGGCCACGCTCGCTGCAGCGCGGGTGGAGGCGGCGGACATCGGCGAGGTGCTGCCGGGGCCTGCAGGGGGCATCGAGGTGGTGCCGTAGGGGGCGCGCCGAGGCCGGGCGCGCTTGGAGCGGGGAGGGGTCCGGATGCCGACGGAGAGACCCATCTACCTGGACCACAACGCGACGACGCCGGTCGATCCGGCGGTCTTCGGCGCGATGCGCCCGTATCTGGAGGCGGAGTTCGGCAATCCCTCCAGCGGGCACGAATACGGCCAGGCCGCGCGCGAGGCGGTGGAGCACGCCCGGCGGCAGGTGGCCGAGCTACTGGGCGCGGAGCCCGCGGAGATCGTCTTCACCGGCGGTGGCAGCGAGGCCGACAACCTCGCCATCTGCGGCGTGGCCTTCTCTCGTCGGGACCGGGGCCGGCACATCGTCACGACGGCCGTGGAACACCCGGCCGTGCTGAACACCTGCCGCTACCTGCAGCGCCGGCACGGGTTCGCCGTGACGGTGTTGCCCGTGGACCCGGCCGGCCTCGTGGATCCCGACGACGTACGCCGGACACTCCGCGAAGACACCATCCTCGTCAGCGTGATGCACGCCCAGAACGAGGTGGGCACGATCCAGCCGGTGGCCGAGATTGCGGCCGTCGTGCGGGAGCGTGGCATCGCCTTTCATACCGACGCCGCGCAATCCGTGGGTAAGGTGCCCGTGCCGGTGCAGGATCTCGGTGTGGACCTGCTGGCGGTGGCGGGGCACAAGCTGTATGCACCCAAGGGCGTCGGGGCCCTGTACGTCCGCACCGGGCTCACGCTCGAACGCCTGATCCATGGCGCCGGCCACGAGGGCGGGCGCCGCGCCGGCACCGAGAACGTCGCCGGCATCGTCGGCGTCGGCAAGGCTTGCGCGCTTGCGCGCAAGCATCTGGATGCGGAAGCGAGCCGGCTCCAGGGGCTTCGCGACGAACTAGGGCGGCGGCTGGCGGGGGGTATTCCGGGGCTGCGACTGCACGGGCACTCGGAACGCCGATTGCCCAACACGCTGAACGTAGGGGTGCCCGGGGTGGCTGGCGAGGACCTTCTGGCCGCCGTTCCGGGCGTTGCCGCCTCGACGGGCTCCGCCTGCCATGCCGGACGGACTGAGCCCTCCGGGGTTCTGCTGGCCATGGGATTGCGTCCGGCTGAGGCGTTGACGGCGGTGCGGCTATCCCTGGGACGGTTCACCACCGAGGAGGACGTGTGGCGGGCCGCAGACCTGTTGACCACAGCCGCCGCCACGCTCGGCAAGGCCCGCCGGGGCTGACACCCCGGTGTGCCGTCGGGGCGGGTGGCATTGGCGGTGCCGGTCACATGGCCCTGGCCGCCACGCGGGTAGTCGGAGCAGGCTTGGCCCTGGGTGGGTATGCTGTTCAGGCAGGGGTGGGCGCGGTAGCCGGGCGGGGGTGTGATGAGCCGTGATGGGGTACTTTGGTGGGATGGCGGGACCGTGGATGTTTCTCCCGATCCTCTTCTGGCTGCTCGTCCTGGCCGGCATCGTCTTCGTCGTCTACGCGTTGGCGCGGCGGCAGCCGATGGGCGCCGGTGGCGCCGATGACCCGCTGCGGCCTCTGGCCGCGCGGTACGCCCGGGGCGAGATCGACCGGGAGCAGTACCTGAAGATGCGGGAGGACATGGAAGGCCGGGGGCGGCAGCCATGACACGGCGGGCGGTGTTCGGGATCGGTGGTGCCTTCCTCGTTGTCGGCATCGCGGGATTGATCTGGTGGGGTGCGCGGGTCGGCCCGATGTTCGGCGGCGGGTGGCGGGGCCTGGTGGCCCCTATGCCCGGCATGGGGTTCGGCATGATGCGCGGCGGGATGATGGGCTCCGATCCGGGTAAGGCCATGGGATCGGCGATGGCGAACGCGCCGGGCCCCCGCATCCCCGCGGCCCAAGCCGAGGCGCTGGGGGCGGCCACACCCGCGGGGGCGGCGGTGGACCGGGCCGCCAACCGGGTCGTGTTCAGCACCAAGACGGTGCAACTCGCCGTCCTCGGCAGCCCGCCGACCGGACGCGACATGACGTTCCAGATTGCCGGGCTCGCCGACCCCACAATCGTCGTTCCGGCGGGGTCCATCGTGACGGTCCGCTTTATCAACGCGGACTCCGACGAGGCGCACGGGTGGCTGCTGACCTCGGCGCGGCCGCCGTTCCCGTACATGGCCATGATGGGCGCACGGGCGGCGTTCGCGGGTGCTTTTGCGCGGCCGCTCGGCGATCCCAACGCGGCGGGCATGCCGGAGGAGAGCATCACGTTTCGGGCCACGGCTCCCGGACAGTACACGTATCTGTGCCCCGTGCCGGGTCACGCGCAGCAGGGGATGTACGGCACGCTCCAAGTCGGCTCCGCGTAGTCAGCCTTCTGCCGCCGAGCCCACCGGCAGCCCGCATGTGAGCCCGGCACGTGCGACAAGGACTCGGCCGGAACGCGTGGGAGTTTCATGTCGAGCCCCGGCAGTTGCCAGGCCGGGCGGGTCCGCCTCTGGCGCGGCGAACGTCAACACCGGCTCGGCAACCGGCTCCACAGATCTCCACCTCCAGCCGCCGCAGCCTGCCAGCTACCAAGCTACCAAGCTACCAAGCCGCATCGCAGGCTCTGTGTCGGGGATTTGAGCCGTTGCTCAGACCGACGCCGATCAGGCGCGGCCCGGTTCTACCTGGGACCGGGATGAGCCCACCGCCACCAGCAGCACGGTCGCCGCCACGACCGCCACCGCGGAGGCGTAGCCGTAGGAGTACACAGGACTCACCACGTAGAGGAATCCCATCGCCAGGTTACCGATCAGCAGACCCACGCTCCGCGCGGCGGTGAGTGCGCCCATGCCCCCACTGGTCCGCGTCTCCGGCGTCACCTTGGACATGTGGTCCGGCTCTAGTGTCTCCACCACCCCCAGGGCCACCCCCAGCACGGCCACGGCTCCGTAAAAACCGAGTGAACCTCCGTGGAGCCCGTAAGCGAGTGCCAGGCCCAGCGAGCCCAGGGCGGCCGTGACGTAGCCGAGCAGGGCGAGCGCCACGCCCCCGGCGCCCCGGCGGCGGCCCATCGCCAGTCCTGTCAGCGCCGAGATGCCGAGGAACACCGCGTAAGCGCCCACGCCCGCCGCCCCGCTGTGCGACTCTTGAGCCACGGTGAGGATGGGGAAACCGAGGCTGTAGGAGCTGAAGCCGTACAGCGCCGTAGCGATGATCACACCCCGGTAGAGGGCGCTATTGCGGCGCTGGTGTTCCCCATGCACCACATCGTGCGTGCCGGTACGCCGCTCATTCGGAACCGGAGCCGACCCGGCCCGTGTCGCGACGAGGCAGGCAGTGGACGCCGCCAAAGGGATCACTGTCAGCAGGAAGATATAGCGGAAGGGCACGTGCGCGGCGACCAGTGCCAGGACGGCTATGGCGGCGAGCAGTCCGCCGCCAACGTCCAAGGCGTGAAGCAGCCCGAAGGCCCGCCCCCGGTCCTCCTGGGAGACCACCTCCGTGAGCATGGCCCGCCGTGCTGGCGTGCGGAAGTTCCGCGCCCACCATCCTCCGGCGAAGAGCGCCACTGCGCCGGCCGCGCCCGCAGGCAGCCCGGTGAGCGAGAGGAGTGGGATGAGGCTGTTGCCGAGAATGGCGACGCGCCGCCGGCCGATGCGGTCGCCGAGCCGTCCGCCCAGATAGCCGATGAAGGCACCGGGGCCATAGCTGAGCGCCGCCGTCAAGCCGAAGACCCAAGTCGGCGCCCGCAGGGCGAGAACAAGAAACAGGGGCAGACCGGCGATGACCATCTGGTAGCCCAAGTCTGCGGAGAAGGCGATCCCCCAGACATCGCGGTGGAACGGCGTGGGACGGGCGGCGGCACTACCCAACGGAACCCCTCCCTCGACCGAACTGTGGCCCTGTCCTTGGGCGTCGCGTGCGCCTCGGCCCGCCGCGCTGGGGGACGGTGCCGTGATCCGCTGTGACGACAACTGAGGACTGATCGCACGCGAGAGACGGGACGCTACTCCTTCCTGCCCTGGATTGGCTTGTCGCCGCTGCAACGACCACAGTGCCTTCGAGCGACACCCGGACCATTCCCGCGGCAGTTCCCACGGAACCCCACGCCGCCGACATCGCTACCACCGCGCCTAACAACCCAAGTCTGCGCTTCCCGGCCGGGCGACCAAGCCGCCTTCCCGAGTCATCCGCGCCCCGGTCCGCCCGCCCGACCTGGATCTGGAGAGTGCCTGTTCAGATGGCGCCACCACCGAACGCCGGCGACCAACGCCCAGACGCCTTCCACCACGCCGAACGGCCAGGTGCCGGCGAGCCACCCGTACGCGGACGACGCCGCGCAACTGAGGGCGAAGCACAGGCTGAACCACGGCGACCGTGGTTCCAACCAGTAGAACAGCAGCATGCTGCTGACGGCGGCCGCCCCCATCCACATCAGGGGCGTCACGACGGCCGCGCACCCCTGGCCAAGAGGGGCGCGCGGGGACCGCAGTCTCCGTCCGGGCACGGACGCCCACTGTGGCTTTCCAGTTGGAGGGTGCTGTGCTCGATGGCAAACCGCTCCCACAGCCCCCGGCAGCCGCGCTCGATGACTTCCTGCGTCTCCGACAGCGGACCGTCGCGCAGCACCAGGTGTCCGCTGAGCGCCGAGCGTACGCCGTCGGGGGTCCACACGTGCACATGGTGTACGGACAGAACGGATTCATCCGATTCCATAGCCGCCGCCACCTCGGTCGGATCGATCCCAGGCAGCGTTCCCTCCATGAGGACGTTGAGCGTCTGGCGGATGATGCCCCAGGCCCCCCTCGCAATCAGCAAGCAGATGCCCACGCTGACCACGGGATCCCACCAGAGCCGGTGGGTCAGCAGGATCAGCACGCCCGCCACGAGCACCCCGGCAGAGGCGGCCGCGTCGCCCATCACGTGCAGCCACGCGCTGCGCACGTTGAGATTGCCTCCGTGCCCGTGGTCGTACCCGGCGTGGCCGCCATGGCCCAGGCGCAGGCCAATGAACAGGTTCCCTCCCAACCCGACGGCCGCTACCGCCCACATGATCCACGGCGTCACCGGCACCGGGTGGCGCAGGCGCGCGGCGGCTTCCGCCAGAATGCCGCCTGCGACGACCACCAGCGTGCCGGCGTTGAACAGCGCGGCGAGGATACCCGCCCTGTGGTACCCGTAGGTGCGCTGCGGCGTGGGCGGCCTGCTGGCCAAGCGCGTGGCGTACCAGGCCAGCGCCAACGAGAGGACATCGGTGAGCATGTGCCCCGCGTCGCTCAGCAGGGCCAGGCTGCGGGAGAGCAGGCCCCCGGCCAATTCGGCCAGCAGGATGCCGCCCGCCACCCAGAAGGCGGTCCCGGGGAACCGGCCTGCGTCTCCTCCGCCTTCATCGTGGGGATGGTGATCGTGCGGCCCGTGCCGGTGCCCGTCCCCGTGCTCATATCCATGATGCGCGTGGGCGTCCTGCAACAGATTACCCCCCGTTCACGACCCGCAGCAGCCGCAACCGTCGCCTCGGCCGCGCGCCGCCTCGATGGCCTCCCAGCCTTCACGAACGATGAAGTAGACGATGCCGAGGGCGGCGACCGGATCCGCCCACCACCAGCCAAAGGCCGCGCGCACCACCAGTCCGACCAGCAAGGTGGCGGCCATGTAGGCGCAGACGACCCCGCACGCGGCATCGGCCTTAAGGGCGATGCTGCCAATCTGGGCGGCGACGCACCGCTTTTGGCGCACGATCCAGGGCATGACGACCGTCGACGCGGCCGCGATGGCCAGGCCCGGCGCACTGGCCTCGGGCCGCACGTGCCGCAACAGGTCCACGGCGGCGTCCCCCACGACCCACCCGGCCAACAGGAGAAGCAGCACGCCCGTGACCCAGGACGCCCGGCGTTCCGCCGTAGCGACCCGCGCCGCCGAACCGCCTCCCTGCTCCAGTCCCAAGCGCCGGAGCACGACCGCCGCCGACACGATCTCGATGGCGCTGTCGGCGCCGAACGCCAGGAGCGCCACGCTCCCGGCCGTCAGGGCGGCGGCAAGGCTCACGACCGCCTCGACGGTCATCCACGCGATGGACCACCATTCCACCGCGATGCCGCTGCGCAGGGCCCGGCCGTCAACCGCTCTGCCCGCCATTGGCCACCTCCCTCCCGCCGGCCCGCTGACGCAGGCCAGACAGCATCCCAAGCAAAGAGGAGTCGGCCAGCCGATAGAAGGCCATCCGCCCCTCCTTGCGGTAACGCACCAGGCCGTACGCCCGCAGGATCTTCAGGTGCTGCGACGCCGCTGTTTGGGTGATCCCGAGGAGTTCGGTCAGATCACAGACGCAGAGCTCAGACAGGGAAAGGGCAAGAAGCATGCGCAGGCGCGTGGCGTCCCCGAGGACGCGAAACCGTTCGGCCGCTGCCTGAACGCCCTCGGCATTCGGCAGCAGAGGTGCCAGGGCGGCGAGCTTAGCCCCGTGCACGACACGCGCTTCGCAGGTGCCTTCCTCGCGCGGCGGCATTGGCATCCCTCCGTCCAAGGAGTATACCGCGTTATGTATGCGTATGTGCTCATGCATTGATGAGGGAAATGTGAGGTGTGGGGTATCCATGAGCGGAGTACCGTGTACTGGGACCCAGCGGGCGAAACCGTGGATACGACATCTTGTGGAGTACGCCCAGGGCGCCCCCGAGGTGCGCCATCTGCGAGCTGCCACTCCGTCTAAATGGGCGCCCCAATGTGAGGTTCTTGCCTGCCGTTGAGAGCGCATCTCGCCGCTCTGTACAGTCCCAGTCCAGTTGCCTCCTTGCGGGTACACCAGCACTACCGTTTCCTGAAGGCCTTGGGCCGGGAGGAGGAATCCCTTGATGCCGATGGCCGATCTCAAAGTGCGGTTCTCCGCTCCCGACATGGCCGCTCTGGAGGCCGAGGCACGCGCCAAGAAGGTCGCCCTCGCCGCGATTGTCCGCCAGGCCGTGGCTGAACACCTCGCGCGCCAAACGTCTGCTCGGGCCGCTCCTCTCATAGACGCCTGCCTCGCCAAACACGTTGACCGCCTCGCTGGCCTCATCGCCAAAACGTTCGTGGCCGCGGACATGGCCAACTGGCAGGCGCGGGCCCTCGTTGCGGCGCTGGTTGCGGACCAGGAACCCGATGCTGTCATGCGCGAGGCGCGGACCCGCGCCCTCGCGGACCTCCGGCGCGGCGGGACGGACATCGGGACAGACAGCGACCTCTACACCCCGGAGGGGTAGGTGACGCCCATGCTGCGGTCCCCCTTCATCTTCAAGCTCAAGTGGGTCGCCGGCCCTCGGTCCGGCCAGCGCGCCTCCGTCCACGCCCGGTACATCGCCACCCGTGAGGGCGTGGCCCGCGCCGAAGAGGACAACCCAGACCCGACCATTCACGCGCGGTACCTCGACGAGCGTCCCGGATCCACTGGCCTCTTCGGCCCGGACCCCGCTTGGCCTCCGTCCCTGGAAGCGGTGCAAGCCGAGGTCTCCGCCCGGCCCTGGCACTGGCAGGCGGTCATCTCACTGCGCGAGGAGGACGCCACCGCCCTCGGTCTCCGCGCACCACCGGACTGGCGCGACCTCGCCCGCCGTGTCATGCCGCAGTTCGCGCTCCAGTCGGGCATCGCGGAAACCGACCTCCACTGGGTCGGCGCCGTACACCGCAAGGCAGGTCAGCCGCACGTCCACCTACTTGCCTGGCTGGCCGACGGGGCGCCACCCCGCCAGCCACGCCTGCAACGCCCAGAGCTCCGGGACATCCGCCGCATGATCGCCCGCGAGCTGTATGGCCCCATGCGGGTGCAACTTGCCGCCGAGCGCACCGCCCAGAGAGACTTCCTGGTGGCCGCCGGCCGGCACAACCTCACCCTCCTCCGCCGCATCGACTTGGAAGCTCAGGCCGAATCCCCGACCGGCGGAGCCCCCCCACCTGCCTTTCCCCGCGCCGACCTGACCGAACTTGGCCACCGCATCGCAGCTCTCGGCCCGAAACTGCCCGATCACGGCCGCGTCGCCCTGGCATACATGCCCCCCGCCGTCCGCGAGGAAGCCCGCGTCACCGCCGCCTGGATTCTCTCCCGGCCGGCTCTCGCGACCGCCATTGACGGGCTGCAGGAGGCCACGCGCAGCCTCACCGCCCTGTACACCACTCAGCCCCAGGCCGCCGACGCGGCGTGGGCGCGTGCCCACGCGGATGTCCGCGACCGGATCGCCCAGGCAGTGCTCCGCGCGGCCGCCAAGCGACCGGCACGCCGACACCGGGGCGGGATACGGCCCGAGCGAGGTCTGGCGGCTCAGGTCCTCTCCGGAGCCCACGGACTGCTCGAACGCGAGCGCCTTCGCGCGGAGGCCAAGGCCGAATTGGCCCGCGATCAGGCGGCCGCCCGGGCCGAGGTCCGGTCGCAGGCCGAACGCTCAGCCCAGATGGGCACCGACCGCTGACATCCCCGCCCGGCGTCCCACAACCGCTCACGGTCATCCCGTCCGCACCGACGGACAACGGCAACCGGTTTTTCCTGCCCGACGCTTCTCCGTCCGCACTCCGCGGACAGAGGCGGCACCCATCCCTGTTCCCCTGCCCCTTCATCCCGTCAGCACTCGGAGGCGATGCGCACATGCAGGTGGTTGCGGCCGACATCGGCTACGGCCAGGTCAAATGGGTTGCGGGCCCCCGGCGTGGCCGCTTTGAAGCGGCCTGGGCACCACATACCCCAGGAGCCGAGTCCTGGGGCCTCGGTAACCATCCAGAGGTTCTCCGCATCGGGGACCAGGGGGTGATCGTGGGCGACCGGGCGGCATCGCTCCCCGGCGCCCACCGTCCCTTCGGTGCTGGGCGCCTCGCCGACCCCGAGGCTCTGCCACTGCTGGCACAGGCGTTGTGGGAGTCCGGCGCCGAGGGCGAGGTGGTGCTGGGCTCCGGCACCCCGCTGGGCGCCTTCGCGCGGGAGCGCGCGGCGGCACGGACGGCGCTGGATGGCCGCGCACTGCACCTGTCCGACGGCCGGAGGGAGCGCACCGTACGCATCGCCCGGGTGGTCCTCCGGCCCCAGGGTGTCGGCGCGGCGCTGTTCCTCGCCGCCCAGGGCCGGATGCCGCCTGGCCCCGGCTACGGCGTGGTGGTGGACGTCGGCAGCCGCACGACGGATGTCCTCTGCCTGGAACTGAGGGACCTCACGCCGGTCGCCGCGCTCAGCTTCTCGCTGGAATCCGGCGTCTCCACGGTCGCCGGCGCGCTCGCCGCAGCCATCCAGAGGACGACCGGCCATCTCCCGCCACCGGACCTCGCGCAGGCGGCGCTGGTTGGCCCCGCCGCATGGCACGGCCGGACATTCGGCGGACCGGCGGAAGCCGCCCCACACCTGGATGCCCTGGCCGAGGCCATCGCCGCTGAGCTGCGTCGGCGCCTGGGCGGGGACCTCGGGCGGGTCGCCGCAACCGCCCTGGTCGGGGGCGGGGCGCTCCTGCTCGGCGACCGCCTCGCCGACCTGGCGCCAGGCCGCCCGATCCCGGTCCGGTCAGAGGAAGCCGTCTTCGCCAACGCGCTCGGTTACATGTGGGCCGCCGAGCGCGCGTTGCGGGCGGTCGATTAGCGTGGCGCGGAATGCCCTGCAGTTCCGCGTCAGCATCGGTGTCCGTTCACCCCTGCACGCCGCCCTGGCCCCTGTGCCGCCCGAGGCTCGCCCACAGGCGCTGCTGCGCCTGGCGGAGGCCGGGCTCGCCGGCACAGGCCCAGGCATTCTGCCCGTCCTGGAGCGTATCGCCGCCGCCATCGAGCGCTTGGCGGCGGCGGGAGGGCCGATGCCCGCGTCTGCCACCGCACCGCATTCCGCTTCTGACCCGCGCCTGTCTGCCCTGGATCGCGCCTTCGGAGACGACCCGTAGGGGGTGTCCGCTTGCCCTTCCTCGTGGTTCTGGCCGCCGTCCTCGCCCCGTACTGGCTCTGCTACCTGCTCTTGCGCCGGCTGTTCCGGTCCCGGGTCCTCACCGCGGGGCGTCTTCTGGCGCTGATCCCCTTGGGACTGCTCGCCTTCGCCGACTTCGTCCTCACCCCGGTCCTCTGGCTCCTCCCCGAGACCCTCTGGCCACCCCTGCGGCCCGCGCTCACCTGGGGCGAGTTGTTCACGCGCCTGAACCGCCCCGCCGGCCTCACCGCCTACGGCGGCCCGGCGAACCTCTGGTGGCGGATGGCGGTCGGGCTCCTGCACACCCGGCCCTGGCCGGGCTGGGTCCTGACCCAGATCCCCTTCGCCCTGGCGGCGGTCGGCGTGCTGCGCTGGGCCTGGCGCAGCGGCTGGCCCGCCCGCCGGGGACAGCCGCTGCCGGCCGCGACGGCCACCCACGGCTCGACCCGCTGGCGGAAGGCCGGCGAGATGGCCGACACCCTCGCCCGCGTGAAGTGCGACCGGCCCGGCGCTCCGGGCGTCGTGGTCGGCGCGGACGGGGGCACCGCCTGGGTCACCCGCCGGGGGGCGGGCAACGAGCACGTGCTGCTGGTCGGGCCCTCCCGCCGCGGCAAGACGCGGCGGGCCGTGCTCCCCACCATCTGGACCTTGGGTCACCATGCCGAGTCCCTGATCGTCGGTGACCCCAAGGGGGAGCTGCACGCCATGACGGCGGGCTGGCTCCGGTCGCGGGGGTACCAGGTGACCCAACTCGACCTCCTGCGTCCCGGTCGCGGCGGCGGGCGCTGGAACCCCCTGGCCGCCGTCTCCGCAGCCCATGCCCTGGGCGACGACGAGGAGGCCTCGCGGCTGGCCTGGGGCATCGGCAACGTCCTGGCGTGGTCGGCCGGCTCCGCCGGCGACCCCATCTGGCCGCAGGCCGAGGAGAGTCTGATCAGCGCCCTCTGTCTGGCCGTGGCGCTGGAGGCCCCCGAGGACTGCCGGCACATGGCCACCGCCTACCGCCTGCTCACCGACCTGGGCCCGCAGGCACAGGGGGCCTCCCCCTTGGATGGGTACTTCCGCTCCCTGCCCCCGGGGCACCCGGCCCGCCTGGCCTACGGCACGGCGAGTCTGTCTGAGGACCGGACCCGCGCCTCCATCTTCACCGGCACCGCCGCGCACCTGCGCCTCTGGGGCGACCCCGGGGTGGCCTGGCTGTGCGGCGCCTCCTCCCACGACCCGGCCGACGCCGGCCGCGCACACCAACCGCCCCAGGCCATCTTTCTGCTGCTGCCGGACGAGGCCAGGGAGCGCTGGCCGATCGCGGCGCTCTACGTGCACCTGGCTTACGCCGCCTTGGCCGCGGTCGCCCGGGAGAACGGCGGGCGGCTCAGTCGCCGCTGCTGGTTCTTGCTGGATGAGTTCGGCAACCTCCCCAAGGTCCCGGACATGGGCGAGAAGCTGACGGTCAGTGCGGGCCGCGGCGTGCACTTCCTGCTGGCGGTGCAGTCCCTGGCGCAGCTGGGGAAGTACGGGCAGGACGTGCGGGCGGTGATCGAGGGCAACTGCGACACCAAGCTCGTGCTGGGGACCAGCGACGAGACCACGGCCCGCTCCGTCTCGGCCCTTTGCGGCACATACACCGTCCGCACCCAGAGCCTGCAGCGGCGGGTGGGCGCGATGGTTGGCGGCACCGAGGCGGCGACGGGGCGGCCGCTGCTCACCATGGACGAGGCCCTGCGCTGGCCCGTCGGCGCCGCCCTGGTGCTGCAGTCCGGCCAGTATCCCGCCCGCCTGCCGCTGGCCGACCTCTCCGCCTGGACGGCGGCGCACCGCGCCCTCGTTCCGGAGCCCCCTGTCTCGACCGTCCCGGTCGCGCCACCACCCACCTGGTGCCCCGCGGTCGCGGCGCCAGAATGCTCGCCTGCGCCCACATCGCCTCCTCCCGTTCCACACGAACCCGCTCCCCGTTCCCGCCCGGCCTTCGACCGCGGTCGGTGACACCGGGGCCAGCACAGACCTCCCGCATCCCAACAAAAGGAGGGATCGGCATGCCTTCGTTCGTCACGCAGATCACGGGGTTCTTCTCGACCGCGCTCGGCTGGGTCACGGCGCTCGCCGTGCCCGGGGTGGGGCTCACCGCCGGATGGCACGCCTTGATGCGCGCCACCGCCCAGGACGAGATGACGATGCTCCACCACTCCCGGGGGCTGCGCAACACCGTGATCTACGGCGGCATCAGCCTCCTGGCCGGCGGCATCGTCTCGGCCATCCTCGGCCAGTTCCACTGATCCGCCGGGGAGGGGTGCGACCGTGCTCGCCGTGGTGTCCGCGATCCTGTCCTTCCTGATCCGCGTATTCCTGGCGCCGCTGAACGCGGTGCTGGTCTCATTCGCCACGGCCGGCGAGCTGCACGACCTGCTCGGCTACCCCGGGGTCGCCACCCTGATCGAGGGATCCCAAGCCGTGGCCTGGGCCATCCTCGGCACCCGCACGGCCTGGGAGGCGTTCCAGCTGGCCACGCTGCGCAACGAGGGCGCCCCGACGGACCCGGGGAGCCTGCTCAAGCGCGTGGCGCTCACCGGAGCCGCCATCGCCGGCGGGCCCTGGGTGGCCGAGCAGGCGCTGCTGGTCGGCAACGACCTGGCCCAGGCGGTGGCCCACGTGGGGCTGGGGGTGGGGCTCGGCTCCATCTCCGGCAGCCTGGCGGCGCTGACGGCCAACCTCACCCTGGCCACGCTCTGGGTGCCGGTGCTGCTGCTGGGCGGGGTGTTGCTTGTCATCCTCTGCTTCCTGCAGGCCATTGTGCGCACGGTGGAGATCACGCTGGCCGCGATCGTCGCGCCGGTGATGGCCTTGGGGTTCCTCGGCGGGGGCGGCACGGCGGACGTGTGGTGGCGGGAACTGCTGGTGCTGGCCGGCGCGCAGTCCGTGCAACTGACGCTGCTCTACCTCGCCGCCTCGTTCCTGGTGGCGCCGGCCGTGGGGACGGCGAGCAACTTCCTGGACCCCTTCCTCTTCGTGGGCGCCGTCTGGGTCGCGTGGCGGACGCCCCACGTGCTGCGCCAGTATGCCTACCACACTGGGGCCGGGGGCACGGCATCCTCGGCCGGGGCCCTGGCGGCGCGGGTAATCCTCACCAAGCTCCCCTTCTGACCGGAGGTGTCTGCCACGAAGACGTACCTCGTGCCCCGCGCCGTGCGGGCCAGGTTTGAGTTCGCCCCCGGCTTTGGACTTCCCGAACTCGGAGGAGTGGTCGCCGGTGGCCTGACCGGGTTCGGCCTGCAGGCGCTGTGGGCCCTGCTGCCGCTGCACGGCGGCGCCGCCTTCGGCGGCCGGGTGTTCCTGTTCTCCCTGCCGGTGGCGTCATCGCTCCTGCTCACCCGGCAGGACCCCTCGGGCGGGAGCCTGCTCGGTGAGGTGCGGGCGGCCCGCGACTTCCGCCGGCGGCCGCCGCGGTATCTGTATCGATACCGGGGGTGGGCGCGGTGAGCATCCTCCGCCACCTGAAGGGCGGCCAGCGGGCCGGGCCCCAACCCGCCGCGGCCGGACAGCCGCCGGCACGCGGAGCCCCCAACGTGCAGGACTGGCTGCCGGTGCGCGACGTGCGGCGCGGGCTGATCCTCCGCACCGACGGCACCGCCGTCGCGGTGGTACGCGTGGAGCCCGCGCCGTTCGGCCTGCTCTCCGACGCCGAGCGCGAGCGGCGCATCGCGGCCGTGCACGAGGCGATCCAGGGGCTGCGAGGCCCTGCACAGATCGTCGTCACGTCCCGCCCCGTCGACCTCGACGCCTACCTGCTGGACCTGGAGCGCCGGCTCGCGGAAGCGGAAGGAGCGCGCCGGTCGCTGCTGCGCGGGTACCTCGGGTACGTCCGGGGGTTGGCGGCGGGAGGCGAGGCCAGCGAACGCCGCTTTCACGTGCTGCTGGCGGGCGAGGCTGGGCGGACGGACGGCGAGGCGGTGTTGCAACGCGCCGCCGAGTTCGCGGCCGCCCTGGCCCGTGCGGACCTTGCGGCCCATGTCTGCGACGACCCCGAGATGACGGGCCTCCTCTTCTCCTTTCTCCACCCCGCCCGCGCCGGCACCGAGCCCGCGGACGAACCGGCGCCCGCCGCACGCTACGTCGCGCCCAGGGAGGTCACCGGACATGCCGATCACTGACCTGCTGGCCCCGCCGGCCCTGGAGTTCCGTCGCCAGGACATCGCCCTCGGGGAGGCCGAGGCCCGCGCGCTGGCCGTCGTGGACTACCCGCCCCGCGTCGGTCCCGCTTGGCTGGCGCGGCTCGCGGATCTGCCGGGGGTGTCTCTCGCCGTCCATCTGGTCCCGGGCGACCCCCTGGAGTTGCTCCGGGCGCTCAACGCCGGCGCGGCGGAGTATCAGAGCCGGCTGGCCCAGGGCGGGAGCGCGCTGCTGCGGGGTCGGTGGGAGCGGTCCCTGGAGGACGCGCAGGCGCTATTGCGGCAGATCGACCAGGAGGGGCAGCGGGTCTTCCGCACCACGGTGGTGCTGTTGGTCACCGCATCCGATCCGGATGAACTGGCCCGGCGGTGCCGGCGCGTGGAGGCCGCCTGCGCCGGGGCCGGCATGCGGGTGCGACCGGCCGTGTTCCGTCAGGAGCAGGGGCTCAGGGCGGCCGGCCCGTGGGGGTTGCTGCCCAGGGAATTGGCGGACCTCGCCGCGCGGGAGATGCCGGCGTCGACGGTCGCGGCGGCGTACCCGTGGGTCTCCTCGGGGCTGAACCACGGCCGGGGCGTCGTCCTCGGGCGCGACGACCAGGGCGGGATCGTCCTGCTCGACCGCTGGGACCCGCCGGAGGGCAGCGGTATCGCCAACGCCAACGTGAACATCCTGGGGACTTCGGGCGGGGGCAAGTCCTTCGCGGCCAAGGTCCTGCTGCTCCGCGAGTTCGCCCTGGGGGCCCGGGTGCTGGTGATCGACCCGGAGCGGGAGTATCGGGGCATCTGCGCGGCGGTCGGGGGGACGTGGGTCAACGCCGCGGGTGGCGAGGGGCGCGTCAACCCGCTGCAGGTGCGGGGCACCCCTGAGAGCGACGTGGATGACGGGGAAGGCGCGCGGGGTCCGCTGGCCGGCCACCTGCAGCGGGTCAAGACGTTCTTCGAACTGTATCTGCCGGGGCTGGACGACACGGAGCGGGCCGTGCTGTATGACGCGGTACTCGCGGCGTATCGGGAGTGCGGCGTGGACTGGGAGACCGACCCCGCTGCCGTGACGGTGTGGCCCACGGTGGAGGACATCCAGCGCCACGTCTCCGACCACCCACGGCTGGCCCTGCTGCTCAAGGACGCCGCCCATGGCGCGGACGCGGCACTTTGGAACGGACAGAGCAGGGCGCCGGATGCAGGGGACTTCACGGTGCTCGACGTCCACGATCTGGTGGACGCGTCCGACACGGTGCGCCGGGCGCAGTACTTCAACCTGCTCGGGTACGCCTGGGACCTGGTCCGGCGGGGGCGGGCCACGGGGCGGCGGACGGTGCTGATCGTGGACGAAGCGTGGCTGTTGGCGGACCCCAACACCCCGCAGGCGCTGGGATTCCTCCGTGATCTGAGCAAGCGGATCAGGAAGTATCACGGGAGCCTAGTCGTCGTCACCCAAAACGCCATCGACTTACTGGCCCCGGAGTTGGCCCGGTTCGGGCAACCGGTCCTCGATAACGCGAGCACCAAGCTGCTGATGCGCCAGGAGGCGCGAGACCTTGAAGGTCTGCGGACCATACTCCGGCTCACCGAAGCCGAATGTTCCTTACTGGCTGGAGCCCGGCGCGGCGAAGCCCTGCTGTCCGCCGGCAACAGGCGGCTTCGAATTCGCACGGAAGGCGGACCGCACGCATCGCAGATCATTTCGCCCGTGTGAGCAACCCCGCGGGACCGACGCCAACGCTGCCCGTAACGACCTCACCGGAGCGGCCGAATGGGCGCGACCCACCGCGCCCATTCGGCCCCAGACCCGCCGTCGCTTGGGCAACTCGTCATCGAACTTCGATCCGGACGCCAACTGCCCGGGCATTCTCTATCGCAACCTTCAAGTTGTCGGTCTTGATGCCTTCAGGTGCGGTTACCGTCACCCGCAGCTCCGCCTGGGCGACTGCACCGAGGGCACTGAGGAGTTCCGTGAGGACTTCGTCCTGGGCTCGGGAGACGTGGTGCCCGAGCCGCTGCACCTCACTGCCCGACCAGGAGCCGGAGACGACGACCTCGACGGCCGTTCGCGCGGGGGGCGCCGCAATACTCCCGCCAGGCGCCGGTGATCGGGGACCCGTGTCGATGCCCGCACCCCAGGGCTCCGGTTTAGCCTCGTGCGCCTCTTCCTGGCCGGAAGGCTCGGGCGCCGGCAGGGCCCGGGGGTCGACCAGCCACCCGGTCAGGCGCCCTTCGGGCCATGTGACGGTCTGGCGGAAGGCCACACCGTCATACTGGCCTTGTTCCTGGCGACCTTGCGCGTAGGCGAAGAGGCCGGTTTGCACGCCCGCACCGACGGTTGCCCGCAGGACGTCCGCGTCGCGCAGTCGCGGCAGATACGAGTACCGGGCCAGACAGTCCCACAGGTGCGCCATCTCGACATCTCGGCGCTCCCGCCAGAACCAGCGCGCCAACTCCGGGATCAGGAGCTCCGGCGCGAGGGCCCGGCGTACCGCCTCGTCCCCTTCCGCTCGCCGCGCCGCGCCCTGGATCACGTTGCCCTCCACCGGGGTGGTCGGCACGGCATCTAGGCGGAGGGCGCCGGCCTTCGGCCCGTCGGCCTCCTCCGTGACGGCTTGCGCGGGCACGAGCAGATTGCGATACGCTCCATCGAGGGCCTGATTCAGGGCCTTGTCCTGCGCCGCCCGAGACCGCTGCGCTTCATCGACCTGGTAGGCGTCGAGGTTGAGTTGCTTGGCGTCTCGTTCGATCGAGGCCCAGGCGAGGAAGCGGGCGGCTTGGCGAATGAGATTCTCGCTTTCGGTCTGGTGCGGGGTCAGGAAGAGAACGAGGTTTTGGTACCGACGCGGCTCGTCGCCGCGCTGCGCCAGGACCGTTCGGGCAGCGCTTTCCGCCTGGGACCCGCCGCCCTCCCGATAGCCGAACGCCGGACCCAGCACGACCAGCCGCACGGCATCCTCGTCGAGCACTTGTCGCGAGGCTTCGAGGGCATCCCGGTGCTCTGCGACCACGTGGACGGCGGCGAAGACGCGCTTGCCACCGTTCCGCTGCGCTTCGGTCACCTGGTCCCGCAGTCGCCGGGCAATCTCCCGTGCGGGCTCGTCGCCGTCGCGTTGCAGGTCCCGCGCCCGCGCCTGCATCAGCCGATCCAGGCTCTGGCGGAGGTCGAACCAGAAGCGGTCGCCGGCCTGGCCGCCTTCGCCGGTCGAGCGGTGGAGGTAGGTGGTCTCGTTTTGCTGCAACTGATCCAGGGCGTCATGGAAGAGCCCCAGCGATTCATCCGGTTGGACGACACCGAGCCGCAGGCGGGGTTCCTCCACGCCGCGGATGACCCGACCGCTGCCTTCGGCCCCTGGGGCGGACGCCGGGGCGGTCTGCAAGAAGATGGACCGCGCCAGCCTGCGCGCGGCCAAGATCTTGCCGAACCGCTGGTACTGCGTGTCGAGCCGGAAGGCGGCCGACCGCGGCCCGTCCACGTCCGTCTCTACGACCGTGTTCCAGTTCTCGGTCTCCGGCAACGGCTTGGTGAGTTCGCCACGCACCGCGTCCTCGGCTAGCGGCAGGGATCCGGGCAGAATGAGCGGCGCCGTGTCGTTGGCGGCCCACAGGCTGTGCACCACTGCGGCCATCAGGCGCAAGACGCCGCGGGTCCGCTGGAACCCGTCCAGGGTGGACCAGTCGTTATAGAGGCGATCGAAGACCTCCGGGTGCAGTGGGTATGCGCCCTGCAGGCGCTCCAGGTAGCGCCGTTCGCTCGCCTCGGGTGGAAAGGCATCGCGGTGCCGCTGATACAGGCGGAGAAACGCCTGACAGGTCGCGTCCCGGGCGGTGGCGTCGGTGACCTCCGAAAACAGCCGCCGGCGGACGACTTCGAAGGATTCCTCGACCCCGACGGGTCGCCAGACGGCCTCCACTCGCCCGAAGATCGGCTCCACCCGTTCCAGGGCGGCCTCGCCGCCCTCCCCGCCCAACTCTGGTTTGGAGACCGGCAGGGAGGCGACCAGGGCGGCGTTGGGCACGCGCTTGACGGCCTCGGTCAACGCCTGCACGAAGGTCATGTTCGAGTCGAAGCTGCCCCCGGGCGGCGGGATCGGCGCCCGGTACATGTTGCGGACGTAGGCGACGAATTCGTCGATGAGGATCAGACAGGGCGAGGAGGCGCGCAACAGCGCTGCGAGCGTGTCTCCGCCCGGCGCGATGCCGCGCTCGTCGGCTTCCCGGACCAGGGCGTATCCGTCCGATCCGCCCAGTTGCGCCGCCACGTCGCCCCACAGCGTGCGCACGGGTTGGCCCGCCAGCCCGCGGTGCGGCCGGGGCTTGTTCGGGTCCAGGCTCGCGCACGCCAGGACCGCCACGCGGACGCGGGGCAACTGATCGAGCGAGACCGCGCCCAACCCCTGGGGAGCCAGACCCTGGCGCACGATCCGGTCGGGAGCGGAGACGAGGTGATAGAGGGCCAGCATGCTGTGCGTCTTGCCGCCGCCAAACGCGGTCTTGAGCTGCACGACGGGATCGCCGTCGCCGGTCTGCAGCCGGCCGATCACGGAGGAGAGGAGCTCGCGGATGCCGGCGGTCACGAACGTGCGGCGGTAGAAGTCCACCGGGTCGCGGTACTCGGTCTCCGCCTCGCCGCTGACGACGGCGCCGAGGTCGGCCATGTACTCATCCTTGCGGTACCGACCGGCGGCCACATCCGGGTGGGGCGCGGCCACCGTACGCCATGGCTTGAACGGCAAGAAGGGATCCTCCTCATCAGGGGCCGGCTAGAACAGCGCTCGGGCCTTGGGGCCTCCCAGGTTGGCCGCCTTGTCCCGCACCAGGTGCCAGGCCGCCACCAAGTCGTTGAAGCGTTGAGCATCTTCACCGAGGCCCTTTCGTTCACAGATGGCGAAGAGGCGGTATGCCAACTCCCGCGCCGGTTCCGCCGCCCAGGTCGCGCCGGCGTAAATGCGGGCCGCCTCCTCGATGCCTACGTCGCCGGCCAGCGCGCCGGCCATCCGGAGTGCCGCACCCCACACCGTGATGCCTTTACCGTCGGGGGCGGGCCACGTCCCGTTCGCGGGCGCCTTCTGGTCAGCCTCCTCCGGTCGATGGAGCGGGATCAGTTGCACCCGACCGCCCTTCGCCGACACCACGCCGGCCTCCTGGACCACGTGTTCGCTGGTGTTGCGTGCCCGCAGCACCACGTCGGCGTCGCCATACGCGCCGGCTTCCCAGCCGTACGACTCGAACCAGGCCAGGCAGAAGCGGCTAACGTTGTCCAGTTGCCCCTGCTCACGGGAAAGGTAGGCGTCGAGCTCGCGGTTGATGAGTTCCAGGGCCTCGCGCACGCCCATGGGCACGGATGATGGCTGGCCCTCCACGCTCTGCGTTTTCAACACCGCCCGGTAGCGGGAGAAGACGGCCATACCCGGGCCTATCGCGGCCTGCTGCAGGTCCACGGCGGCGATGCCGCCCTTCGTGAGTTGGTCCAAGGCGTCGGGGAGTTCGCGGTGGAGCGCATTGACGAACTCTTGCCGGGACGCCACAGGGGCGTCGCCCGATCGGGGGCGGCAGACGAGAACGATGGAGGAGGCGAGCGCGTTGGTGCCGATCTGGTTCGTGCGTGCGGCTCTCTCTGTTCGCATGGGCCATGTCCCATTGATCTGGAATCCCGCATCCACGAGGCCGGTGAGCATCGTCTCCCAGCCACGGGACGCCACGGTCTCTCGCTCGCTGCCGCTCTCGCCCTCGGCAGTATCGGCGTCCTCAGAGTCCGTCTGCTTGAAAGCGTAGAAGACGGTTGCGGGGTAGTCCGGGCGGGTCCGCTGTTGCAAGACCTGGAACGCTGTGCGCATTCCGTCGCGGAAGTGCGTTTCGGCCTCTTCACGGTGCCCTTCGAACCGGTACGGGTTCACGATCAATTCTTCCGCCTTCGGGGTGAGAACGGTCCGGAACAAGTCTGGCCAAATTGGGCGGAGAGACCGCCGGAGCCACACGTAAAAGAAGTCAGACAGGTCCGCATATCCCACGTTATCGTAATACGGGGGATCTGTGCAGATCACAATGGCGTCAAACGCTGCGCTTGAATCTCGCGCGTCGCAGCGGGTTGCACCACCCACAACGGCAGTTGGGGTGCTGTCCAGGATCCTGGCCATAGAGCGCGCAATGGTTGTTAGATCGCCCGCGGCATTGGCAAAAGGGTTGATTTCGGCGAAGTCCCAAACCATGGGGAGGGCCTGTCGGCTGAAGGCGTTTTTTGTCTGGTCCCGGGTAGGGCTCCAGACGGAGAGGTTGCACAGGGAGTTGCTCATCCGACTGACCGCAAGACCGAGGTACGTTGCCACCGCATCGGCATATGCCGCGGCGCCGTGGCCGCCTTGGTGGAGGGGCACGCCGTCGTCGACCATCCCAGCCGCCTTCGCGTCGGCCAGCACCTGCTCACGCACCGCGCCCACCAAATCACTGAACGTGGTCAGCGCCACCAGTTGGCGAGGCGTGAAGGCGTCGCCCCATGTGGGCATTCCGTACATCGGCAGGCGGTCGACGTCGTGATTGGGATACGGGACGCGCTCTTCGGGTTTCCACGCCGGCACGGCTGAGCGAGCGACCTCTTCGTGCCCGTCCATGGGGTCCAGATAGCTCCGGGATCGCGTGCCTTCGCCGACGATAGCCATAAGACGAGCATGCATTCGGCCCGCTTGGGCTTCCGAACGGAGATACTTATCGTCCGCGACCGTACCGCACGCCGGGCACCGAAACTTCGCACCGCGCTTCCCCACCTTCGTCCCAGCGGCCGCCTTGGCAGCGTCCGTCGGGTGACCCTCGTGGACCTTGAACCGCACGCGCTTCTGGCCATGGTCCACGACAGGCTCTACCCAGGCCTCGTGGCCCTTGCGCGTGGAGAGTACGAACGACCGGACAAGAGGCATGGCGATCCCGCATGCAGGATTCGGGCAAGTGATGGTCCGCGCCCAGAGCCAAGCGATGACCGTCTCGCCGTTCGGGCCCTTGGGATACAGGTGGCCGATCCGCTTCTCCGCCTCGTCGCGCATCCGCTGGCCGTAGTAGCGAATATCGTCCGCCAGCCCCGTTGCCCCCTTGTACCCGTGCCGCGCAGTCTGCCGCCGGGCGTCGGGATTCACAGGGGGATGGTCAGCGAAGCGGGGCGGAATCTCGATCAAGGCCTTGGTGATGAGGACGGCAACGGGATTGAGGTCCGAAGCGTACGCCTTGAGCCCCAAGCGTTGCGCTTCGAGGGGAATGCTGCCGCCACCGCAGAAGGGGTCGAAGATGGCCGGCGGGTCACCCCCGGTGCTCTTGGCAATCTCGGCCTTGGCCTCGGCCAGGACGTGCTCGTTGTTGACGTTGTCCCAGTCCACCAAGCGTTCGATGATCCCGAATAGCCGTTGCCGTTCCTTGTCCGCCGCGGCCGGAGGCAGATGATTGCCTGGATCATCCACCAGGGAGGCGAAGATCACCGCCCGGCAGGCTGCGAGCGGGCGTCGGGCCCACCACAGATGCAGGGTCGAAGGGTGCCCGTGCCGGATCGACTTTTCCCGTGCCGATTCCTTGTTGATCGCCTGCAGAGGCAAGGCAACCTCGATCAGCTTCTTGTTCTTCATGTCTGGCACTTTACCGGCCTCTTCCCATACACGTGTCCGCCTCCCCAATGATGAAGAAGCGCTCACTGATCTGCTCCACGACGGCCGCGACCGGGAGAGGTTCCTGCCGATTGGTACCATCCCGTGTGGGCCCAGGGATCCCGGCGACTACGGTCGCAGGACCAGGCTGAGCCTCTGGCGCCCACCGAACAACCGTCAAGTCATTTCCCTTGGGGCAGAGCCGCATGCGGAACGGACTCAAAGGCATGGCGGCCTCTGGCGGACCGGACGCGCGTTTGACCACCGCCCAGAGGTCGCGCACCCGGAGGCCAGACGGCCCCCCCTCGTCCCGGAAGGCCTCTGCGATGCGGTCGGTTGTCCACGGCAACTCGTACCCGATCAGCCGGCCCAACTCCTCAAGGCCCTCTTGCGTCGGTGCCCACGCGTGCGCCAAGCAGGCAAGCCCCCATCCGGGGCGCGGATGCGCCCATGGCCCCTTCTGTGTGGCCGCCAGCAGTGCCGCACGGGCTCGGCGCGTGTCCCCGAGCATGGCGAACGCGTCTGCCTGCATTAGCTTGAGGGTGGGGGCATCAGAGTCTCGGCTGCGCAACGCTTCTGTGAGCCAATAGACGGTACGAGACAAGAGGGCTTCTAGCGAAGGCCGTAAGGTCGCCGTCGCCGGTTCGGCGGCGTGCCGTCGGACGAACTCGCGGACGACGGTTTCGTACAATTGTTGGGCTGCCCAGAAGGAGACCCCGCCCAGGGGCGCCATAGATAGCGCTTCTTCGATGAGGATCTCGGCCTCCATGAGGTTTTCGACGGCGGGTTCCGACAGCCACAGAACAGCATCGGGCACAAGTCCACTCGCCCTACCACCGACGGGTTTGGATGGATTGGGCTCATACGGAAACGCCATGCGCAGCAGCTTCGCTTGGGCGAAGCGGTCATACGCGTGAATATGCTCCTGCATCCGCTGGTCGAACTTGTCCCAGGAATGCCGAAGTTCTTCGCGAACCGCGGACCTTGCCGTGCGGGCCACGGTGGACAGGGTATAGAGCGACACCATGGCCACGACGATGCCGCCAGCGGTAAAGATCGCCCCCATGATCCCGCCGAGTAGCCCCGTGGCGGATGCCGGTACGTTCCACACGTGGGCCAAGAAGATCCACAGCGCCTCAACGGCCCCCAGGATGCCAAAGCCGGCCGCAATCTGCCCAAACGTGGTCCACCCGCGTCTAGGCTCCAACAGGATCACTGCTCTCGGCCCGCTGCAGGAGACCGGCAATATTGAACGTGACGGACTCCACCCCAAAGCCTGGGTCCCGATCGAACGGCTGACGTATATAGGCCACTTGCGCAGGACGCCCGCCGTCGACGCGAACAATGGCCAGGCGGAAACTCTCCGGCTCGTTCAAGGCAGTCAGGATCTCGTGTCGCGTGACCGTCACCGTATCCGCGTCGGCCACGCGCCCCTTCACTTCGATGAAACGCAAGAGACCCTTGGGCGTTCGGGACTCCACGTCATACCCGCACTTGGCGGCAGCGACCGAACGCGGCTCGTGCCCGAGACGACGCTCGTGCTCCATGACGGCGTCCATCGCGATGGCTTCGACACGACGCGTCTCCCGGGCCCGGGCGGCTGCCGCCTGGTCGGTCTGTGAGCCGCTGATCCGGGCCACAAGCCCCCACGGCACCACCAGCGCACCCCCACGCAACACCGGTGGCTTGGGGCTGACCTGGGCTTCGGCCCGCAGCTCATCCTCACGGCGCCGCAGGCGCTCGGCGAGTTCGGCGGCCCGCCGCTCCGCATTGATGGGATTCATGCGCGGCTGGCGTCCCGCCCGCTCCTGCTCGCGCAGGTCCTGAGCCCGGCGGTCCCAGTAGCTGATCTCCCGGGTCAGGCGGTCGTGTACCGCCTCCAGAACCTTGCTCATGCGGCGCTCATGCTCAGCCCGAACCTCGCCGATGTGGGCGGGCATGACCTCGCGAATGGCGTAATCCAGAACCGCGTCTTCGGGAGCGCCGTGCTCCGCGTGCTCCTTGAGCGTGGACTGCAGCAGTTCCCGCTCCGGGTCTTTCAGCGGGCGGCAGGAGAGATAGGGCGCGGGACCCGTCCGTTCGAACGGACGGTCTCCCGCTTGCCGGACGAAGAGTAGGCGGCGCGAAAGGGTGCGTGGGCCGGGCCGGCCGCCGCACACGATCTCGTGCTCGACGTACCAAAGCCAGTACGGGTCCTCACCCCAGTCCTCGGGATCGAGCAAGACACTGCCCCGCTGCAGCAGACCCTGATGGCGCTCCAGCGTCAGGTCGAGCACCGCGTCGAACAGGGGGTGACCTGGGCAGACGAAGGCCGCCTCAGGGAGCCCGGGCATCTGGCGGAGGGCGGGATCGAAGGTGATCCGCTCATAGCGGGGCAGGATCGGGGCGCGGCCGCCGAGCGCCCGAGCGCGGTCGCGCACTTCCAGCGGCACGTGCCCGATCTGGTAGCGCTCTGGTTCGCGTTCCTGGATGCGTCCACCGAGGTGCGCAAACGCCTCTCGGAAGAAGCTGCCGATGTAATGCGGCTGCAGGCGCGCGGCATGTGCCCGCTGCATGCGTTCCCGAATCTCCTGGACGGTTGCCGCGTCCAGGGCTCCGCCCACGAGGGCCTGGTCGGCCTGGAGTTCGCGGATGCGATCGAGGTCGAGGATGTGCTCCATCTCGGTTCGTAGGCGGCTGCGGACCTCCGGATCGCGGCCGCGGCGGATGGCCTCGATCAGCAGATCCCGAAGGCTGCGCTCCGTAAAGGCCCGTCCGAGGACGTCAAACACATCCCCGGGGAGCGCTTGCCGCTCGGCTTCCAGCTTGCGCAGCAGGGTCTCGAACACGTCCGCCTCGCGCGTGCCCGCCGCCAGCAGGCTCCACATATGGCAGTCCTCGTCCTGGCCGATGCGGTGCACACGCCCGAAGCGTTGTTCGAGACGATTGGGGTTCCACGGAAGATCGTAATTGATGACCAAATGCGCCCGCTGGAGGTTCACGCCCTCGCCCGCGGCATCGGTGGCGACCAGGATCCAGACATCCGGGTCTTGGAGGAAGCGTTCCTGCACATTCCGACGTTCCTGGCGGTCCATGCCGCCCTGGATCGTGACCACAGCCTCGGGCCGGCCGAGCAGGTCGCGAATGTTGTTGGTGAGGTATGTGAGGGTGTCCCGGTGTTCGGTGAAGATGATCAACTTGTGGCGACGATTGTCGGGGGTGAACATCAGCGGGTGGTCTTGCAAAAGCCCAGACAATTCTCTCCACTTGCTGTCGACCCGGCTCTGCCGGACCGCGGCAGCCTGCACGATGAGCCGATCCAACTCCGCGATCTCCAACCGCAGTTCCTCGATGGTGGTCGCGGCCGTGGCGGCGGCGGCCACCTCGTCCTCCGCGGCCTCGCGCTCTTCGGCCGTGTCGTCGTCCTCATCGTGCGCCTCGTCGTCGAGCAACCGGCCATCGGGTAGCGCAAGCCGCAACTGCCTGGAGCGTTCCGCCTCCTGGAGTTCGCGCTCCAGACGCTCCTTGCGGCGTCCGAGCGTCTGGTAGATGGCCTCCGGGGAAGAGGCCAGGCGCCGCTGGAGCACGGTGAGCGCCAGGCCGATCACCTGCCCACGCTTGGCCTCCCCCTGGGCCTTCAACCGGTCCGCGCGGTCCATCTGGTCGCGGACGTAGAGCGTGACCGCCTCGTAGAGCTCCCGCTCCGGACCGGAGAGCCCGTACTCCGCCGTGTGCGCGAACCGCGGTGGAAAGAGCGGCGAGCCGTCGAACCGCACCAGGTGCTCCTTGCTCAGGCGCCGCATGAGGTCCGAGATGTCGGGCCTGCGGGATGGTTGGGCGACACGCCCCTCGAAGCGGTCCGCGTCGAGCAGGGCCAGGAAGAGGTAGAAGTCTTCGTCCTTGCCGTTGTGGGGCGTCGCGGTCAGTAGCAGGAAGTGGCGCGTACGTTCAGGGTCCCCGAGCAGCCGCCCCAACGCGTAGCGCTTGGTCGGGCGCACCTCACTGCCCTGGAGCCGGGCCGACATCTTGTGCGCCTCATCCACCACGACGAGGTCCCACTCCGTCCCGCGGAGTTGCTCCTGCAAGTCCGGATTGCGCGCCAAGTGGTCCATACGCGCCAGCAGAAGATCATGCCGCAGGAAGGGGTTACCGCCCTGCGCCAAAACGTCGGCGCCGAGGAGGCGGAAGTCCAGGCCGAACTTGGCCTCCATTTCAGCCTGCCACTGCAGAATCAGACCTCCCGGGCAGACGATAAGGCATCGGCGCAGGTCGCCCCGGAGGAGCAGTTCCTTGACCAGCAGGCCCGTCATGATCGTCTTGCCGGCTCCGGGATCGTCCGCCAACAGGAACCGCAATGGCAGGCGGGGCAGCATCTCGCCGTACACCGCCGTGATCTGGTGCGGAAGGGGCTGGACGAGGGAGGTTGTGACGGCCAGGTAGGGGTCAAACAGGTGGGCCAGCCGGATCCGCTGTGCTTCCGAGGCGAGGCGAAAGAGGGCGCCGTCGGCGTCGAGCGCCCAGCGTTGCGCCTGACCGGACACGTGAAGGAGCGGTTCGTCGGCGCGGAGCAATAGCCGCTCGTCCAGCCGGCCCGACGGCGGTTTGTATGTCACCGTGAGGGCACCGGAGCCATGCCACTGCACGGCCACGACAGTCACGGGACCCTCCGGGACGATGCCGGCGACCGCCGCGCCAGGCTGTATCTGCTCCAGTTCGGCCATGGCGCCTCCAACGGCCCGCGGCGACCACCGCGTGAACCGGTGGAAGGCTTTGCCGCGCATGGTGTCGAACCCTGCCTGGCCAGGCGAGTGGGCCGCACGTTGGCGTCATTCTGGCAGGGACCTCGCGGCCGGAAGCCCGGCCCGCGATGCAGCGGACGTGATGGTCCCGGATCGGCCGCCGGCCAGACGCCGCTGGGGGCGCGAGCTCGGGGGGGCAGCGCCCGGGACCGCCAACCGTTGTCACGGGGCGGGTCGGCGCTGGCGGCAGGACCCTGCGGCACAGCTGGCGCCCTGAGGACGCCGGTGTGGTGTGTGTCTTCCTTCAATGCACGAGAACGAAGACCGCCCTGCCCGTCGAGTAGAGGTCGCACATGGTCGCGCCCCGGCTGAGCCATGCGACCGCCTGTGCGCCGAAGACCGCCTGAACGGGCCGTGCCCACGCCCGTGTCTGGTCGGCTGGTACAGCATCGGGACACGGCGTCCACGCCGCAGCAGGCGATCGCACGGTGTACCGCACCTCCGCGTGGGCGTCCCCACGGGCAGCCACGACCGGCACCCCGCAAACGACGCCCCAGACCGGCCTCGGGTTCCGCTCCACAAACCGCCGGAACGACGCCTCCAGCCCGGCCAGCGCATGGTCCGCGAACCGGCTCACGGACGCCATGGACAGTTCATAGTCGCCGATCGACGCATCGAGTGCGCCCCGGAACAGCAGAGATGCGGCCATGAAGTTAGCCGCCCGCTCCCACTGCCCGCGCGCCGCTGGCGACAGGTCCATCTCACTGCACTGGCGCAGCAGGACCCTGCGGTGCTCCACCAGGGCGAAGTGCCCGACCTCGTGGCAAATGGTGAAGCGCTGCGCGGCCTCGGGCAAATCGTCCCGCACCGCCACCACCGCGTCGGTGTTGCTGAGGTGCAAAAGCCCGCGAATGTTGCGCGGGAACCCCGGACCGCCCACCTGGAGGCGCAGTCCCTGGCTGTCCAGGAGGGCTACCACGTCCAACGGAACCGGGTTGCCGATGTCCCGCAGGATGCGGTCACAGGTCGCTTCCATGCGTCGCTGCCCTGGTGTCAGGTTCCGCTCCAGTGCCGGGGCTTGCACTGCCTCGCCTCTCTCCCCGCAGGTAGCGGACGAAGTGCTGAACGTTTCTTCTGTCTTCATCGGTCAGCTCCGCGTCCGCCGAAAGGGCCACCCCGAGCAATTTATCGGGATCGGCGGTGGCGAGTTTACCCTGGGGGGCCATCGCCAGGACCTTGGACACCGTCGCACCGCAGAACACCGCCAACCGCTCCAGAAACACCGGCGACACGTATTCCGCGGTCCCATCGTGAATCCGGCGGAGCCAGTGTCCCGGGATGGTGGTCTCGCGCTCGATGACCGCCAGGCTCGAACGGTGGCGAACCATCCACTCGCGCAGCCAGAGGGTCAAGGGGGGCAGTTCCCCCTCGGGTGAGGCCGCCGCGCCGCCGCGCACGTCGCTCCGCCCCAGCAGGTAGTCCGTGCTGACCCCGAAATACTCCGCGAGGCGGACGACCATCTGGGTGTCCGGATCCCGGCGGCCGGCCTCCCAGCCGGCGACGGTCTCCTTGCTCATGCCGACGGCGTGGGCCAGCTCCTCCTGGGTCTCGCCCCGCTCGGTGCGCAGCAGGCGCAACCGCGTCGGCAGGGGAGTCACGGTGCCGCCCTCCTTCCGTGCTCTGCGTCCTTCCCATCGTACGTTTCGCGCACCAGTTTGCGCAAATGTCGCATCGGGTGTTGCGCGTCACGTAATTGACCCAGGTGGCGTCAAGTAATTGACCCACCCCAACGTCAGGTAATTGACCCACCCGTGCGTCACGCAATTGCCCCACCGTCCCGAACAAGTGGTCTGGTGGTGCAG
>JAJZXK010000030.1 GCA_021806565.1 Bacillota bacterium | reverse complement strand
ATACGGCCGTAGACAATGGGCTGAAGCCTGATCTTGTCGGCGGTGTGTTCGGAAAAGGCAACTTCGGCGACGATGTTGCAGGCGGCATTGAACGCCTCCATGGTACCCAGAATCGCGACTGTCCCACGGCTGAAGCCGGGGGCATCTACGGGTCGCGCCGGGATTTGGGTGAGGGCGACGGCAGTCGGCGGGCGTATGGCGGTGGCAGGGCCTTCCTGGTATGCTGAGACCATGCAGCAGTTCTTCATCTGGCGTCGGATCACCGGGTAGCGCGAGGGCCAAGGGGATACCCTGCCCATTTCGCGCCCAACCCGGGAACGGCGTCGAGTGAAGGGACCGCTTGACCGGTGTCCGCCGCGGTCCATCCCACCCGCCCCGTTCCCCCGACTGGGGGAACGACGCACATGGCACTCTTATCCATACGCGACGCTGGCAAGGCCTACGCGGGCCGTTGCCTATTCGAAGGGCTCCATCTGCAACTGCGGCCGGGCACCAAGATCGGTCTGGTCGGACCCAACGGCAGTGGCAAGACCACCCTCCTGCGCATCCTCGGCGGGTTGGAACAACCGGACACTGGCTCGGTCGGCACGAGCGCCGGAGGCACCGTCGGATACCTGCGTCAGGACGCCGTCTTTGCGCCGTGCGAAACCGTACTGGGTGCCGCACTCTCGGCCTTCGCGCCGCTCTGGGACATCGAGCGGGAGATGCGCGGGCTGGAGGCCCGCATGCGCGAAGAACCGGAATGCCAAAGGCGGGTGGCACGCTACGGCGAGTTGCAGGAGCAATTCGAGCGAGGTGGCGGTTATGGCGCCGAGGTCCAAGCGCGCCAGACGCTGGCCGGGCTGGGATTCGGCGCCGACCGGATCGAGGTGGCCTGCCGGATCCTGAGCGGTGGCGAGCGGGTGCGGCTTTCCTTGGCCGTCGTGCTGCTGCAGGCGACCGACTTCCTGTTACTGGACGAACCGACCAACCATCTCGACCTGCCCGCGATCGCTTGGTTGGAAGGTCACCTGCGGCGCAGCGATGCGGGGGTATTGGTGGTGTCCCACGACCGCCACTTCCTGGATGGGGTCACGGATGGCACCCTGGAGATGTCCGTCCACCCGCGGCTCTACCCCGGTAACTACAGCCACTACCTGCGATTGCGCGGCGAGGGCGAGGCCGCGGGGATGGAGGCATACCGGCGCGCGCAGGAGGAACTGCCGAGGCTGCGCGCCTTCATCGCGGCCTGCCGCTCGGCGAGCGAGCGCGTACCCGCCAACCGCCTGCGCCGCCTGGCCGAGTTGGAGGCGGTCCAGGTACCGGACGTGGCGGCGCGGGCCGCGCGCGTCGTGGAGGTGTCCACCGCGTCGCCGTCCCGCCACGCCACTGACGCCCTGGCCGTCGAGTTGATCGGAGTCGGCAAGGCATTCCGCGGGCGTGCGTTGCTCGGCCCGGGGGGCTTCAGTGCGCGCGTGGTGCGGGGAGACCGGCTGGGGCTTGTGGGTCCGAACGGAAGTGGGAAGTCGACGCTGCTGCGGATGCTGACGGGCGCGTTGCCGCCCGACCGCGGGGAGATCCGCTGGGCGGCGGCCACGCGGATCGGGTGGCTGTCCCAATCCCTGGAGGGATTGGATCCCGATCTCACACCGCTGGCGCAGCTCACGTCCGTGCCGGGCGTCGGGACGCGGCAGGCACGGGAGGTCCTGGCCCGTTATCGGTTTGAGGATGACTCCGTGTTCCGTCGGATCGGGGACTGCAGTGGTGGGGAGCGCTGCCGGATCGCGCTGGCCCGGCTCCTGCTGGAGCCCTGGGATGCTCTGCTGCTCGACGAGCCAACCAACCATCTGGACATGGAGACCCGGCGGGCTCTGGAAGAAGGCCTGAACGCGTATGCCGGCACCATCCTTGTGGCCTCGCACGACCGATTCTTTCTGGACCGGGTCTGCTGGCGGCTCTGGGTGTTCGGTCCGGGCGGGGTCGAGGATTTTGTCGGAAGCTACTCTGCCTATGCGGACGGTCCGCGCGCCAGGCAGCGTCAGTCGGAGCTCCTGGCCGCCGCCATCCGTGACGCGGAGGCGCGAGTTCTCGGCTTGCGGGCGCGGCTGTCGCGGGCGGGCACGTTCGCCAACGGCAGCGGGCGCCGACAGACGCAAGCGTGGAAAGAAGCGCAGTCCGAACTCGCGGCATTGCAGGCCGAGTGGCGCGAGGCCGTGAGCGGCGGGACCTATCCGCATGAAACGGGCCCGCCGCAGGCGCGGCCCCGGCGCGGGAAGGGACGCCCTTGAGTCCCAAGCGACCGGTCTCGGACAGGGCACACCTCGCGTGGGAAGCAGGACGGACGCACCGCACCGCCCTCGCCACCGGGCGAGTGGGACCGGGGTGTCCGTTGCGGGCGCGACGTCCCCGCCGAGGATGGCGGGACCCACCGCCAGGCGGACCCGGTGCGTTCGGGGGTGGCGGTACGTCGCGTTGCTGAGCAGGCGACGGCTGGTCGCAGGCGTGGACGGCCCTGACCGTCTGGCGCGGGCCGCCGCCCGGGCGCCCCAACTGGCTGGGGCCTTGCCCGCGTGCGCTGTCCGGGAGGCGCGTCCGTTGCCGCATGCCGGCGTGTCCCTGCCTCGCCAGCAGCCACAACGGGCGGGCGCCTCATTGGGACGCCGGCACCCGCACCGCCGACCTGGGGGGGTGTCGCTGCGGTGCGGCGGTCAGGGCCTGTCGGCCGCCGACCGTCGCGCAGGACGGCGGATGGCGTTGTCTCCCCCAGTCCCTGGGCTGGTTGGAGCGGGTCTTCGACCATGCCCGCTGGGCGATTACATCGCTAAAACGCTAGATACACTGTGGAGCTATACACGCTAGATGACTACTTGACAAAAGAGCGGTCCGGCCGCACCATGGCCGGGTCCAAACGGAGGGGCCGTATGGTCCGCCGTGGAGGGGAGGGGGATGCCGTTGATCGGCGACCTGCAACGCTTCAAGGCGGACTACCTGAAGGCGATGGGGCATCCGGTCCGGGTGCGGGTCCTGGAGATCTTGCGCCAGGGGGAGGCCGCGGTGGCGGAGATGCAGCCGCAGCTGGGCGCGGAGGTCGCGAACCTGTCCCAGCACCTGGCGGTGCTGCGCGGCGCCGGTATCGTCTCCACGCGCAAGGTTGGGCTCAGGGTCCTGTACCGGGTGCGCGATGTCGAGGTTTTTGTCATCCTGGACGCGCTGCGCCAGATTTTCAGCCAGCGGCTCGACTCCATGCAGACGCTGCTCGCCGCCGACGATGCGCGCCGAAGCGGGTCCGTCCGCTCGCGCCGCCGTCCGCAGCGACCCGAGGGCGACGCAGCGGTGACGGGTCCATCATGATCTTGGCGGGACTCGTCGGTCTGGTCTCCTATGTCCTCGCCGCCTGCTGGGGCGCGCTGCGGCCGGGCGGGCGGTGGGGCGTGTGGGCGGTGGCGACCGGCGGGCTCGGTTTCGCCGCGGTGGCGGTGGGCGCGCTGGCGGGGGCGCGGGTGCAGGTCTGGCTGCGTCTCGGCCCACCCGGTTTCGACCTGCGGTTCGGGATCACGCCGCTCGCCGCCGTCTTTGTGCTGCTGATCAGCGGTCTGGGCATCCTCGCCAGCGTGTACGGCCGGGCCTACGTGGCACACCTGTCCCCGGAAAAGCAGCGCGGCGTGCAGGGCTTTGTGCCGCTGTTCCTGCTGTCGATGACGCTGGTCGCGTTTGCCGGCAACGTCGTCGCCTTCCTCGTGGCCTGGGAGGCGATGTCCCTGACCTCATACGCCCTGGTCGTCACCGACCGGGAGCGGCCGGAGGTGGTGCGCGCCGGGTATGTCTATCTGCTGATGACCCATATCGGCGCAGTCTGCCTCACCGCCGCCATGCTGCTTTTGACCAACGCCACCGGATCGATGGCCTTCGCGGAGTGGGCCAAGGCGGCCCCGACGCTTGCGGTCGGCCTGCGCTCCGCTGTCTTCCTGCTGATGCTGCTCGGCTTTGGCAGCAAGGCGGCTCTGGTGCCGCTGCACGTGTGGCTGCCGCGCGCCCACCCGGTCGCGCCGAGCCACGTCTCGGCCCTGATGTCGGGGGTCATGCTGAAGGTGGCCGTCTACGGGATGGTCCTCTTCCTCTTTCAGGTGCTCGGACCGGGACCGCTGTGGTGGGGTCTGACGGTGTTGGGCCTGGGGCTGGTCTCGGCGCTGCTCGGGGTGCTGTATGCGCTGATGGAACGCGACCTGAAGCGTCTGCTCGCCTACAGCAGCGTGGAGAACATCGGGGTCGTCACCATCGGGCTGGGGGTCGCGCTGATCGCCCAGCAGGCGCGGCTGCCCGTCGTGGCGGCGGTGGCGCTCGTGGCCGCGTTGTACCACGCAGTGAACCACGCGATTGCCAAGACCGCGCTCTTCCTGGACGCGGGCGCGTTGCAGTTCGCGGGCGCGGGGCGGAACCTGGACGCGATGGGCGGCCTGCTCACGCGCCTGCCCTGGACCGGCGGCTCCCTGTTGGCCGCCTCCGCCGCCATCGCCGCGCTTCCGCCCTTCAACGGCTTTGTCAGTGAGTGGCTCACGTATCAGGCCCTGGTGCGTCTGGCCGGCCGGGCCGGGGTCGGTCTGGCCCTCGCGGGCCTGATCGGGGTGCTGGTCCTGGCCCTGACCGCGGGTCTGGTGGCGGCCTGCTTCCTCAAGGTGGGCGGGGTGGCGCTTCTGGGGCGGCCGCGTTCGGGTGGTGCCGCCCAGGCGGAGGAAGTCCCGGCGGCGATGCACGTTCCAGTGGTGATCCTGGCCGGCCTCGCCCTGGCGCTGGGGTTGCTTCCCGGGTTGGTGGTGGGACCGCTTGCGGCCGTGGCGGCCGCGGCGCTCCATCTTGACGGCGGCGGTACCCCGTGGACACACGTGCTCTCTTTGGCGCTGCCCTGGGGAGGGGTGCACCTGGCGGCGCTCGCGCCGGCGGCCTTCGCGCTCGTGTCCGCGCTCGCAATCCTCGCCGCCGTGGCGGTGGGGCGGCGCGCCCGGCCCGCGCCGCAGGTGCGCGATCCCTGGGCCTGCGGCGGGCAGATCGGCCCGGAGGGCCAGTATTCGGCGACCGCGTACGCCAAGCCGTTCCGGCAGGTCTTCGGCGCCGTCTACCGCCCGGTCCGCTCCGTGCGGGTCCGGACGGCCGTGCATCCCTTCTTTCTGACCCAGGTGGAGTATGAGGGCGGGATCACCCATGTGTTCGACCGCTACGGGTACGGCCCGCTGCTTGCCGCCTTCGTCTCCCTGGCGCGGTGGGGGCGCGGGCTGCAGTCTGGCTCGCTGCGGCTGTACCTTGGCTACCTGCTGATCACCCTGGTGCTGTTGCTCGTATTCGTCCGCTGACGGGGGCGCTTGCATGGCGGTGTGGGCACAGGCGCTTGCGCAGACGGCCCTGGTCCTGGTGCTGGCCCCGTTGGTGCAGGGGATGCTGCAGCGGATCAAGGCGGTGGCGCAGCACCGGCACGGCCCGGGACTGCTGCAGCCATACTTCACGCTGGCCAAGCTCTGGCGGCGCCAGGACCTCCGGCCGCGGGGGTCGTCCTGGGTGTTCGCGGCCACTCCGTGCTTCGTCCTGGCCGTCCTCCTGGCGGCCTCGGCGGCCCTGCCGCTGCTGTGGACCCCCGCGCCGCCCGGCTGGAGCGGGGACTTCGTCTTCTTCGTCGGTCTGCTGGCGCTCGAGCGTTTTGCGCTGAGCCTGGCCGGGCTCGACACGGGCACCCCCTTCGGGGGTCTGGGGAGCAGCCGCGACGCCGTGGTCGCGGCCCTGGTCGAGCCCGCACTGTTCGCGTTGGCGCTTCCCTGGATGGCGGCGGCTGGGGGAACGGGCTGGCCCGCGCTGATGGCGGCCTCGGCGTCCGCGCCCGCGGCGGGCGTCGTGCGCTTCTTTGGTCTGGCGGCGGCCCTGATCGTCGCGCTGGCGGAAACCGGCCGGGTGCCCGTGGACAACCCCGATACCCACCTGGAACTGACGATGATCCATGAGGCGATGCTCCTGGAGTATTCCGGTCCGCAACTGGCGTTGGTGTCCCTGGCGCAGATGCTCAAGCAGTTGCTGGTGCTGGCCGCCGTCGCCGACCTGCTGCTGCCGTGGGGCGCCGGCTGGACGGTCCTGCCCGCCGTGCTGCGGCCGCTGACCGTGCTCGGCACGTGGTTTGGTCTGGGGGCGGGGTTGGCGGTCGCGGAGTCCCTTTCCGCGAAGTTGCGCTTTTTTCGGCTGCCGGCCTACGTCGGCGCCGCCACGGCGCTGTCGCTTGCGGCCGCCGTGCTCGAGGTGTGGGGGGGGCGGTGAGGGTGGGCGGTATCGGTGTCCCATTGGCCGATGTGCTGGTGGTGGTCTCGCTCGCGCTGTTGGTGGTGCGGCCGGCGCTCTGGAGCATGGTCCTACTCGCCTGCCAGGGGATGATCGTGGCCCTGCTGGCCGTGGTCGCCTCGGCCGGGAGCGGGGGGTGGATCGCCGCCGCAGTGATCGTGCTGACCAAGGTCGTCGCGATTCCCGGGGTGCTGTGGTGGGTCGTGCGGCGTACCGGTTCCGAGAACGCCGTGGACTGGCCCTCCCCGTGGTCCTGGCTGGTGGGGGCGGGCATGGTCCTGGTCGTGCGCCTGTCGCTGCCCACCTTCGCCGCCGGGCTGAACCCGGCCCACACCGTCCTGCTCGGCACGGCGCTCGAGGTCTGCCTCCTGGGGTTGGCCGGGATGGTCGGCGGCCGGCTGCTGCTGGCCCAGGCGGTGCACCTGGTCGTGATCGAAAACGGCCTGTACTGTGCCGGCCTGGCGCTGACCGGTGGGCTGCCCGCGGCGTTGGAACTCGGTACGGCCGTGGACCTGCTGCTGGTCGTCTTCGTGCTGGCCTGGCTCTCGCATCACGTCCACCGCCTGCGGTTGCCGCTGCACGTGGACGAACTTCGGCAGTTGAGGGGCTGACATGCCTTCCATCCTGGACCTTGTCGTGGCGGTTCCCCTGCTCACCGGCTGCGCGGCGCTGTTGTGCCGCCGGCCGCGGGCCTTGCGCGCGGTGGTCGGCGCCGGCGGCGGTCTCGGCCTGGGGCTTGCGGCCTGGGTGCTGCTCGGCCCGGCCCACCAGAGCGCCTGGGGCGGTCTGCTGCGTTTGGACGGCCTGGCGCGGGTCCTGCTGGCGGTGGTCGCCGTCGTCGGGGCGCTTGCCAGCGCGGATTCGTTTGCGCACTGGTCGGACGACCTGGCCCTGCGCGGTCCGGATGTGGCGGAACTGGGCCGCGGCATCCGCCGGGTGCGCGTCTACTTCTTCTGGCAGCAGGCGTTTCTCGCCAGCCTCCTGCTGGCGGCCGTCTCGGGCAATCTGGGCCTGTCGTGGCTGGCGATCGAGTTGACGACCGTCACCTCGGCCGTCCTGGTCGGTTTTTCGGGGAGTCCGCGCGCCGTCGAGGCGGCGTGGAAGTATGTCGTCCTGTGCAGCGTCGGTCTGGCCCTGGCGCTGTTTACCGTGATCCTGTTCTACGCCCTGGCTGGCGGCGGGGGGCTCGGCGGCCTGGACTGGGGAGCACTGCGGGCGGCGGCCGCGGCGTTTTCGCTCGGACCGGCCAAGCTCGCCTTCCTGTTCGCGCTGGTGGGCTTCGGTACCAAGGCTGGGCTGGCCCCGCTGCATGCCTGGCTTCCGGATGCGCACAGCGAGGCGCCCGCACCGGTCAGCGCCCTCCTGTCCGGGGTGCTGCTCGCCGTCGTGCTGTGCACGCTGGTGCGGATCGCCGGCATCACCGCCGTGGTGACGCGTTCGGCCTTCCCGTACCACCTGCTGCTCGGCGCCGGGCTGCTCTCGGTGGCGGTGGCCACCCCCTTTCTGGTCCTGCAAGACGATCTCAAACGCCTGCTCGCCTACTCCAGCATCGAGCAGGTCGGGTTGATGGCGGTCGGCTTCGGACTGCACACCCCGCTGGCGACGGAGGGGGCGGTGGTGCAATTGGTGGTCCACGCCTTCACCAAGTCCGGTCTGTTTTTCACCGCGGGCCGCATCCTGCACGAGGTGGGCAGCCAGCGCCTGGCCCGCCTGCGCGCCCTCAGCCGGCGCGCGCCCCTGCTTGGACTGGCGTGGCTCTTTGGTGTCTTCACCCTCGGCGGCCTGCCGCCGTTCGGCATGTTCTTCAGCGAACTCGCGATCCTGCGCGCGGTCATGTCCGTGAACGCGGCCCTGGGGCTTGCGTTGCTCGGGCTGTTGGCCGTGGTGTTCGGCGGCCTCTTTTTCTACGTCGGCGGCGGTCTGTTCGGACCCGACCGGTCCGAAAGGCGCCTGCGGCCGACCGTCGAGGCCGTGGTCGTCCTGGGCCTGCCCGCCGCCCTGTCGCTGGTCGTCGGGCTCTGGACCCCAACCGCCATGGCGCACGGGTTGGTCGCCGCCGCCCGGGTCGCGCGGCTGGGGTGGGGACCATCGGCCTTCTGAGGACGGGCGGCCGTCCCAGCCGGTCGGTGCCGGGTGGCGGGGGCTGGGCACGGTCTTTGGCGGGCGGGGCCGGCGCCCGGGTGTGCGGCGGTTGCGTCGGCGCTGACCCGGCTTTCAGCCACGCGAAAGGAGCGATCGAGATGGCTGCGGTGGACAGGATGGGCGACGGGGTGGGGGGGAGCCGCCGCCCAGCCCTCCGCAACGGCCGGGGGCTGGTTTGCGACCGCGGGCAGCGGCGGTGCGCACCACGGCCGGGTGCGCGATGAAGCCGGTTCTTCAGCAGACGACGGGGGCGGGCCTGGGGCCGGCCGTGGCCGCCGTCCTGGCGTCAGGCGGCCGCTACCTGACCTCGGCGGTTTCGGACCTGCGCGCCTCCGGTGGGTATTTCCGCTTGGACCACGTCTTTTACCGGCCGGACCGGCCGCAGTTGGAGGTGGTCCGGGTCCACCTGCCGGCGGACAGGCCGGAGTATCCGTCGCTGGTACCTGTTCTGCCCGCGGTCCACTGGGATGAGCGCGAGGCCGCCGACCTCTTCGGCGTCGTTTCCGAGGGGCACCCCGATCCGCGGCGGCTCGTCCTGCCGGACGACTGGCCGTCCGGCCTCCATCCGCTGCGTAAGGACGTGGCCTGGGACCACCACCCGCAGCCGGCTTCGATGCCGGGCTGGTCGCCGCGGGTCGCCCAGGGCGACGGAATCGTGGTGATGCCCGTCGGGCCGGTGCACGCTGGGATCATCGATTCCGGCCACTTCGTGTTCAGCCTGATGGGTGAGACCATCCTGCATCTGGACCTGCGCCTGTTCCAGAAGCACCGTGGCGTCGAGAAGGTGTTGGAGGGCCGCGCCTGGTCCGACGTCGGCCCGATGGTGGAGCGGGTCTGCGCGAGTTGTGCGGTCTCGCACCAGGCGGCGTGGTGTGAGGCCGTGGAGCAGGTGCTGGACTGGCCGCTTTCCGAGCGCGGCGCCCACCTGCGGACGATCCTGCTGGAGTGCGAGCGGCTGTATAACCACGTCAACGACATCGCGGCCATCCCGGCGGGGACGGGTTTCGCGGTGGCGGCGATGGAGGGGGCCGAACTCAAGGAGCGGCTCCTGCGCCTGCAGGCGGATTTGTTTGGCCACCGCTACCTGTTTGGTACCGTGCGGCCGGGAGGGGTGGCGGGGGATCTCTCCCAGGACGTGGTGCCGGCGCTACGCAGGGAACTGGGCGGCCTGCGCCTGCGCCTGGAGCGCCTGGGCCGCCGCATGCTCCGCCACCCCGGTTTCATGGACCGGGTCGAGGGCACCGGGGTGCTTTCCCATCGGACGGCGGCGGCGCTGGGGGCCGTCGGCCCCGCGGCACGGGCCAGCGGCGTCGGCCACGACCTGCGCCTGGACCGCCCCTCCTTGGCCTACCGGCGGTTCGCGCCGCTGCTGGTCGGCGAGCAGGGCGGCGACGTCGCGGCGAGGCTGCGCCTGCGGCTACGCGAGGCTGAGGTGGGCGCGGCGCTGCTCGATCGCCTGCTGCACGGCCTGCCGCCGGGGGACCCGCGGACCGCCGCACCCGCGGGATCGGAGTCGGCGCAAGGCCTGGGCGTCGGCTGTAACGAGTCGGCGCGCGGCGCGAACGTCCACTACGTCGAACTGCGCGACGGGCGGATCGTCCGCTACCGGATCCGCTCGGCCTCCTTCGCGAACTGGCCGCTCCTGGGTGAGGCGGTCCCGGGGAATCTGATCGGGGACTTCCCGCTGATCAACAAGAGTTTCGAGCTCTGCTATGCCTGCTGCGACCGCTGATGTGGACGGTGGCGGCAGGCCCAGGTCCGAATCGGGCAGCGTAAAGGACGATGGCGGCGGATGGACGGAGGACGGAGGCTGCTGCGCCATTCGATGCAGATCCGCCACGTGGATGCCGGAAGTTGCAACGGCTGCGAAGCGGAGATCGCGGCGCTGCTCAATCCGGTCTACGACGCCCAGCGCCACGGGCTGGACGTCGTCGCGTCGCCGCGCCATGCGGATGTGCTGACCGTTTCGGGACCGGTCAGCCGCCAGATGGCCGGCGCGTTGCGGCGCACGTACGACGCCGTCGGGTCGCCGCGGGTCGTGGTGGCGGTCGGGGATTGCGCGGCCGGGATGTGTCCGTTCGCCGGATCCTATGCCGCCGGAACGGGTGTCTCCGGGGTGGTGCCGGTGGACCGGCGCATTCCGGGCTGCCCGCCTTCGCCGGCGGAGATCCTGCGGCACCTGCGGGCCCTGATGGCGGGGACCGAGTCCGAGTCCGCGGACGCGTGAAGCGGTGCCCGCGGGCGGCGCGCGTCTGCCGGTGCCGCCCAGACCCAGGAGCGCCAGCGCATATGCCCCCCGGCCGGCACGCGCCCGAGGCGGCGGGGGGGCGTCGTTTCCGGGGCGGTACGAAACCGCCGGCCGGGAACCGCCGCTTTCTCCCCGGCGTCTAACCGCTGGAATCGGTGGGGGGGGGCGGATCCCGTGCGTCGGCGTTGGGGGGCCCTTTCGGTGTGGTCGACCGTCGCGCTGTGCGGGTGTGGGGCAGGGTTTCCCGCCGGGGGCCCGGCGCCGCCGGCAAGCTCGGGGTCGCCGGCGGCGGTGGTCGGTCGGGCGAGCGGTGGATCCGCTGTCGTGGCCTCGTCGTCGTCCGCCGCGCCGCCGACCCGTGCGCACACCGGCGGGCCGACGCCCAGTTCCGCCCCGTCGCCTGCCGGTCCCGTTCCCCAAAGGGTCACCCTGGGGGACGACGGGCACACCTTCAGTATGCGGGCCGGCCAGACGTTCCTCTTGGCGCTGGGCGCCCCGCCGCCCGACTGGACGGTGACCGTGGCCAACACTGCGGTGCTGGCGCGGGTGCCCAACGTGATGGTGGTCCGCGGCGCCCAGGGCATCTACCGGGCGAAGCAGGCGGGGACGACCACCCTGCAGGCCGTCTCCCACTTTCCCTGCGAGTCCGCGCACCCGGCGTGTCTGCCCGCGGACCGCATCTTCCGTATCCAGGTGCGCGTCGTCCGCTGAGCGCGGGTGCGGCGGTGGGGCGCGCCCGATCAGGTCCCAGGTCCGCACCGCCGCTTCCAGGCTGCTTTGGGCCTCCGGGCAGCCACGCCGCGGGCGCACCGCCACGCCGGCGTCGGCTGCCCGCCACAAGTCACGTGGCGCGGGGACTGCCGCCTTCAGGCGACAGCGGAAGCGCCGCTCCCCCCTTGCGGTAGAATGGGTCGGCTGATGCCTTGCGCCTTCGCCCATGTGCTCAGCTTCATGCCTGCAGTATATCGCAGGCGCTGATACGTGTAGATATTACTGGTCAACAGTTGATACCCCTGGGTCATGGTGCCATCTGCTGGATCGCCAGAGCCAGGACCTTGGCCGCTTGAGCCCGGGTGGTCGGGCGGTCGGGACCGAAGCTGCCGTCCGGAAAGCCGTTCAGGTAGCCGGCGGCCACCGCGGCCTGCACCCCGGCTTGCGCCCAGGGATGGATCTCGCCCGCGTCCGGGAAGTGCAGGGCGACGCGCCCGTTCAGGCCCAGCGCCCGCGCCAGGAGCACCGCCATCTGTTCACGAGTCACCGTCTGGTCGGGTGCGAAGCGCGTCGCGGATACCCCCTGGACGAGTCCGGCCTTTACGGCGGCCGCCACGTAAGGGGTGAACCACGCGCCCGCGGGGACATCGCCAAATGGGCTCACGGCTCCGGGCGCGGCGGGGGGCCGTCCCGTGGTCAGGAGCAGCATCTTGACGAACTGGGCGCGCGTCACCGCAGCGCCAGGTCGAAACGTACCGTCCGGGAAGCCGTCGATCACCGACGCCCCCAGCAAGCGATCCACATAGGGCGTCGACCAGCCGTTGGCGGGCAGGTCGGGGAATCGGTGGCCGTCGGCCAGCACCACCAGGGTTGTCGGACCACTGATGGAGACCGCCACGGTATCGGCGGTCGCGTCCACCCGCGAAGGGATGAAGCGCCATTTTCCGTCCGCTTGGAGACGGTAGGCGGAAAAGCGCAGCCGGGACAGGCCCGCCTGGGCACCCGCCAGCGCGAAGCGGATCGTCGCGGTCGCGGGTTGGGCCAGGGCTGCGCCGCTCAGGACGAACGTCGGGCTTGCCGCCCGCAGGCTCGCCGAAAGGCCTGCGGGCGCACCGGCCGGGCCCTCGGCCACCGAAAGCAGCGCGCCCGCGGCAAGCGAACCGGCCGGCACGAACATCTGGAACGCGCCATCCGCGGTACCGAGCATCCCGCCGGTGGAACCGATCTGGGTCGGGGGGGGCGGGGTGAGCGGTGGCGGTGCGGCGGCCGGCGCCGCAGTCTGCGCCGTATAGGTGACCGTACCTTGGAGTACCGTGTCACCACCCGCCGGTGTGCTCGCGGTGACCGTGATGGCGTTGGCCCCGGGTTGCAGCGTCACGGTGCCGAGGAACGTCCCGAGCGGTGAGACGGGAAGCGCCTGGTCGTTGACCCGCACCGTGTTTCCGGGGTCTGTCACGCCGGAGAGAGGGAGGGTGGGGGCCGTCAGCGTCGCGCCGTCCCAGACGCGTCCCGTCAAGGCGAGCGCCGCCGGCGCCGGATCATAGAACACGGAGTCGCTGGTCGATGTGGTGTCGCCCGTCGCGCTCACGGCGGTAAGCCGCAGGCTGTTGCCACCCGGCACCAACGGCACCGGCAGGGTGAACGTGCCTGGCCCGGCGGCTGGCGTCGTGGAGATCTCGCTGCCGTTGTCAAATAGGGTCAGAGCGTTCGCGCCGCCGACGGTGGCGGCGACGAGCAGGTTGCCCGCGTCGGTCGCATCGGATGCAGACCAGACGGCAGAGAGCGACGGCGGCTGTGGTACCGGTAGCGCGAGTGACACCTCCGTGCTGGGCGGGCCTTCCACCCCGCGGCTGCTGACGGCGGTGACCTCCACGCCGTACGTTTGCCCGACCGTCAGCCCCGACCAGGTGTAGGAGGTCACATCGCCCACATCCTGGGCTGCCACCATGCCACCGCCAGCGGTGAGCACCGTCAGTCGGTAGTCGTTCACATCCGACGCCGCCGGGGCGGGCTGCCAATCGATGGCCAGTTGGCCGTTGCTCGCGGCCACGGCGAGACCCTGCGGCGCGGCGGGGGTGTCCATATTGGTCCAAGTGAACGGCGCCGGAGCCAGCGTTCCCGTGGACGCGGCCGGGTGCACGCCGTCGTTGACGGTTCCATAGACGTAGTACCTGCCGCTGGGAACCGAGGCGCCGGGCGACCACGTGACCGACCGGTCCTTGCCGGTGGGAAGGCCGATGGAAAACGGCGTGCCTCCAGCGGTTCCGTCTGCGGTGTTGTAGTAGAGGTTCACCGTGCCCTGGCCGTTGAACGTATCGGCGCTGTATCGCACCGTCAGCGTGCCGCCGTTCAGCACCGCGCTCGACACGGAGATCGTCGGCGTGGCCAGGGGCGTCAGCAACCCGGTCACCACCGTGCCCACCGGGGCGCTGGACGAAACCTCCGCCGTCCAGCTTCCGGCAGCGGGTGCAGGGATGTTGTAGAGCGCCTCGTTCTGATCGGTGACGGACGCGTACAGGGCTGCGCTGTTGGCGGGGCTGTATGTCTGACCCGTCGGGCTGACCAGGGTCAACGCCGCGCTGCCCGTCTGCCACTTCGCCGCCAGGATGGCACTGGAGAGTCCCGCTGGGACGACGATCGTCGAGTCCACCACCGGGTCCGCCGCCTCGCCGACGCCGACCAGGATGGTGGTCGAAACCGAAGGGGCCGCGCCGCGCACGTGGGTGGTCACGTCCGCCGTGCCCTTGATGGTCCCCGCCACCAGGGTGGCGGTGTACGCGCCGCGTGCGTCGGTGACCACCGCATCCGGCACCACACTCCCCAGCGTGCTGGTGAGTTCCACCGTCACCCCAGGCACGGGGTGTCCGCTCGGATCCAGGACCGTGCCTGTCAGGTGCATGCTGCCCAGGAGCGGGACGCTGCTGCGCGGTGCCGTCAGGGTCACCTGTTCCGTGGCGGGGTCAATATACCAGCCGTTGACGCTGATGCGCCCGTTCCATCCGACGCCGACGGTCACCGGGATGCGGAACACGGTCACCGAGGCGGTGATGCCGCTGTTGCTGTCGATCGACGCGCCGATGCCGCCGAGCGTGCAGGGGCAGATCGAGATCCAGCCGATTTGGAAATGCGGCACATTCACGGTGGCGGAGGCAGCCCCGTGGAAGTACCACGGGTTGTACCGCAGCCTGAGGTTCGCGTTGCCATTGGCGATTGGACCGGCATTGACCTGGGCGTTCAGGTCGGCCTCCTGCTGGGTGACACTGCCCGACACCGACGCGAGGGTGAACTTGCCGAACAGGATCAACTGGCCGTTGAACGTCAACGACTGCCCGACGGTGAATGTGAGGTTGACCCCGCCTGTGAAGGGGGGCGGGACGGCCGCGCCCACCTCGCCATACGGGGCGGAGAAGCCCGCGCCAGACTGCAGCTGCCAGTTGGGCGACTGCAGATCCGCGGCGCCGCCCGACAGATGATCGACGAAGACGGGCGTCCCCGGGAGGTTCACGCTGAAGTTGCCGATGCTGACGCTGAACGACTGGAGATGGCCGTTGTATAAGGCGACCTGGCCGCCGGCGCTGAGCATCGGCAGCGCGATCGTGCCCTGGCCGTTCAGCGCCCCGTGCGTCGTGTCGAACGTGACGTGGACGTCGTCGATGCCGACGCCGGCCGCCTTGATGTCGGGCAGCGAAGCGGATCCGACGGCGGTGACCCCGCCGCTGCCCACGGTGAAGTTGCTGAGGTCGGCCTTTGCTCCCAGCACGTCGAGCGCCCCGACCAGGGACACCTGGTGGGAGGCGACCGTCAGCCGCGTCAGGTCAACCGAAAAGCCGGCGATCTTGAGGAGCTGGTTGGCCATCCCTAGGTCGGGCAGCGCGATGGTGCCGCCCGCCTGAAGCGTGAATGCGCCCTTGTACAGATACACCTTCGGATACGCGCTCATGTTGGTGTCGACGTACAGGGTTCCCCCGGCACTGCCCGACACCGTCACCGCTCCGTCGGCGGCCGTCGCAAGGGTCAGTTGGCCACCGTCGTAATGCAGGACTCCGTTGATGAGGATTGGCGCGCTGAGCACCGCGGTGTTGCCGTTGACCACGTTGAGGTTGCCGTATTGGATCGTCATCCCGTCCACGGTCAGGGTATCGCCGCCGGTCATGCCGCCAGCGAAGCTGAGATAGGGCGTCGTGGGTAAGGGCGAGGAGGCTGGAGGCGCCGAGCCCATCGGCAGGCTGCTCGTGACGGAGAGCGCCCCTGCCAGGGTCTGCGAGCCGCCGTCTGGGCCGGTGACCGTGACATCGTACGTGCCGTCGTCGAGCGCCGGTGCGGCCAACTGGAGTTGCGTGGACGACACCACCTGGGCGGGGACCGTCTCGCCGCCGATGGTGACGGAGTAGCTGCCGCCCGCTCGGAAGCCCCAGCCGGTGATTGTAAAGAGTCCAGTGTACCCCGGCCCGGCGCGGGCCGGGCTGACAGCGGCAAGGACCATGTCGGACGTGGTGAAGTCGGCGACCGTCGCCGTGGCGGTCAGGGCGCTGCCGGGAACGCCTGCCACCACCTGGTACACCCCGGTGGCGCTGGGCGCGGTGTAACCGACACTGAAACGCCCGTTGGCGTCCGTGGTCGCCGACGTCGCCGCCAGGGTGCCCTGGGGTGCGCTCAGGGAGACTGCCGCGCCCGGCACCGGATCGCCGCCGTCGTCTTCAACGAGGCCGCGGATGGTCGCCGTCCCGCCCGGCGTCACCAGCGACGGGGTGGCACTCAGGGAGACCTGGGCTGGAGAGCCCAAGCCGATCTGCAACTGCACGGGCTGGGTCGCCACCTGACCCGTGCTGTCTGTGACCTGCACCGTGAAGGCATAAGGGCCCATGGCTTTCGGCGTGCCCGACAGTTCCGCGAACGAACCGGATGGGGACCAGATTGCCGGCCCGAAGGTGAGCCCGGGCGGCAGTGAGCCCTGGACCACCGCCCAAGTATAGGGAGGCACGCCGCTGACGGCACGGATGCCGCCCAGATAGTACGCACCGACGCTGCCAGAAGAAAACTCCGCCCCGGTGAGATCGACTCGGTACGTGTACCGGTCACCTGACACCGGTGCGCTGAAGCCGCCGGCCGGCTCCAGACCGGCCTGCTGGTTTGCCGTGAGTTCCTGGGCCGTCAGAGCCCTCGCATACACCCGCACCGTCGAGATCTGCCCGCTGAACGTCGCGGGGGTGGTGCCCGGTTGGGCGCCACGCACCGAGCCGCCCAACTGCCAGACGCCGTTTGTCCCCCACGACGGGTGGGTCGCCCCGGCGATCCCGACGTTACCGACCGGCTGTCCATCTACACAAAGCGCCAACTGGCTGCCTGCGAACGTGGCGACGGCCTCGTGCCAGTGCCCGTCGGTGTAGGTCGCTGGGGACGAAATGGTTTCCACCGGATCCTGCGCCGCGCACTCGAATGGCCGGAGGCAGCCCCAACGCCTCGCGTAAACGTCCATGTAGAGGGCCAGATGCCCGCTTCCGTCCAGATACAGTGTGGAAGACACCTTCCCCGGGCTGGCGAAACCGAGGATTTGCCCACCTGGATGGGTCGCCCTGAACCAGACGTCCAGGGCCAACGTGCCCGGGAGCGGGCTTGACTGGGTGCCGACCACCTCGCCCCCACCCTTGAAGCTGAGCGCGAAGGGTGACTGGGCGGACCCGTCGCCGACAAAGCCGCCGCCTGCGGCACCGTCCATGTTCTGCAGGACGCCGTTGTCGCCGTTGCCGGTCAGGTCGCGGATCGTGCCCGGCGAACCGCCCTGGCCGGCGTTGCCCGCAGCGTCCGCGTTCGCCGCACGGTAGTAGAGCAGCAGACCGTCGGTTGCGACTGGCTCCGTGATGACGCGCACATCGACCGTACCGGCACCGGCGGGCGCCTGCGCGGCAAGCGACCCGTCGGGGTTGGCGGTAAAGCGTGCCGGCTGGGTGCCGAAATACACGCCGGTCGCCCCGGAAAGGCCGGTTCCACGGATGGAGACGCTATCGCCCCCTCCGGGTCCGCCCGTATTGGGCGTGACAGAGGTGACCACCGGGAACGCAAAGCCCACCGTCACGACCGTCTCCGCGCCCGGCCCCGCAGATGCCGGGAGTGTGGCGGTTACCTGGACCGGGCCCGCGGTGGCCGGCGCTTGCAGCACGGCCTGATACGTCCCGTCGCCGCCCGTGCTGGGCAAAGCGGGCGTAACCGTGCCTGCCGATGCCGCCAGGCCTACGGTCACGCCGGCGAGGGGGACGCCCCCCGCACCGGTGACCGTGCCGGTGAGCGCGACCGTTCCCGTCGGCTCCGTGCTCGTCTGACTGGGGGCCAAGGTGACCGTCGCCGTCGCCGTCACCTGCGTGCTCACCGCGACCAGGGGCGAACTGCCCTCCACCTTGGCCGTCAGGGTCACCGGGCCCGGTACGGCGGGAGCCGCAAGGACCGCGCCGAAGGTTCCCGCGGCATTCGTGGTCGCGCTCGACGGGCTGATCGTGCCGCCGGAGGCCGTCAATGTGACCATGGCGCCGGGGATCGGGTTGCCGTACGCGTCGGAGACCTTACCGTTCAGGGCCAGGTCTCCACTTGCCCCGACGCCGGCGGCGGTCGGCGTCAGCGCCACGACGGCGACCGCCCCAGGCCGGACGCCCACGGTGGCGGACGCCGTGACGCCGTTCGCGGCTGCGGTCGCCACGGCAAATCCGGTGGTCGACGGCAGGGTCCATGTCGAGGTGAAGCTGCCGTCCGGATTGGTCACCAACTGGGCGGCCGGAAGCGTACCGCCCGAAACCGTCAGGGAGATGGTCGCACTGGTGACCGGGTTGCCGAAGGCGTCCACGGCGAGTCCGGACACGGTCACGGTTCCCCCGGCGCCCACCTGGGCCGGCGTGGCGTGCATGGTCAGTTGCCCGACCGGACCCGCCACGACTTGGACGAGGGTCGAGGCCTGGACCGTCGCGGCGGCGCCCATCACCGACGCGGTGAGGGTCTGGGCCCCCACCGCATCCGGCACCACCCAACTGCCCTGATAGGTGCCGTCGCCCCCAGTCACGGCCTGCGCGACCAGGCCTCCCGCCACGGTGAGGTCCACGGTGGCGCCCGAGACGGGTCCGCCCTGTGCGTCGGCGACCTTGCCTGTGAAGGCGAGACTGGTACCAGCCGCGACGGAGGGCGCAGCGGCCTGGAGCGTCACCGCGCTTGGCACGATGAACGTGTACGTGCTCTGTGCGCTGACGGTCGGCGATGCCGGGGCGTTTTGCGCCGTCAGCGCGTCGTGGCCGCCGGCGGGCAGGGAGGCGGGCGCGTCGTAGGTGACATGGAGTTGCCCGCTGCCATCCGTGGTGAAGCGCTGAGGCGCCGGCGTCAGCGCCACCGAACCGGCGGTGCCCCCGACCAAGAAGGCGGATCCCCCGCCAGGGGCCGGTGTAAAGGACACATATACGGCGGCGGCGACGATCGCGTGCCCGGACGCGTCCTCCGCCGTCAGGGTCAAGTCGGCGACCGACCCTGACGGCAGCGTGCCGGTCGCCGCGACGGGAGTGGGCGACCACACGTAGGCAGCCACCGCGGGCGCGTTGACGGTCAGTGAGAGCGTCTGCACCGCGGTCTCCCCGCGGGCGTCCGCCACGTCGACGGTCACGCTGACCGCTCCAGCCGCTGTCGGCGTGCCGCGCAGTTGTCCCGTGGGGCTCAGCGTCAACCAGGGGGGCGGACTCGAGCCCGAAGCAACCGACCAGGTATACGGGGCGACGCCTCCGGTCGCGCCGAGTTGCTGGGCATACGCACTGCCGACCGTGGCAGCGGGCAGGGACGTGGTCGAGATGGTCGGCGGCGACACATTTGTGCCAGCGATCCAAGTCCAGGTTGCGTTGTGGAGGATCCGGGCCGCGTCCTCGCCGCCGAAGAGCACGAGGCTGTTCGTCGATCCGACGTAGTCTGCGGCGGCGGCGCCTACCGCGGGCGGAGAGGACGCCGGTTGCTGCTGGGTCCAGTCGGTGCCGTTCCAAGTCCAGGTGCCGCTACCGCCGTCGAATAGGACGACGGCGGCCTCCGCCTGATCGTAGGCCATCACTGCGTCGGAGGCCGCGGGTGGTACGTGGGCCGGGGCCTTGAACGTCCAATCTGTGCCGTTCCAAACCGCCGTGTCCGCGTGGACCGTGGTCCCGTTGGCTCCGCCGAAGAGCACCATCGAGCCCGCGGCGGCGTCGTAGGCCATGGCGGCCCCGTACCGCGCGCTTGGGCTGTGGGCCGGGTGCACCGCGGACCAGGAGGTGCCCTGCCATACCCACGTGTCTCCGAGGGCGCTGGCGCCGTTCCAGCCACCGAAGAGCAACACTTGGCCGCTCGCGGAATCGTAGGCCAGGCTCGCATCGTAGCGCGGCGGTGGCGCGCTGGAGGTGGGGGTGGGGATCGCGATCCAGTCGGACCCGGTCCAGGCCCAGGTGTCGCCGAAGAATTGGTTCGAGGCGTCGGCGCCGCCGAAGAGCAGCAGACTCTGCGTCGTCGGGTCGTAGACCAGACGGGCGCCGTAGCGCGGTGAGGGAGAGTGCGCGGGCGTCCGCTTCGTCCATTGCGACCCGTTCCATGTCCACGTGTCGCCGAGCATTGCGGTGCCGCCCGTCTGCGACGCCCCGCCGAACAGCACCAGCGTACCGGTCGCGGGGTCATACGCCATGGCTGGATCGTAGCGCGGTGGCGGTGCGCCGGAGCACGCAGCGGCGCATCCCGCCGGGGTGCTCTGTTCGCTCCAGGTGTACGCAGTGGCGCCCGCCGCAGCGAAGGTGTAGGAGTCCTGCGCCGTCACCGCCGGGTGCGTCGGGGCATCCTGCGCGACGATGGTATCGGTGCCGGAGGTTGGCAGCGGTGAGGGAGCATTGTAGGTTACGGTGATCTGGCCGCTTTGGTCTGTGGCGACTCGCTGCGGTGTGGACGACAGCGTCACGCCACCGCTTCGCGCCCCGCCGCCGCCAGGCGTCTGGGAAAATGAGAGGTACACCGCAGACACGACGGTGGGGTTGCCGCCTGCGTCCACAGGGGTGAGGACCACGTTGACGGCGCCCCCGGCTCCGATCGAGCCGGCCGGCGCCAGCGGCGTGGCCGAGAAGCGATAGCCGGCGAGGGACGCGGCCCGCGTCTGCCCCCCCAGGGCGAGGACCGCCGCCAAGGTGATGCCCACCAGGATCAGCCAGGATGAACCGAGACGGCGCGAGGCGTGGGTGTGCCCCATGATTGAGATGGTCCTCTGCGCGGCTGGATGTGGAACCCATGCGCGTCCGCAAGCCTCCGCCCACCGACTTCGCAACTCCGTGTCACGTCATGCGGCAGGGGCACATTCGGACCGCCATCCTGGCGCCAGGAGATCACGGCATCTGGCTTGGACGTGGCCTATGAAGCCGGCGGCCGATTCGCAGTCCGTGGCTGGCAGTCCTGCCCAATATGGTGCACAAGGCACACTCCGGGTCTTTCGGACTGGGTCCCGCGGGCTTCTGCCCCGGGAGGCCCGCAAGAACACGGCCCAACGGCAGGCAGGGGAGGGCCGTCCGGCGGCGATTTCAAGGCCGTGCGGCCGCTGGGTGAACGGCTTCGACGTTACGCTCCGTGCGAAAGAAGCGCGCGCTGGAGCACCTGCGGACACCTGCCAGTAGGCGATGCGGCAACCGCCGCGAACCCTGCGCGGTGGCCGGTGCCGCCATGCGCCTGCGGTTGGCGCGGGTCGCTCGTTTGCGCCAAGGGCGAAGTCTCCAGGCGCGTGGCTCGCGCGGTGCGGCGAGCGGATGGCAGCGATGCGAAAGGGGTTGGGGGCGTGGATCTCGGGTTTGCGGGCAAGGTGGCGTTGGTCACGGGCGGCTCACGCGGTTTCGGCCGGGCGATCGCCCAGACCCTGGCGGCGGAAGGCGCGGATGTGGCGCTCTTGGCGCGGACCGAGGCGGAGTTGGGCCAGACGGCGGAGGCGATCGCGCAAGCCACCGGGCGCCGGGTGGTGCCGCTGGTGGCCGATGTGCGTGAACAGGCATCCGTGGAGTCTGCCGTGGGGCGGGCGGTGGAGGCGCTGGGCCGTCTGGATGTCGTCGTGAACTCCGCGGGCGGGGCGCCCATCCACGGTCCCCTGGACGCCTCCGAAGCGGTGTGGCGGAACAGCCTCGAGACCAAGCTTCTGGGCACGGTGCGGGTGTGCACGGCGGCGGTTCCGCACCTGCGCCGATCCGGTGGCGGGTCGATCCTGCACATCGTGGGCGCGGCGGGTAAGGACCCCTTCACCCTGCTGACCATCAACAGCGTCATCAACGCCGGCCTGCTCGCCTATACCAAATGCCTGGCGGACGCGCTGGCCGGCGACCGCATCCGGGTGGTCGCCGTCAGCCCAGGGGCGGCGGAGACGGGCTTGCTGGCGTCGATGGCCGAGGGCATCGCCGGGGCTACCGGGGCACCGGTGGACGCCGTACTCACCCAGATGCGCGCGAGCCCGCTCGGGCGCCTGCCGTCGGCGGAAGAGGTGGCGGCCTGCGTCGCCTTCCTCGTCTCCTCGCAGGCGGCCATGATCACCGGCACCTCTTTGGAGATCGACGCGGGCGGTAAGCGCGGTCTGGCCTGAGCCGGCCGGATGCGGACCCGGGTGCGGTCGGTGGTATCGGGCCCGGGCCGCAGGTGCGGGCGCAGAGGTATCACCCGGGGCGAGGACGCGTTCCTTCCGTTCGCGGTGGCGGTCGGCCTGGCTCCGGCCGCCGCCGCCTTTTCGGCGTGCAGAGAAGTTTGGGGCAAGTCCTCGTGTCCCGGGGCATCCCGAGGGCGACGGAGGTGTCGATGCCGCTTTGGGCGGTCCTTCCTCTCTCACCCGTCCGGTGCGGGAGAGAAGGCTGGAACCGCCAGGGGATGGCGCGCGGCACGCCGCGGCCACCCCAACAGCCTCCGGTGTGGCGGCGCCGCTGGCGAGGTGTGTACCGGCTGGTGTATGGCGGGGGGACGACAAGCGTGAAAATCTTGGATCGCGTCGCCATTGTTTGTGACAACAAGCTCTTGGATGAGGCGCTCGCCCTTCGCGCAGTTCTGGAAAGCTATGGTATCCAGGTCGATTTTCACAGATTCATTCAGAAGCGCCAGATATTTGCCTTCTTCGCCCACCCCCATCCTGAACACTCTCACACGATCCTTGTCTGCCATGGATCCGGCGGCGACGAGGATCCATACCTCATGTTCGAGGTGGTCGATCAGGCGGAGGGCCGTTACGACGATCCGGATGGCTGGGACGGAATCACCGTCAGATGGACCGCCGCCGAAGTGTTGGCGCACGTGGGCGGTGGGCGCGGAACCGTGCTCTCGCTGGCTTGCGGGTCGGGACGCGCACCGCTTGCCCGGGCCTTTTTGAAAGCCGGTTTTCAGGCGTACATCGGGCCGGTCTCGCACTATCTGGACGTCGATTCCGCGCTGGTGTTCGCCATCAACTTCTTTTACTTCCTGCTCGCCGAGGATCGAGACTACGCGCCCGCGCGTTACGGGGAGCCAGAGGCGGTGAAGAAGGCGGCCGCAGTGGACGCCGGGTGGGCGTACGGCACGGAATCGTTCTCCTTTTTCCCCGGATGACGGAGTGGTCGACGGAGGACTGTTTCGTGGCAAAGCGGGGCGGCGAAGAGTTGGGGAAATATGGACCGCGGTGCTGGATGCGGGCGCCAAGCCGCGACGCGGCCGTGGCCCCGGGCCAGCAGGCTCTGTGGGAAAAGGGCAACTGGGACTCTGAGTTCGGCCTATGTTTTGGTGCCAGGGGGTTACGGCGTACCTGGTCGACTGCGGCGAGGGTGCAGCGTTTCAAGTTGGCAGCCGCTCTTGCGCACGCGGTGCAGGCGTTGGGGACGCACGGCAGTGCGGGCGACTTCGCACGTCCCGCGACGGCAGCGCCACCCCGCCGGCCGGGGGACCCGAACGGCGGGCCGCAGCGGAGGGGCGGCCCGCCACGGCCGGCGCGGGATGGCGAAGCGGCCGCGCGTTGTGAAAGCGAAACGCTGGCCGCGACCGGGGTGGGGCGGATCGCGGCGGCTGTATACTACTCTGGTGGTCAGCCGAAAAAGTGAGGGGATCGCCGTGGGCGTTCTGTCACGGATGTCGTCCATGTTCAAGCTGAAGGTGAATCAGGCCCTCGACCAGATCGAGGATCCGCGCCAGACCCTGGACTACTCCTATCAGCACCAGTTGGAACTGGTGCAAAAGGTTCAGCGGGGCCTGACCGACGTGGTCACGAGCAAGAAGCGCCTCGATTTGCAATGCGATGCGCTGCGCCAGCAGATGGACCAGATGGAACGGGGGGCGAAGCAGGCCCTGGCCGCCGGCAGGGAGGATCTGGCCAGGACGGCGCTGGAGCGGCGGCAGTCCGCCTCCCAGCAGTTGGACGGCCTGCTTCCACAAGTGGCCGGGCTGCAGCGCGAGCAGGATAGATTGACCCTGGCACAGCAGCGGCTGGTGGCGGGGGTGAACGCCTTTCGCACCCGCAAGGAGGCGATCAAGGCCCAATACACCGCCGCGCAGGCCAGTGTAAAGATCGGTGAGGCGGTCACCGGCCTGTCCGAGGAGATGGCGGACGTGGGCCTCACGGTGCAGCGGGCGCAGGACCGGACCGCAGCCATGCGGGCCCGCGCCTCGGCGATCGACGAACTGGTCCAGCAGGGCACGCTGCAGGACGGGTTGCAGCCGTCGGATGCCGTGGCGGTGGAGTTGGGGCGGCTCTCGGCCCAGGCGGGGGTGGAGGGGGACCTGGCCCGGCTGAAGGCGGAACTCGGATCTGGCGCGTAGGGTGGCCCGCGGTGCCCGCCCTCTCCCGGTACCGCGGGGCCGGTGGAGCGGACCGGGTAGAAGGCTTCGCGCTCCGGGTGCCGGCGGCGCGTGCGACCGCTCCGGAGGGGGGCGATCCCGTGGCGACCGTCCGGGAAGGTGCGGCCTGCGCGGGCGCGGTGGGAACCACCCGCGCTCCCAGGTACAGGCCCATGCATTCGACCACCGACGGACGTGCGGCCCCTACCTACCCCCAAACCCATCTCCCTCAGGCCGCGCCTGGTGGGGGGCAAAACGGCCCTCCCTCATGGTCTTTGAAGGGTGCGTCCGGCCTTTGGCTCCGGACCGCGCCCGCGTGCGGAGGGCGCGGAGTGGCGGACGCCGGCCCCGGCGGGTGAAGTCGTGGGGCTGCGGCCTGGGTGGGCCGGGGCCCGCGCGGTTGGGGGGGGATGGCGATGGCGTGGTGGGTGTGGGCGGTGATCGGTATCGCGCTGTTGGTCCTGGAGTCGATGCACGGCGCCTTTGTGTTTTCCGTGCTGGGCGTCGGGGCGTTGGCGGCGGCGGTCGCAGGGCTGTTCATGCCGCTTTCGGTGGTCACCCTGCCGGTGTTCACGGTGGTGTCGGTGGTCGGGCTGTTCACGTTGCGCCCTTGGGCCGTGCGGCGCTTCGGCCGCCGGGGCGGGTTGGCCACCAACGCCGAGGCGGTCGTGGGCCGGCAGGCCCAGGTGACGGCGGCGTTTGAGCCCGAGACGCGCACGGGGCGGGTGGCGGTCGGGGCCGAGCAGTGGCGGGCGCGGGTGGCGGAGGGCTGGCCGATGCCCGGGGTGGGCGGCTGCTGCACCGTGTTGTCTGTGGAGGGCAACACCCTGCAGGTATGCCCGGAGGATCTTGGAAGAGGCGTGGCGGGGAGGGATCCCGCGTGAGCGCGTACTTGGGAACCGTGATCATCGTGGGGCTGCTGGTGGTTTTGCTGCTTTGGCGCAGCACCGTGGTGGTGGTGCAGGCCCAGGCGGTCCTGCTGCAGCGGTTGGGGCGGTATCAGGCCACCCTGGAAAGCGGGCTGCACCTGATCATTCCCTTTGTGGACGCCATTCGGACCCGGGTGGACCTCCGGGAGACCCCGCGGGAGCTGCGGCCCATGCCGGTCATCACCAAGGACAACGCCACCGTCTCGATCGACATCGTCGTCTACCTGCAGGTGACGGATCCCCGGCGCGCCATCTACGAGATCACCAATTTCGTGGTCGGCGTCGAGCAGTTGGTGCAGACCTCGCTGCGCCAGGTGGTCGGTGACATGATGCTGGACGAGACCCTGACGTCGCGCGAGCGCATCAACGCCCTGCTGCAGCAGCACCTGGACGCGGCGACCGACAAGTGGGGCGTGAAGGTGACGCGGATTGAGCTACGCAGCATCGATCCGCCGCCGGACGTGCGCGCGGCGATGGAAAAGCAGATGATCGCTGAACGCACGCGCCGGGCGCTGATCACGCAGGCCGAGGGCGAAAAGCAGGCCGCCATCCTGCGGGCCGAGGGGGAGCGGCAGTCCACGATCCTGCGCGCGGAGGCCGACCGGGCGGCGTTGATCCTGGCCGCGGAGGGCGAAGGCCAGGCGATCGCCACGCTGCGCCGGGGGCAGACCGAGGGGTTGCAGGCGATTTCGGGACTCGGCTTCAATCCCAAAGAGCTTCTGGCGCTGCAGGGCCTGGAGGCGCTGCGCAACACCCTGCGCTCGACGGATAAGACCCTGGTGGTGCCGAGCGACCTCGCGGGCCTGGTGGGGTTGGCGGGCGCCATGGGGCAGCTGTGGCAGGCGGTCCCGCCCGACCGCGGCGCCACCGGCTGAGCCCGGGGCCCGGTCGCCGGCCGGCCGCGGATGCGGGCCCCCCGTTCCGCGCGGCGGAGCGGCGCGCCACGGGAGGGCCCGGTCCGCGGTTTGAGCCCTCGTCTTTCTGTGCCGGCGCGCCCTGTTGTTCCGCCATTGCTTGTGTGTTCTATGCGTTTGTCCTTTGGTTTCTCTTCTATGATTCCAACTGGTCCATGTTTTCCGTGTCCTCGATGACTTCTTTCTTATGGGAGGAGCGGTGTGTGGCGTGCGATGGCGCCGCTGGTGGCTGGCTGCCGGGGTGGCGGGGTTGGTGGCGGCGGGGGCGGGGTGGGCGGCGGTCCGGCACCGGCCACCCGTGGCGGCACCCGTTGCGGCGGCCGGCCCGTCTTCGCCGTCCGGCCGGGCCCAGGCGGCGCTTGCGGCCCTGCTGCGCACCTATCGCACACCCGGGGGCATGCTCACCTCGAGCCCGCGGCCGGGCGGGGTCCTGGGGGTGCTGCGCTGGCCGCATCCGACCGCCGTCTGGGGGTATACCTGGGCACTGGCGGCCGCCGAAGACGTGGCCCAAATGCCTGGCGCCCCCGCTTCGGCCAAGGCAACCGTGCGGTCGCTGGCCGACGGCCTGGCCCCGTATTGGGACACCCGCGCCGCCGTGCCGGCCTACGCGCCCTACCCCCACGGCGGGCCGCACACGACCAAGTATTACGACGACAACGCCTGGGCCGGCTTGGACCTGGTCGGTGCCTACCGCCTGACCGGGAAGCGCGCCTTCCTGACCCAGGCGCAGCGGGTGATGCACTACGAAAAGACCGGTTGGGCCCGGTCGGGCGGCGGCATCTACTGGAACGACAAGCGCCTGACGCGCCAGACGCCGGCCAACGCCCCGGTGGCCGAACTCGCCGCCTACCTCTACCTGGAGACGCACCGGGCCAGCTACCTGCGCTGGGCCGAGCGCATCTACGCCTGGCAGGAGTCCACCCTGGTCAACCCTAGCACCGGCCAGGTCTGGGACAACATCGACCGCGGCGGCCACATCGTGCGCAACCTCTGGACCTACAACCTCGGCACGGTGATGGGCGCCGGGGCGCTCTTGTACCACATCACCGGCAGGGCGTCCTATCTGGCCCAGGCGCGGCGCACGGAGGCCTACACCCTGGCCAACGCCCTGCGGTACAACGGCATGCTGCTGCCGCAGGCCGAGTTCAACGGTGTGCTTGCAGACAACCTGCAGTTGCTGAATCAGGTGCGGCCGGATCCGGCCATCCCGAGCCTGATCGCGACGAATGCCGCCTCGGCCTGGAAGCGGGCCCGCTCGGCGCAGGACCTCTTTGCCCACGACTGGTTCGGGCCGCCGCCCGCGCCTGGGTCGGTGAAGCTGTTGCAGCAGACGGGGGCGGTGCGGCTGCTGGCGGTGGCGGCGGCCCTGGCCCACGGGCGCGGCTTTGCGGGTTACGCGCTCTGAGCGTCCGAGGTGCCGCCGCCGCTTGTCGCGTGTGCGGGATGTCCGGATGTGGCGCTCCCAGGCGGGAGTGTCGCGGCGCAGGCTGGAAAGGAGCGGCCGGGCGCTGGATCGCCCTGTTGGAGTGATGAGCGATGTCGGCCGACGCCGATTTCCGCCCCACTCAGTTACCTGCCATGCTCGCCTACGGTGCCCACGGACCGCAGCCCTACTTCGACGAGCGGGCCGCCGCCGTCGCGCGGCTCTACGACGGGATCATGTTCGTGGCGGGCCCCTGGGACGAGGGCGTCTCCGGGCACCTGGACCTGGAGGGGCCGCCCGTCGCCACGCCGTGGGCGCGGGCCCTGCAGCGCAACGTCGCCGCGCTGACGGCGGCGGGTGCGGGCTCTAACCTGCTTGGCGTCCTGTTCGCCCCCGAGGCCGCGTGGCCGTCGGCGGAAACCCTGCGGTCGCGGGCCTATCTGGAGAAGATGGTGCGGCACTTCGGACGCCTGGGCGCCTGCGCGGCGGCGATGGGCTTCCACGGGGTGGCCGTCGACGTCGAATACCCCTACCCCCGCTACTCGCTGGAGCACGAGTCCTACACGTACACCGACCATAGCGCGGCCGACCTGCTGGCCTGCGCCCGCGGGCAGGGTCGGGCCGCGGTGGAAGCCCTGCTCGACGGGTTTCCGGCGGCGCCGGTCTTCGTGCTTCCCGGCACGTTCCGTTCCCGGCCGCTGGAGCGCGCCTTCATGCTCGGGATGCTGGATGCCATGGTGGCACGCGACGCGCCGGGCGGGATGCATCTGGCCTACGAGCGCTCGTACTGCCTCCACGATCCGGCCACGCAGGTCGCCATCCCCCGCGAGGCGGACTGCTGGGCGCAGGTGCACCTGCCGTCGCGCGCGTCGGCCTATTGGCGGCGGAACTGCACGGTCGCCCCGGGTGTCTGGCCGCTGCACATGGCCGAGACGGGGGCGCGCGACTACCCGCTACGGTCCTGGGATGAGGAGTTGGAGGAACTCGCCGGCCAACTGGCCATCCTCGACCGCGTCGCCAAGCGCTACGTCTGGTCGTTCACCGCCCATCCCGTCTGGTGCGAGGCCGATCCGGAGGTCCAAAACCGCTTTTCCCTCAAGGCGCCCTCCTTTGTCGGTGGAGAGGCGGCGGTGCGCGGTTGGCACGAACTCCTGCGGGCCCGCCGCGGCGGCGCCACGGCCGTGCCGGCGGGGGTGGAACCGCTGCTGCGTGCCGTGGCGGCCTTCGACGCCGGCCGCCTGGACGCTTGTGGGCTGTGCGATCGCTTCGGCACCCCGGGCGCCTGGTCGATCCTCGGCCCGCTGGGCAGCCCCTTTGCGGCCCCCGCCTTCGCGGCGCCGCCCGGTGCCCCCGAGCCGCTGCCGCCCGAGGAGGTGGTGCATGGTCCGCACGGCGCCATCCGCTGGTTTGCCCACCGCAGCGTCGAGCCGACCGGCCGGGTGCTGTTGCGCGAGGTCTTCGACTGGCGGCGGACCGACCACGCCGAGGCGCAGTTGGTCTGTGACCTCGAGTGCGACCGGGAGGTGTCCGGCTGCCTCTGTCTGGGATGGGACGACGGCCTGGCGGTGTGGCTGGACGGCCGACCGCTCTTTGACCAGCGCAGCCCGGCGTCGCACGGGGGCCTGCTGTATCGCGATCGCCTGCAGTTCGAGGAGCGGCTGCCCGTCACCCTGAGCCGGGGGTCGCACCGCTTGGCGGTCCGCTGCGTCAACCACCAGGGGGAGTGGGGGTTCAACCTGCGCCTGACGGGTCCGGACGGCATGCCCGCGACGGGCCTGCACTTTGGCCCGGCGGCCTGCGCGGGGGAGGCCGCCGCCACCGGGCGGGGCTAGGGGGCTTTCGACCCGGGCGCCGGAGTTGGGGTGGCGGGAGGGCTTGGGAATGACAGAGCGGACGGCTCGGCGGGTGGTGGTGGCGCAGGGGGCCGGGGCCGTCGCCTGGACGGCGGCGCGCGAGTTGCGCGACGCGCTTTCGCGGGCGGGGGCGCCGGAGTTGCCGATCGACGAGGGCGACCCCGCGGGGGCGGAGCCGGCCTTCGTGGTGGGCGCCCCGCCGTCCGGTGAAGCCGAGCCGGCCGCCCCCGACGCCTGTCGGCTGGCGCGGCGCGGCGACCGGGTCTATCTTTTCGGCCAGGGACCGCGCGGCGCGCTGTATGCGGTGTATGCGTACCTGCAGGATGTGCTCGGCTTCCGCTGGCTCACGCCGGGCTGCGAGCTGCGCCCGGGCCTGGAGTCGCCGGCGGCCCTGCCGGCGGATCTGGACCTGGGGCAGGTGCCGGCCTTCGCCGTGCGCGACGTGGGCTACTGGGAGGCGATGCGCCACCCCTGGAGTTCCCGGCTGCGCCTGAACGGCGAGTTCTGTGCGCGCGACCGCGACGCCGCCTGGGGCGGCGGCGTCCGCTACACCCACTTTGTGCACACCTTTTACGACCTGGTGCCCCCGGCACGCTACTTCGCCGCCCACCCCGAATACTTCTCCCTGGTCGACGGCAGGCGTCGGGAGGCGATGGCCCAGCTGTGCCTGACCAACCCGGACATCGTGGAGATCGCCGCCGAGACGGTGCGGGCGTGGTTTACCGCCGACCCCGGCGCCCGCATCGCCTCGGTGTCGCAAAACGACTGGCTCGGGGCCTGCGAGTGCGAGCACTGCCGCGCCCTGGTGGCGCGCGAGGGTTCGCAGGTGGGCCCGGTGCTGCACTTCGTGAACGCCGTCGCCCGCCGCATCGCGCGCAGCCACCCGGACCGCTGGATCGACACGCTGGCCTACTGGTATACCGAGGATCCGCCCCGCCACCTGAGGCCGGAAGCGAACGTGGTGGTGCGGCTGTGCCATATGTCGCCCAGTTGCGAGAGCCATCCGGTGGAGGATTGCCCGCACAACGCCCCGTTTGCCGCCCGGCTGCGCGGCTGGGCCGCGATCGCCGCCCGGCTGCACGTCTGGGACTACCACACCGACTTCTCTCACTACCTGTTGCCGTTTCCGAACTTCCGCGCCATCGCCGCCGACCTGGCGCTCTTGCGGCGGCACGGCGTCGAGAGCGTCTTTTGCCAGGGAGACCTCGCGCAGGGCGGCGGGGGGGAGTGGGCGGCGCTACGCGCCTACTACCTCGCCCGGCTCCTTTGGGACGCCGCTGCCGACCCACAGGCCCTGGTGGACGAGTTCCTGCGCGGTGTCTTTCCCCGCTCCCACGTACCGGTCCGCTCGTACTTCGACCGCATCCAGGCGTCGGCCGCCGACCCGGAAAGACACCTGCGCATGTTCAGCCCGGTGCAGGCGGGCCACCTCACCCCCGCGCTACTGGATGCCGCCGATTCTGACCTCGCGAAGGCGCGGCGGCTTTCGCAGGACGACGCGCAGGAGGCGGCGGAGGTGGGACGGCTGAGCCTTTCGGTGGACTACGCGCGCCTGGCCCTGCCGCCCACCTTCGAACTCGACGGGGACGTATTGCGGCCCCGGGCCCCGCTCCACGGCGGCCTGCCGGCCGCGCAGCGGCCGGAGGCGCTGGCGTGGCTCCTTTCTGACCTGGAGCGGTATGGGGTGCGGCAGCTGGCGGAGGCGCGGCCGCTCTCCGATTTCCAGCGGCGCGTCGCCGTGCTGGCCGGCCCGCACGCCACCATGCTCTGGTCGGCGGGGCCGTGGCGGCTGCGCATCGTCCCCGGACTGGGAGGGCGGTTCTGGGAGGCATCCTGCGGCGGCCGGGCGCTGTTGGCGCCGGCCGCCTGGGAGGACGCGGACTATCCGGCCTCGCGCGGCTATGAGGAAGGCTGCGCCGGCGACCTGGGCCGCTGCGACGCCCACGAGCTCGCAGGCGACCGGCGGGGCGGGCCGCTGGTGCTGACCGCCACCCTGAGCGGCATGGCCTCCTGGCACCACTACGCGCGCATCGAGGTGCGGCGCGAGATCGCCCTCGACGCCGACGGCGCGCTGCGTCTGCGGACCACGGTCACCAACGCCGACGATGCCGCCCACCCGTTGGCGGTCCGGGCGCGGCTCTGTCTGGCCGGCCCACCGCGGGGGCTGCAGTGGCGCCACCCCGACGGCCTCTGGGTGCCGGCGGGGGCGGATGCGGCGGCGCAGCGCGCGGCCTCGGGGGTGGACGGCTGGCGGGTCGACTGCGGCGGCGCAGTCTTCGAGTGCGGCTACGAGGCCGTCGAGACCGTACGCGTGGCGCGCTTTCCGTGGGGCTGGCGCCTCGAAGCGGACGGGGGCGAGGTCGTCGTGCCCCCCGGGGGGACCCGGACCCTGCAACAGTCCTGGCGGGTCCAGGCGCCAGCGCCCGGAGTGGAGGGCTGACCCTAACCGGGCCAGATGGTCCGCAGCGCCTGGGTGGGTTCGGCGTCCGCGGCGGGCGGCTCGCGCTGCCCCGTTGACCCGCGGCCGAAGCGTTGCTATCGTTTGGATCGATCTAAACGGTCCGGACGGATGGCGGTGGGCCGGGATGGATGCCGCCGCGGCAGAGTTGTGCGAGCGCTTTGGCAGCGAGTTCGACCGGTACGGGCTCAGCCGCACCCTGGGCCGGGCCTTTGGCTACCTGTTTCTGCAGACGGAACCCGTACCGCTGCAGCGGATCGCGGCGGACCTGGGGTGCAGCCGCGCGACCGCCTCGACCACCATGCGCCAGGCGGTGCTGGCGGCGATCGCCGAAAAGACCCACCGACCCGCCGACCGCCAGGACTACTACGTCCTGCGCCCGCGGATCTGGCAGGACTCCACGGCGGCCAAGCTCCACGCCCTCTATGTCTGGAAGGCACACGTCGAGGCTTACCGGCAGGCGGCGGGCGCGCTGGACCCGGCCCTGGCGGCGCGCCTCGCGGAGATGACAGACTTTTTCACCTTCCTGCAGGAGCGGTTTGCGACCCTGGTGGCGGACTACGAAGCCTGGCGCGCGCGGCGGGGGATGGGCGGTGATGGCGGTGCCGGCGCCGGCGATCGAGGCCGCTGACCTCAGCTACGATTTCGGCGGCGGCAGGGGCGTCTTCGACCTCTCCTTTTCGGTCGACCGTGGCGAGGTGCTCGGCTGGCTCGGCCCCAACGGCGCGGGTAAGACGACGACGATGCGGCTCTTGACCGGTCTGATGCGACCGCGGCGCGGCCGTGTGCGGCTGCTGGGGCACGACGCCTGGAGCGGCCGCGAGCGGGCCCACCGCATCCTGGGCTACCTCCCGGGTGAAATCGGACTGCCCGCGGAGTCGTCCGGTGGGGCGGTGCTGGACCTGCTCGCCGCGATGCGGGGCCTGCGGGACCGCGCCTACGAGCGGTCGCTGGTGGACCGCTTCGAACTGGACCTCCGCGCCGCGCCGCACTGCCTTTCCAAGGGCAACCGCCAGAAGCTCGGGTTGGTGGCGGCGCTGCAGCACGACCCACCGGTCCTGCTGCTGGACGAGCCGACCAGCGGCTTCGATCCGCTGATGCAGGAGCGGTTTGTCGCCTGGCTCCTGGAAGAAAAGCGGCGCGGCAAGGCGATCCTGCTGTCTTCGCACCAGTTTTCCGAGGTGGAGCGGACGGCGGACCGGATCGCGGTGCTGCGCCAGGGCCGGATGGTGGCGCTGGCCGAGACGGGCTTTCTGGCGCAGCGCGACCGGCGTGGCTACCACCTGCGCTTCGGTGGCGAGGCCGACGCCCAGCGCTTTGCCGCCGCGTACCCCGCCGCCCGGGTGCGGGGCTGCACGGCAGAGGTGGAGGTCCAAGGCCCGCTGCGGCCGTTGGTGGACGCGCTGGCGGGCCTGGAGCTACTGAGCCTGCGCGAACGCCAGCAGAGCCTGGAGGACGCGTTCCTACGGATCTACGCGGCGGCGGGAGGCGAGGGCGCGTGAGCGGTCCGCTGTATCGCTGGCTCGTGCGGCGCGCGGCTCGCGGCGTCGGCGCCTGGGTCGTGCTGCTGGCCTGCTATGAGTGGCTGCTGATCTGGATCTATCCGAGCATCGCGCGCAACCACGCCCTCTCGGCCGTGATGGCCGGGCTGCCCCGCGGGCTGGTGGCCGCGTTCGGGCTCGGTGGTGGCAGCGAGACCCTGGCGGTCTTCCTCTCCTCGGAGTTCTTCTCGTTCATCTGGATCCTGGGTCTGGCCGGCTTTGCCGCGGTCGAGGCCGCCCGCCTGCCCGCCGGCATGTTGGAGCGGGGTCAGTTGACGCCGCTGCTTCTGACGCCCACCAGCCGGCGCGGCGTGGTGGTCGCCGCGGCCGCGGCGCTCCTGACCGAGATCCTGGCGCTGGACGCGCTTTCCCTGCTCGCCGCCGCCCTGCTGGCCGCGGTGTATGGGGTGTCGCGGGCCGGGGTGGACTTTGGGCTCCTGGGCCTGGGCAGCTTCGTGCTCCTGGCCTTCTTGGCCATGGTCGCGCTTGCCGCCTCCTGCCTGCTGGCCGACGAGCGGTCGGCCCTGGGCGTGGCGGGCGGCATCGGGTTCATCTTCTACGTCCTGGACTTTGCTGCCCGCCTCTCGCCCCGCCTCTCAGGGCTTACGCACCTGACCCCCTTTGCGCTGTATCGGCCGGAGGCGCTCCTGGCGGGCCACGCCCCGCTGGGCGGCCTCGCCGGATTGGCGCTTGCCGCCGCCGGGCTCCTGGCCCTGGCCGCGGAATGGTTTTCGCGCCTCGACCTGCGGATGGCCTGAGGGCACCGTGGATCCGGCGCTTCGGCGCCAGCACCGGCGCAGCCGCCACCCGGGGGCGCAGCGAGGAGCGCGCCCCGTGCCCGAGAGTCGTGCGGGGCGGGCCGGGTCGCCGGCGTGGGCGGCTGCCACCCGCTGCCCGCACCGGTGGCAGCAGGACGGGTTGGGAGGTCGCGTCAGCGGTCGATCGTCTGCAGTGCGCTCTGTGGATAGCGATCGCCCTGGGCCACCAGGCGCGCGTGCGCGACCTCGCGCACATCGTCTGGCGTCAGCGTGATGTCGGCGGAGGCGATGTTCTCCTGGAGCCGGTGCGGCTTGGTTGTCCCGGGGATGGGGACGATCCACGGCTTGCGCACGAGCAGCCACGCCAGTGCGATCTGTGCCGGCGTGGCGTTGCGCCGGTCGGCGATCCGCCGGAGAAGGTCGACGAAGGCGCGGTTGGCCCGGCGCGCTTGTGGGTCGAAGCGGGGGATCGTGTTGCGGAAATCCTTGCTGTCCAGGACCGTGTCCTCGTCGATGGCGCCGGTGAGGAAGCCTTTGCCGAGCGGGCTGAACGGGACAAAACCAATGCCGAGCTGTTCGAGGGTCGGCAGGATGTCCCGCTCCGGCTCCCGCCACCACAGCGAATACTCGCTCTAGAGCGCCGCGACCGGCTGCACCGCATGGGCCCTCTCTGCCACAATAGAGTGAGACAGGCGAAGACACTAAATGGACACTCCCGAGGGCGGGGAGAGGATGCGAACAGATGGACGGAGCGAGGCACGTGGCCGGACAAGCAGTGGACGTTACCGG
>JAJZXK010000157.1 GCA_021806565.1 Bacillota bacterium | reverse complement strand
CCGCCCGTGGGCGGCGGCGCGGGCGCCCGGCGCCGCGGTGGGCCCGGGGGCGCCCGACCCGCTTCCCAGTTTGCGGTCGCTGTGTGAAACGGTCTTCGCCCGCGCCCTGGCCGGCGGCCACCCGGTCCTCCGGGAGTTGCGCGTGGTAGCTGGTTTTGCCGGGGCGGGCCGGCCGCAACGGGCGGCGCGGGCGCGCGCGGCCCTCGAAACGGCGCTGGCGGCGGCGGCGATGGAGGTGGTGTCTCTGCGCGTCTGCACCGACGCGGACATCGCCCTGGCCGCCGTCCGTCCGGGCCGGCCGGACGAGCCGGCGGCCGTGTTGGTCGCCGGCACGGGCAGCATGGCCTTGGCGCGCGGAGCGGCGGGTGAGGCGCGAGCCGGCGGCTGGGGGCGGTACCTGGGTGATCCCGGGGGCGGTGCCTGGATCGGCGCGCAGGGGCTGGTGGCGGTGGCGGAGTTTCTCGACGGGCGGCGGCCGCAGGCCGAGGGGCTTGCCGCGGCGCTGCTGTCCGCGGCGGATCTCACCGCGGAGCAACTTCCGGAGGCGGCGGCGGCCCGCTGGGCGGATCCCGCCCGTCTGGCCGCGCTTGCCCCGCTTGTCCTCGAGCGCGCCAGCTTCGATGCCGCGGCGAAACGGATCGTCGCGGCGGCGGCCAGGGGCCTGGCCGGGATGCTGTGCGCGGCCCGGGCGCGGGCGGCCGTCGGTCCACAGGCCGCCACCGGCCTTTCGGGCGGGTTGTGGTCGGCCTCCGGCGGCGTGCTGGAGGATGCCCTGCGCGCGGCGCTTCCGCCCGCGTCGGCCGGGCGGACGGTGCGGCTGACGTTTCCCCCCGCGGCCGCAGCCGCGGCGGTCGCCCTGGAGCCGGCGGCGGCGGGGGTGTTGGTTGAGGCGCTGGTGGCGGCGGTTCCCGCGGAACTGGCGTGAATGGGACGGTGGGGAGGGGTCCGCGTGGCCCTGCAGACGGGTCTCGATCAGTGGCTGGTGTCCTTGCCGGACGGAGTGCGGGGGGCGCGCGTCGGGTTGCTGACGCACGCCGCCGGCACCGATGATCATGGGAGAAGCGGGATCGACCGACTCGCCGCGCTCGGTGATTTGCAGGTGGTGCGCCTGTTCGCCCCGGAGCATGGCGTTCGCGGGGAGCGTCCGGGCGGCGAGCCGATCGCGGACGGGGTGGATTCCGTCAGCGGGATCGAGGTCTGCAGCCTCTATGGACCGAGGGGGCGCGGCCCGGACGGGTCGGGGGAGATAGAAAGCGGCATCTTCGGCGGCCTGGACGCGGTGGTCGTCGATTTGCAGGATATCGGCGCCCGCTATTTCACCTACCCGGGCACCATGCGGCGGTTGCTTTCGGCGGCGGCGCGCGCCGGTGTGCCGGTGCATGTGTTGGACCGTCCCAATCCACTGGGTGGTCTGGTGGCCGGCTCCGCGGGGCGCGCTCCGGGCCTCGAGTCGCTGGTCTGCGCCTTTGACGTGCCGTTGCGCCACGGGATGACCATCGGCGAACTCGCCCTCCTGGGCGCGGGCGAGGACGGATTGGACGACCGCGCCGTCCGGGTCTGGCCGGTGCAGGGGTGGCGCCGCACTCAGGACTTCGCGGCCTGGGACCGGCCGTGGGTGCCGCCCTCACCCAACAGCACCGGCCCGGATATGGCGGAACTGTATGTGGGGATGTGCGTCTTCGAGGGTAGCAACGCCTCCGAGGGGCGCGGCACCCCGTACCCGTTCCGGCAGATCGGGGCTCCGTGGTGGGATGCGCAGGCCCTGGTCCAGGGGCTCCGGTCCAGCCTGCCGACCGGCTTGCGGGCGCGCCCGACGTGGTTTCTGCCGACCGCATCCAAACACGCGGGACTCGTGTGCCAGGGAGTGGCCTTCGACCTGGAGCCGCATAACGCCCGCCCCGCCGATGCCGCCCTGATCGCCGCCGCCCACCTGCTGTGCTGTGCGCTTGCCGATCCGTCGTTCCAGTTGCGGGTCCGCGGCGGCGTGTACGGCGTGGACCGGCTCACCGGCGGGGACGCCCTGCGGCGGGCGGCCGGCGGCGGTGCCGCGGCCGTTTCCGAGTTGCTGTTGGCCTGGCGCACGGAGGCGGCCGCCTTCGCGCGCGCGCGGCCGGTTGACCTGTATCCGGACCGTGGCCGTTGAGGCGGGGCAAGGGGGAGGCGCTCGGCCTCCCCCTCTGTTTGTGTCAATCCAGGGCGGGGATGTCGATGCGGACTTCGGCGCGCTCGGCGGCGGACCGGTAGATGGCGTCCAGGATCGCGGTGGCGTTCAGGATCTCCTCTCCCGGGATCGGGGCCGGCCCGCCGGTGCGGACCGCTTCGACAAACGCTTCGATCTTGCGGGTGAAGCTGTCGCCCCAGTTGCCGCCGCGCACCGGGACGTCGGTGTGGACGCCGACACCGAACTGGTCGTGGTAGACGCGCATGCCGTCCATGTTGAGTCCGCCCTCGGTGCCCAGCAGGAACGTCGGGCCCAGCGTCTCGGCGTGCATCGCCCAAGCGATCTTGAAATAGAGGACGGCGTCGCCCTCGAGCCGGATGAAGGCCAGGCCGAAGTCTTCGACCTCGAAATCGGAGGGGCTCATGCGCCCGCCCCACGCCTGGCGGGCGTAGACCGGCGAGGTGCCGAAATGGGCCGACGTGTGGGCGGAGGCGGAGATGGGGCGCGGATTGCCCATCACGTGCAGGACGGTGTCCAGTGAATAGCAACCTATGTCCAGGATGGCGCCGCCGATCGCGGAACCGCGGCGGATGAACGTGCCGCCGGGGATCCCCTTGCGCCGGCCGCCGCCGGTCTCCGCGTAGTACACCTTGCCGAGGGCACCCGAGGCGACGATGCGCCGGGCCGTCATCACCCCCGGATCGTAGCGGGTCTGGAATCCGATCGACAGCATCTTACCGACCTTGCGGCTGAGCCGGACCATGTCGAGGCCTTCCTGCAGGTTGACCGCCATGGGTTTTTCCAGTAGGACGTGCTTACCCGCGGACAGCGCCTGCATCGTGGGCTCATAGTGCGCGGCGTTGAACGTGCAGATGCTGACCGCGTCGAAATCGGCGCGCAGCATGTCGCCCAGGTCGGTGAAGGCCCGGGCGTCCTCGAAGCCGAAGCGGTCGATGAAGGACTGGGCCTTGCCCGGAACGACGTCCGCGACCGCAACTACGCGCGCCTGCGGCAGCTTGCGGTAGCGCTCGGCGTGGGCACCCGCGATCCCGCCTGAACCGATGATCCCGATGCGAACCGGTTCGTCTGGCACTCGTGTCCCTGGTTCGAAAATGTGTACCAACCGACCGTTCGGCCTGCCTTCCACACCGTCCGCCCGACCAGGTGTCCGCCCCTTTCGGCCTTGGATTCGCCCCTCACGGGGGCTGTCGGCAACCGGCGAACTCGGGTTGCGCGGCCTTCGCCGTACACGCCGGGCGTTCCACCCGGACTGCGAGCCCCCGCAGGGCGCGCGTCCCTTGCGCGCGACCGCACCTGACGGGTCTCCGGCGCCTGTCCGGCCCCCCTACGGGTTTTGTGCTGGTCCCGCTAACAGCGCCCGTCCCCGGACCGCGCGCCGCGAAGGCATCTGGCCCCGGCGTCTCCGAACGCCGCTCATTCGCAACCGGACCGGCGGGCCCTGCCGGCCGGCGGCGCATTCTGGCGCTGCCGGGCGCATCCGATCGGTCGGGCAGGTTCTCGTGGCGGCGGGTGCGAACCCCGCTGGTCCGAAGGGACCACGGGGAGGGGCGCGGATGGACGGCATGGTGGCTTGGACGGACGGTGCGTGCTCCGGTAACGGCACGGCGCGCAGCCCGGGGGGTTGGGCGGTCGTATTTGCCGACGGGAGCAGCTTTTCCGGCGGCGAGCCGGAAACGACCAACCAACGCATGGAACTGCGGGCGGCGATCGAGGCGCTGGCCCGAGTACCCGATGGCGCCGTCGTCGAGGTCCGCAGCGATTCGGCCTACGTGATCAACTGCTTTAAACAGCGGTGGCACGCGGGTTGGGAGCGCAACGGCTGGCGCAACAGCCGCGGCGACGCGGTGGCGAATCGAGACCTCTGGGAGCAGTTGCTGAAGCTGGCGCGGACCCGCAGGGTGACCTGGTCCAAGGTGCGCGGCCATGCGGGCGATCCGCGCAACGAGCAGGCCGATCGGCTGGCGGTGGCGGCCATTCCGCGCAGCTGACGTCGGTCGTCCGGACGCAATCGGCCGTGACCGGCCGCCCGGGATCGACAGAGTTCGCCGCCCGTCGCCGGTATATTACAGCGTGTGAATACGATCGACGGGGCCCTCTATCTCGAACCTGGGGAATTGGGTGTAATCGCCGTCGTAGCGCGGCGCGCGGCGAACGGCATGGCGGCCCCGCACCCGCAGGCACTCTTCCTTCACGCGCTGGCCGATGCCCTCGATGGCCTGTTGCAGGGGGACCGACCACCGGGGCGCGCCATTGTCCCCGCCAGCCCCGAGTTCGCCCTGGCGGCGGCGCGGGCCCTGGTGCGCTTCGGGCACGCTCCGAAAGCGGTTGATGGTTCGAGCGCCTGACACCGCGGCATTCTCACCGACCGGACGCATTTCACCGATGCAGTGGATGTTATGGATGTAATGGATGGCCTGGACGGCCTGGACGGCCTGGAAGAGCAGCCCCGTTTGCTGGCCCTCGTGCCAGGCGCGCATGGCCGGCTCAGCGGGGAGGACGGCGTCGCGCCAACGGGTGGCCGCCATGGCCATCTACGAAGCAATCGTGTCTGGCACTGGCATTTTCAGATCAAGTCGGCGCGGCTGATCGCCTGGACGCGGTTGGCCGCCGTCGTCCTGACGGTGTCGGTCTGGGCGCGCCTGCCTCCGACCGCCGGTGTCCACGCGCACCTCGAGCAACTGCTGGTTCCGGCCGCCGTAGTCTATGCCGCCGTCGCGGCGGTGGCCGTCTATCGCTGGCCCGCGATCGCGCGCCACTTCCCCTATGGCTCGCTGGCGTTGGACGTGCTGTTCGTGGTCGCCTGGGTCTGGGCCAGCGGCGGGGCGCGCGGACCGTTTCTGCCACTGCTCTTGGTGGTAGCGGCCAATGCGCCGCTGCGCCTTTTCCTTGGCCCCGGGCTGGTCCTGGCCGTTGTCGCCGCCGCGGCCTGCCGCTGGCTGGGTGGTCCGGCGGCGTGGCCGATGGCCGGCTATACGCTGCTGAGCGCGGTGACATCGGCCGCCTGGTCGACGGTGATGTTGAAAGAACGCCACTCGGCCCTGCGCGACGCCCTGACCGGTGCGGCGACGCGCGCCCACGGCCTGTTCCTGCTGCGGGACCTGCTCAAGTCGCGGCTGCCGTACCTGTGCATCGCCTTGCTGGACCTGGACGGGTTCAAGGAGGTCAACGACGGCGGCGGTCACCTGGCGGGCGACGAGGTGCTGGCGCGCGTGGTGGCGATCGCCCACGACCTGATGCGACCGCAGGACGTGATCGCTCGTTACGGCGGGGACGAGTTCCTCATCGTCTGGCCGCGGTTGCGGCCGGAGGAGGCGGCGCTGCGAGCCGAACGGCTGCGGAGCGCCATCGAGAATCTGACGGTGCAGTGGTCGCCCGACGGGCTGCCGCTACGGGTCACCGCCAGCGTCGGTATCGCATCGGCTTACCCTGGGGTGAACGCGTCGCGGTTGGTGCAGGTCGCGGACCAAGCGCTCTACGCGGCGAAGCGGCACCGCAACCGCGTCGTCGTCGCCGGCGTGGACTGACGCGGTTGTGCGCCGTCGGGAGCATGCCCCATACTGCCTCCATCGTCGCAGGAGCCCCCCCTGCCGCAAAGGACGTGTGTCGTTGGACCTCCCCGTGTCCGTCTCCCCACGCCGGGCCGCCGCCCGTCGTCGCCGTAGGCGTGCTTGGTTCGCGGCGGCCGTCGCGGTTCTCATGGGCACCGGGGGGGTGCTGCTGTGGAGCCATCGGGCCGCTCCGTCCCCGCCGGGCCGCCGCCCGGCGGCGTCGAAGCACGCGGCGGCCGGGCGATCGGCCGCGGGATCCGCAACGGCCAGGGGGACCAGCCGAGCGTCCAAGGTCGGGACCGCCCACACCAAAACGGTGGTGCCGCCGAAGCACACCACGCACACGCCGGCGCCGCCGTCGGTGGGGTTACCCGCCGGCACCCCGGGGCCGCTGCTGCCGCCCAAGGGCAGCACGGCCTGGTTGCCCGCGCACCGCATCGTGGCCTATTACGGCAACCCGCTGACTTCCGTCATGGGGGTGCTCGGCGCCTACCCGCCCGCCACGCTCGTCGCGCGCTTGCGGGCCCAGGCCGCCGCGTACGCCCAGGTTTCACCCAAGACCCCGGTCGTCCCGGCGCTGGATCTGGTGGCGACGGTGGCGCAGGGCAGCCCAAGTGCGGGTGGCAAGTATCGCCTGCGGATGACCTACGCGCTGGCCGCACAGGAGCTCGCCCTGGCAAGACAAAACCACATGTTGTTGATCCTGGACCTCCAGGTCGGCCAGAGCAGCGTTCCATCCGAGGTGCGTTACTGGAAGCCCTTCCTGGAGCAGCCGGACGTCCAGTTGGCCCTGGACCCGGAGTTCGACATGCCGCCGGGTAAGATTCCCGGACAGTGGGTCGGTACCATGCACGCCAGTTCCGTCAACTGGGCTCTGCGCTATGTGTCACAGATGGTGCGCCAGCGCCACCTGCCGTCCAAGATCGTGGAGGTGTATGAGTTCCGCTCGGATATGCTGCCCCACTGGTATAAGATCCAGCCGCAGCCGGGGACGCAGGTGGTGTTCAACACCGACGGCTTCGGCGGGCAGGCGCTCAAGATCCACAACTACCACGCCTTCATCACGCGCCAGCCGTTGAAACCGGTGCGCTACGGCGGCATCAAGCTCTTCTACCACAACGATGCGCCACTATTGCAGCCGGCGCAGGTGGTGGCCCTCCAGCCGTCGCCGCTGGTGGTCACCTACCAGTGAGCGCGGCGACCCGCGGCCTGTGATGTGATCCCCGTCATTGCCGGCGGCCATGTCGCGGTTTAGTGTGGGGCGGGGGTGTGTCGGGTGCGGGTGATCGCCTTGAGTCCGCGTGGGTATTGCTACGGGGTCGTCGACGCCCTCACCCTGGCCCAACGGGTGGCCGCCGACCCCGCCGTCCCGCGGCCGATCCACGTGCTGGGGATGATCGTGCACAACCGCCACGTAGTGGACGACTTGGAGCGCCAGGGGATTGTCACCCTGGACGGTGCCGATCGGGCAGCGTTGCTGGAGCGGATTGAACGGGGTACGGTGATCTTCACGGCGCACGGCGTCTCTCCGGAGGTGAAGCGCCGCGCTCAGGCCCGCGGGCTGACGTGCTTCGACGCCACCTGTCCCGACGTGACGCGCACCCATGACGTGATCCGCGGCCGCGTGGCCGCTGGGGTGCGCATCCTCTACATCGGTAAGAAGGGACATCCCGAACCGGAGGGGGCGATGGGCGTCGCACCCGGGATGGTCCATCTGGTGGAGACGCAGGCGGATCTGGTGAACCTGGATCTGCCGCCCGGCCCCGTGGCGATCGTCACCCAGACCACACTGTCGCAGTGGGATACGCAGGAGGTCATCGCCGCCTGTCTGCGCCGCTTCCCCGGGGCGGAGGTGTTCAACGAGATCTGCCTGGCCACGCAACTGCGCCAGCAGGCGGTTGCCGAGCGCGCCGCGGAGGCCGATCTGGTGCTGGTGGTCGGGGATCCCCGCAGCAACAACTCCAATCGACTGGTGCAGGTGGCCGAGGAGATCGCCGGCCGGCCGGCGCACCGCATTGAGAGCGTGGAGGAGA
>JAJZXK010000156.1 GCA_021806565.1 Bacillota bacterium | reverse complement strand
TTCCGATCTCTCCCGTGGGTACTGCGGGGCAAACACGGCCTGTGCCATCTTGGTCCACATCGGAGATCCGTCGCGTTTCGCCACGGTTGGCAAGTTGTGGAAATATTGCGGTCTGGACGTGCGCGGCGGCCATGCTCCTTCTCTGCTGCGGATGAAAGGAGAGGAGGCGCCATATTGCACGCCTCTCCTCACTGCGCTCTACATGCTGTCGGAGACGTGGAACAGGTCCAGCAAGCGCGTTCCGATTCTGGACCTGAACGGCGAGCCGGTGCGCGACGAGAGCGGGAAGGCGCTGGCCCAGTATGTGCGAGACGATAATTGCGTGTGGCGGGACGCATGGGAGCAGATGAAGGACCAAGAGCGCGCTCGGCGTCCAGGCGAACGCCCTGCCTTCTACCACAATAAGGCGCGCCGCAAGCTCCTGCGGAAGTTCATGTCCGAAGTGTGGAAGCGATGGCTGCAATGGCAAGTGGAGCACGAAGCGGCGGCGTAAGGGGGTGCTTGCGGTGCGGCGTGCGAGTCGAGACGCGCTGCGGATGGCTGCCGCGTTGGTCGCCCCAGACCTTACGCACGGCGTCATTACCATGAAACTCGCAGGAGGGGACGTGCGGGACGTGCGGGTGGATGAGGGGGTGACGATCATCGACGAAGCGGAGAAGCCGAAGCCTCCACCCAAGAAGGAAAAGGTTTGAAATGTGCCGCCGGAAACGCATGTCGCCCGGTGTTTCTCATACGGAACGCTGACGTACCGGCGGCGCTTGTTTCGCGCGGAGAACGCATGAGCGGGCCTGTAACACAGTCAGCGTGTTGACGTACCGCGCGAAGTTTTGATCCGATTACGCGCCTGACGTGGAGATTCACGACGGCGCACCCCGAGGGAGGGTGCCTGTCGTGGATCTCTGCGTTGCTGCGACGACCCGGTGCCCAGGATGCGGGGCCACGGATCGATGGGTGCATTCGGAGGGCTCGCGGTACTACTGCCAGTGCGGGGACCTGAAGGGACGGGCTAACGCCGCGCTCCTGGTTGACTGGAGACTGCAGGGCGCCGATGAGCCCGCCATGTGCCCCAGGGGACACGGGGCGATGTACACGGAGTCGGGGGCGGGTCAGCCATTCCACCTGTGCCCAGTGTGCGGGTATGTTGGCTACGAGAATGGCGGTCCGATCCGAGTGCAGGAGATAGCCGCCCTGGAGGCATCGGAAGCGAAGCGCAAGGCGGTGGAGGCTGCCATCGCCATGGTGGGGTACATGCGGCCGTTCCAGAAGGAGATTGAACGATGGATTGCCCAAGGTGAGCGTCGCGGTGGCGGCTTGGCCATCTTTGGTGGCGGCAGTGAGGTGAGCAATCCGACGCGCGACCGCGCTTTGCGGTTGATCTCAGACCCGCGGGTGGCGCTGATCGGTACGCGATGCCGGCAGATTGACGGTGTGTACCAGGCCAGCTTAGACCCGTTGTTGCAGCAGTTCGCCTCCCTGGTCTATTTCTCGTGTCGCCCAGAACCGTCGGTAGACCGAGTTTGCACCGCCATGCACGGCATTAGCCGGCGTACCTACTACCGATTCCGCGAATACGTGCTAGACGCATTCGCAGACGGGCTTCCTGGTGGGTGGACCAGCCCGCAGGATTGGTGGGGTATCTCCCCGACGGAGGTATTCTCCGAGGGAGCCGCCGCAATCATGGCACAAATGGCACAGACTTCTGAGGTATCCTGATAACGTCGCGGGAGGTGGGACGGGCATGGACGCGCTTAAGTGGGCCGAAAGCCGCATGGCAGAGTTGTCCGCGCAGTTGACTTCTGCGGCCGAGAAGCGTGATTTCGCCTTGCGCGTCAAGATGGAATGTGAGCACGCGCTTCACACCCTTGACGGAGCACAGCGGGAGATTGCCGATATGGCGGCGCTGGGCGAGGACTGGGCCAAGAAGGCGGCCGAAGTAGACGGGCGCGACCTGGAGCAGGAGCGGTCTGCGGTCATCGCCAGGCTTCGCGAGGCGACGGCGGTCCTTGAGCAGTCTACGGCTCAGGTGTTGCACCTCCAGGGCAGGCGCAACGTGGTGGCATCGCACGCCGGACCCCGCGCTGTCGAGCAACCGCCAGAGGACGCCGAATCTTTGGCGGAAGAGCCGGTGGCGCAGTGATCCCCACCTCGGTGCGAGTGAGCAGTAACAGTTGGCGGCCTGGGCATGTATCGGTTGAAGCGCAGATGGACTCCGGCAAGCGCGTCAATGCGAGCGTTGGGTTGAGTAGCCTTCTGCCGGGCGACTACTCCCTGTGCATTGATGCTGACGGTATGGTCGGCATTGACCTGCCGTCTCCAGTCTGGAGCACCCCGGTGCATATCCCGGCCCAGTGGTCCGGAGTGACGCAGGCGGTTGTGCCGGCGATGGTGTTGTCATGAGCACGCGCACGGCGCTTGAAGATGCGATCCTGTGGTGGCCGACTGTATATGCAGTCACAGTAGACTGCCCTTGGTGCCGCAAGCCAACGCTGAAAGTTGACTTGCGTCGCGAAGATGTGCGGTGCGCATCGTGCGGAATGCACGGCACGATGGAGTCTGCGGTAGACGCCAGGGCAGACGCGGAAATGCGCCTCCCCCTGGCATCGGCCGCGAAAAGTTGAGTGTGCGAATCGAGGTGTGTAGTCATGGGTGATACAGTTGAGCGCCTGCAGGTGGTGTATGTGCCGCGCACTCAACTGCGCCCGTATGAGGGCAACCCCCGGCGCATCTCTGAGCACGGCCTGCGGGACCTACGCCGCTCTCTGCGGGAGTTCGGGTGGACAAACCCGGGCTTGGTGCAACACGGGACAGACATGGTCATCGCGGGCCATCAGCGTCTCAAGGCGGCGGAGGCAGAGGGAATCGACGAGGTGCCCGTACTGTACCTGGACATGGGGGATCTCGAGGCCAGGGCGTATCTCGTGGCAGACAACCGCCTGCAGGAGTCGTCGACGTGGGTGGACGACAAGTTGGACGCCCTGCTCGAAGATCTACGCGCTGGCGGCTTCGATGTCACGCTGACCGGGTTCAGCGAGGCCGACCTCGAAGAGCGCATCGGTGCGCCAGAGGAACCGGCTGGCGCTGACGATGTCCCTGCGGTGGGTCCGGATGTGATCGCGTCACGCCCGGGCGATCTGTGGGTCCTTGAAGGTGCGCGTGCGACGCACCGCCTGTTGTGTGGCGACTCCACATCCGAGCCAGACGTTCTCCGCCTGATGGCAGGTGCCAGGGCTGCGCTCGTGGCGACGGATCCGCCGTACCTGGTCGACTACACCGGTGCGGATCGCGCAGGCTCGGGCAAAGACTGGTCGTCGGAGTACGACGAGGCGGCGATCGAGGCGCGAGCCGGGGGCGCTGTGACGTTTTGGCGCGCCGCACTCAAGTGCGCCTTGGCCGTGGCCGAGGACGGCGTCCCCGACAGCGACGTGTGGGAGTTGGACTGGGAGGGCAAGAAGCGGCCGACTGGCGCGGAGCACCCTACGCAGAAGCCCGTCGAGATCTTCGCGATCCCGATGCGCAAGCACACCAAGCCCGGCGACATCTGCTACGAGCCATTCTCCGGCTCGGGCAGCCAGATCATCGCTGGCGAGCTCGCCGGTCGGTGCGTTTACGCCCTAGAGATCAGCCCTCACTTTGTGGATGTGGCCGTCAAGCGCTGGCAGATGCTCACGGGCCGGCAGGCGCGTCGGGAGGCCGACGGGGTGCTCTGGGATGATGTGATGAGCCAGGCAGAGGCAGATGCAATGGCCGCGGGCGCCGCGCGAAAGAAGTGACGATCATGCCGTACAGCGATGCCCAAGCAGAGCCGTGGGAATGCCAGCCGGGCGAGCCCACGAAGGCGTTCGCGGCCTTCTGCGCATATCGCGACCTTCCCCCCGACGTGCGGAGCATTAGTAGCGCGTGGGAGGCAGCCAGCGGACAGAAGGCACACCGCACGCGCACTGGCCCGCGGGCGCCCCGACAGTGGCACGCATGGTCGGCAAAGCATGCTTGGGTCGCCCGTGCTGCTGCATGGGATCGCGAGCAGGACCGCGTCGCGCGCGCCAGGATGGCGAAGGCCTCGATCGAGGCGAAGCAACGGCGGTTGACCGAGGCACAATGGCTGCACGTGACAGGAGTGAACAAGCTCCGGGAACTGGCGGCCGCGGGGGAAACCATCCCGGCGGCTGTGGCCCTCCGCATGGTGGAGGTAGGCCAGAACGCAGAGAGGCTTGAGGCGGGCGATGCCACGCAGCGGGCCGAGGTGTCCGGCCCTGATGGCGCCCCTCTGGTGGTCACCGTGGCGCAGCTGGGGGCGATGGTGCGCCATGCCAAGCCGGGGGCTGACGGACAGCCGGAGTAGGGGTGGCGGCGGCCCAGAAAAGCGTCGCCTCGGGTTGGCGTCGGCATCCGAGGCGGCGACGCTCCTGGAAGCGTGGGCCCGGGACCCGGTGAGGTTCGTCCGGGATGCGCTGGGTGGCGACCCGTGGAGCAAACAGGTGCAAATCCTGGAGGCGGTGCGCGATAACAAACGCGTGGCGGTGCGATCGGGCCATGGGCTCGGAAAAACGCGCTGCGCCGCCTATTGCGTGCTCTACTGGCTGTACACCCATCCTGGCAGCATCGTGATCACCACGGCGCCCTCGTGGCACCAGGTGGAGAACCTGTTGTGGCGCGAGATCCGCGCGGCGCACGAAGCGGCGCCCCTTGACCTGGCCGGGCAGCGGTTTGTCACCCGCCTGGAACTTGCGACCGACTGGTACGCGATCGGGCTGTCCACCGACCTGCCTGAGCGGTTCCAGGGCTTCCACAGCGAGCACATCCTACTCGTGGTCGACGAGGCCTCTGGGGTCAATCAGGCCATCTTCTCGGCGGCCGAGGGCTTCCTGACGACGCCCGGAGCGCGGGTCCTGCTGATCGGCAACCCGACACAGCTGTCGGGCGAGTTTTACCAGGCGTTTCGCTCGCCGCTGTACCACAAGATCCACATCAGCGCGTACGACTCGCCAAACGTCACAGGCGAAGGCGACCGGCCGTACCTCGTCTCGCCTGAGTGGATCGAGGACCACCGGCGCATGTGGGGCGAGGAGTCGCCACTCTGGTACTCGCGCGTGCTGGGCCAGTTCCCGGAGCAGGCCGAAGACGCCCTCATCCCGCTGTCGTGGATCGAGCAGTCGATGCAGCGGGAGGCACCGGAAGCTGTAGATGCTCCGTGCATCCTGGGCGTGGACGTCGCTCGGCACGGCTCCGACGCCTCCGTCATTGCGGTGCGCCGGGGGGATTCCATCGTGGCCCTCCAACGCACGCGCAAGCAGGACACCATGACGGTGGCCGGGTGGGTGATCGACCACGCGAGGCGGCACGGCGCGTCGGAGGTGCGCGTGGACGCGGACGGGCTGGGCGCCGGCGTCTACGACCGGCTGAAGGAGCAGGGCATCCCCGCAGTGGAGATGCGCGGGGGCATGCAGGCGCGCGATGCCGAGCAGTTCGCCAACTGCCGGGCTGAGTGGTATTGGGGGCTGCGTGAGCGCCTGGATCCGGGGCAGGGCGGCACGGCGGCGCTCCCCCGCGACGAGGTGCTGCTGGGGCAATTGGCTGGGCTCAAGGTGCAGTACACCTCACGCGGCCAGGTCAAGATCGAGTCCAAGGACGACATGCGGCGTCGAGGCCTCCCCTCCCCCGACGAGGCGGACGCGATCATGTACGCGTTCGCGGCCATGTACCAGCCGCGCAGCGCCGTGATCGGGGCCAAGCAATCATTGGCGCGCGTGGTGATGCCCGAGACGGTGACTGGCGTGCAGGCTGGCGTGATGGTCAAGAGCACTCAGGGCGGCCTGCCTATCCCGGTGGCGCCGAGGAGCGGCCACGTGAAGGCGGGCAAGGGCGTCAAATGCCCGCAGTGCCAAGAGCTACTGACGATCCATCAGGGGACGCGGTGGCTGTGCCGGGAGCATGGCTGGCACGACGTGGCGCCGATGGGCCCCAACCCCACATAACCGGGCACGCCAAGAGCGGCAGGTGTGGGTTTCGCCGGGTCTGGCACCCCGATAACGCAGTGAACTTCACATAAACCCACCGTCGCCGCCGACGGGCGGTGTAGGTAGGCTGCATTGGGCACCAGAACCCGCGCGTGGCCGGCACGCGCAGGCGCCCGATCCCGCACCATCTCCAGGAGGTCCAATGAACATCCACCCCGCTGGCGTGCCGCTGCCCCAGTCGGCCCCGCGCTCCCGCCAGCAGCGTCACGCACGCGAGGCGGCCACCCCGGCGCCCGCTGGTGGTGGCCGCATGCGGTCCGTCCCCGTGGAGTCGCTCCGCGCGGGCGACCGCGTGTGGTGCCAAGAGCAGGTCGACGGCCGCTCGCAGTCGTTCGTGCGCGTGGTGAGCCGCGTGTCGCGGGTGGGAGACATGGTGCGCTACGACGTCGCTGAATCGGCGGCGGGCACGCATGTGCGCATTCGCGGGACGCGGGTAACGGTCGTGGCGTAGCAGGTATAGGGCACCGGGGCGCGGCGAAGTTGGTGGCGAGGTGATGCGGAGTGCCGCGCAAGCCAGGCATCCCGGAGAGTGAGGCGCCTGCCATAGTCGCCGCATTCCAAGGCGGAGAGAGCATCGAGGCGATTGCCCGGCGCATCGGGTTCGGCGCGACAACCGTAGGGCGTCTCTTGCGCGAGCATGGGATTGCTCGGACGCATGAACGGAGCCCCGGGAAACTCCCCACCGAGAAGAACGCCGAGATTGCCGAGAAGCGCCGCGCGGGCGCGACCCTCGCGCAGTTAGCTGCCGAATATGGTGTGTCTGTGCGGACGATTGAAGAGCGCGTCCGCGCGGAGGGCATAAAGGCATTCGAGTGGGCAGGCAAAGACGCAGACCACTATGCGGAGATGTACGCCGCCGGCATGACGCTGAGCGAGATCGGGCGCGTGACGGGCGTAACGCATCACACCGTATCGAAGTGGCTGGAGCGGCGCGGTATCCGCGAATGCCAATCGACGGGGCCTACCCAGGGCGAGATGGCGGAACGGCTTGCCCGCACCCTCTCTGATGCCGAGCGCGCCGAGATCGTGCGGCTTTATGCGACGCAGCACGGCGTGGACGACATCGCGGAGATGATGAACTGCTCACACACCACGGTCGGACGCGTCCTGCGCCAGTCGGGGGTGACGTTGCGTCCGCAGGGCGCCGAAGGCGTGACGCCCGCCGGCCGCGCTCGCATCTCCGCCACGCACAAGGGGAAGCGCCGGCCGGTGGAATGGCGCCAGCGAATCGCGGATGGCATCGCCCGCGCTCAGAAGCAAGGCAAGATGCAGACGCGCTCCAGCAAGTTGGAGACGTTGGCTGCGCTAGCGCTCAAAGATTTGGGGATTGCGTTCACGCGACAGACGCCCGTACCGGTCCCGCCTCGAAGCGGCAAGCGCCGCGTGCGCTATCTCTACCCCGACTTCCTTGTGGAAGGGTTCGGGGTCATTGAAGTCTTCGGCGGCTACTGGCACTGCGACCCGCGCCTGTACCCGCATGGGCCCGTGACCGAAGTGCAACGCGCCCATGCCAAGCGAGATGCGGGTAAGTCCAAGGATTACGCGGCGGCCGGCTACCGCATGGCTGTCGTGTGGGAAATGGACATTAAAGCCAATCCAGATGCAGCTGTGAAGGCTGCGCTGTGGGAACTCCACCGCAAATCACTTCTGGCCCGATAAGGGAGGTGATGCCCAATGCCGGATATCGACACCCGTGACCGCGCCAATGAGGACAAGCCTCATCGGCGCCGGTCCGTCCTAGTGTCGCCATCTTGGCGGTACTGACTCACCCCCAGGCTCGCGCTGGGGG
>JAJZXK010000155.1 GCA_021806565.1 Bacillota bacterium | reverse complement strand
GACGCCCAGTTGATCGCAGATGCGGCGGACCAAGGGGCCTGCATTCACTTCCATTGGCTTCATGCGGATGGCATTCGGCGGGGAAGCGGCAAGTCCTGGTTCCTGACCTTTACTGACTATTGCTCCTGCCACGCCGAGGGAAATCCCCGAACTGTCAACCCTTACCTGCGGAAAAGGTGCCTGGCTGAGGCTGGGGACAGGAATCAGGCCCTCGCGCAGCCCGTCCACTTGCTTCTCGCGCTGCTGCGCCAGCGGCAGAGTCTGGGGGGTTACTGTCCCGCTCTACCTGGTCGCATCTGACGTCACCGGCCATTGCGGAAAACACACAGCGGTCCAGCCCGGCGGCTCGCGCAACCCTGGCCGAGGAGAAGCCGCCGCCGAAGGCTGTGCCAGGTGGCATCCCCCCGCGGGTGCTGCCGTTGGCGCCTCACGCGGCAGCGGCTCGTTGGCCGGGGCCGTCGGGCGCGTTTGTCACTTCGGGCATACCGCGCGTAACCGAAATCACATTCACCCGAGTCTCAACCCACACATGGTGCCGTAGAGCTGGCGACACGCCGGGGTTCGGCTTGCCGCCTCCTTGAAAAGGGCCGCGGCCCCCGGGTGGCGATCCGGATCGACGCTGCTCGCCAGTTGGCCGGCCGGGGACGAGGCGGCCGCCATCCAACTCCAGACCAGAGCAAGTGGGAAGATCCCGTCCGTCCAGGCGTCCAGGACTTCGCGCACAAACACGCCATCCGGGTGCTCATCGTAACTCTCGCCGAACTCACCGACCATCAGGGGCTGCGCCAACTCGGAGGCGGCCACCTCGGCCATCGCTTGTAGGTACTCCTTTACCGAGGCTGTGCCCAAGGCGGACGCCGGATCGTGATGCGTCGAATAGATGTGTAGGGATGCCACATCCACCGGGCGGTTCAGACGCGCGAATGCGTCTTTCTGGCGCTCAAGGTCCCGCCCCTGGTCGAGGGCGGGAGCCGCGTGTCCTGACCCCACAAGGTGGCGCGGGTCGGCGTCCTTGATGAGGCCCACGAGTTCCCGCATGGCTTCGTCGAGATGGTCGATGGAATCGAAGACGCGGTTTTCCATGCGACCCCGCGCGGTGGCCAGGTTCCATTCGTTCCCGAGTTCCCACATCAACACGGATGGATGGTCACGGTAGCGGGTCACATATGCGCGCACGTATTGCAGCAGAAGCGCGTGTGCCTGCGTGTCCTTGCGAAAGGTCGCCTGGATCGGTTCCCCGGCCAGGGCCGCGAACGGAAGGGCGTGCCAGGCGAGGGAGGGAATCAGCGAGACGTTGCAACGCTGGGCCGCGTCGAAAAGGGCGTCGTGCCCGTGCCAGAACTCGGAGGGTTGCTTGGCCCACAAGTTCAGCCACACCGGATTCCACCCCGTCGTGATGTAGCGGATAACGCGTAGCCCATGCGCCGCCGCGCAGGCGAGGACGCGGGTGCCTTCCCCGAGATCGCCGGGCGGGGTGTCGGACCACGCCCGGTCGTGCGCCTGCAGGGCGTGGGCGCCGGCAGGCGCGAAGTAGTCTTGCAAGCGCCACACATTGGCGCCCAGGGCGGTGAATGGTTCGCTTCCCCGTCGGAGCATCGTACCCACCGCATGAAGTCGGGCTGTGGGTGCGTCGGTGAGGCCGCTATCCGGTTTGGTGGTGGATTGCTGCGGTACGGGGGTTCGTGCTTGCTGTGGCTCCGCGTGGAAACTCATGCCATCTCCCCATTCCCGTTTGGGTCAACTGCGCCCGCATGGCGAGGTCATGCGGATGCCATCATGCCATCCAGTGCTTGGGCACCGCACCTGCGCCAGGGGGCGCGCCGGTCTTGCCAATCTGCACGACGCGGTCGGGATGGAACGACACATGATCGAACACTGCGCGCGTGTATCCCTTGTTGCCGAATGACGAGTTGTTCGCGGCCGCAAAGATGCCCACCCAGGCGCCTGCGATCGGGGCCATCTGTGCACCGACGATCGTCCAGGATGAACCGTCGAGGGACACATAGCCGATCCATTTGAGCCCGATGCGCGAGAGCTTGACCCAGATCGGCCGGGTGACGTAGTTGGCGTGGTGCTTGGTGTTTGTCTTCAATAAGTGTGTCATGCCCGCGGGTTTGATCTGCATGCTGCTTGCCGGTGCCGTATTGGGTCGTGCGCGATACTGCCACTGCATGTTCCACGGTCCCATCACCCCGCAGGTGATCATGGGCGATCCCGGGGATAACGCCTCGCGCATCATCAGTCCAACGACGCTCCACTGGCTGAGGTGGGGACAGGAGAGGTTGCTGATCATACGTATCCTGGCGACCCACGACGCCTCAGTCTCTGTCGCGGGGACGCAGGCGAATACCGCGGTGTCGGATGTGGCGTGGAGGGCGCCGTCCCCAAGGAGTGTCCAGGTCTTGGCCACTGGGTTGTGTAGGCCGTAGTGGCTGGCAACGGGAGCGGCGCCAGCCCCCCGGATCGCCGTCGCCGGAGCCGAGTAGCGCGAAGTCGGCCCGACCTTGACATGCTCCAGCGTCGCCAGGGAGTGCAAAGTGGTGACTGCAGCGGCTTCGATAGCGTCCGCCGTTTTGGCCGCTTGCTGGAACGCCAGGGGTACGGTTTTCTTGTGCTGGAACAGGGCTGTGAACTCAGGGGCGATGGCGTGACGAACCGACGCATCACTGTGACGATAGAACTGCATGGGGTAAGCGTAGTCTTTCAGGATGGCGTCCGCCTGCCAGTGGACGTTCTTTCCCTTCAACGGCGGGGCGACCGATTCCACGAACGTGGTCCATTCGAGTGCCAACGACTTGAGGGCGGGAAAGGACGCGGTTGTTTTCATGATGGTGCGGTTGAAGGTCTTGTCGGTGGCCATGAACTTCAGGACCCTCCATGCCGCGTGCGGCTGCGGCGCGTTGCGCGGAATGGCCCAAAAGCTGTTCGATCCAAGGGTAGCGGGCCCGGCGGGAAACCGCGGGAAGGGATAGAAACGCCACTTGGTGCCGCGCAGCAGCAATGCGTAGCCGAACACGCTCTGGACCTTGGCGCCTGCCCCCCAGGAGAATTGCATGGCCGAGAGGCCCTTGGCGATGCCCGGCGCCAAGCTCAATGGCCAGGACTGGTCCCAGGCATAGCAGACACCCGGCCAGAAGAGTTGCTGATACACCCAAGTGCCGGCGGCCAGCGCCTGCTTCGTGCCGAGGTTGGACGTCATCCCGTTCGATCCGGTGAGGCTTGTCCCGAATCCGTTCAGCGTAAACGTGGCCTCGCGAATCCCGTTGGTCCACCAGGGGTAGTTGGCACCGGGACGGGTGCCATGCGGGGTCTTCTTAGTGAGCTGGCCGCAGATGCGGGCAAACTCGCGGTAATCCCACGCCACGTCCGGGTAGGGGAGGCCAGCTACGTCAAACTCGTCCAGGCGTACAACATACATAAGCGCGCTGTTGTCTTGCGGCAGGGCGACCACACCGCTGCCCGTGCGGAATTGGTCGAAGAGGCGGGCCGGCCAGAGGCTTGGCGAAACGTTGTCTGCCTTCATGAAAGGACTCAGGTCGGTGAGGAGGTCGCCATTGTTGCCCGCGCTGTAGAACGGCAAGTACCAGTCGCTGATGATGTCGGACGGGACGCCAGCCAGGATCGACGCCACGGACGACGTGGTCGGTTGTGGGACGGGGCTGACCGTGATGTCGGGGTTTTGGTGGGTGAAGGCACCGAATGCCTGTGTAATCAGCGGAAGGATCTGGTTGTTCCCCGCCCAAGGAAGCTCCACGGTAACAACGACTCGTTTGGCGGCGCTCTTGGTCAACGTCGCCGCCGTGCGCGAGCAGCCCGAGGCCACGACGCCAGCGCTGACCAGCGCGCCGGCCGTCGCTTGCAGGGCGTGACGACGTGCCATCGGCCGGAGCCAGGGCCGGCTTGAGAAACGGCTGTCGCGAACCATTCCGGTGGTCTCCGCAGGGGTCACGTTGCCACCTCCGCAAGATTCGCAAAGTGGTTCGGATTCCGAAGCTGCGGGCGGCGAACTGAATCCACCTCCTTCGCGCACTACCTTTGTGGGGCGCCGCGTTCACCGTCCCACGGCGCGCGCCGCGGATGGCATAACACGGACTTGGTCGGCTAATCCGGCTGCCGATCTCCGGTCACCGATGGGGCGGCCACGGGTGGCGCGACGCATACGACCGGAAGAGTCTCGCAATGTGAGCGTGGATGACTGGATCCACGCTGGAGGCCCGTGCACTGGCATTGGTGGACGGAGCGGCCATCCAGCTCCAGACGAGGGCGAGCGGAAATGTTCCTGCGTTCCACGAACCAAGGATGTTGCGCACGAAGGTCGCCTTTGGATGCGTGATGTAGTCTTCGCCGAACTCCCCGACCATGAGCGGCTTTCCTAAATCGTCTCGGGCCGCAGCCGCCATGGTGCTGAGGTAGGCGGCAACCCGCGTTGGGGCCAACAGGCTGGCGTTCGCGTAGACGTGCAGGCAGGCTATGTCCACGTGTTGGTTCACAGCGACAAACGCCTTGCGCTGCTCGCTCAGGGTCGATCCCTCCACGGGACCGCTGCCATAGGGGGGGGAGGCGTTGCCCGAACCGACTAAATGATAGGGATCGCTGGCTTTGATCGCTCCCGTGACGTCGGCCATCGCCTGTTGCAATTGCGCCAAGCTGTGGAAATACTGTTTGGCCACGGGGCCGCGGGCGGTTCCTAAGTTCCATTCATTTCCCAACTCCCAGAACAACACGTTGGGATGGTGTTTATAGCGAGACACATATTGGCGCACGAAGTCCAATGCCAGTCGGTTGGCGCGTGTGCCACGCTGGAAGACGGACGCATTGGATTCGCCGGTTGCAGCGGCAAATGGCAACGGATGCCAGAGAAGCGACGGGATCAGGTAGACGCCAGCTTTCACGGCCGCGGCCATCATCGAGTCATGCGCCTGCCACCAGGCTTCCGCTTGTGTCTGCCAGACACGGACCCATGCGGGATTCCAACCGCCAGCGATAAAGCGGATGGCGTGCAAGCCGTACACGCTGGCCTCATGGAGGACCTGCGCCCCGTGGGTCGCGCCACCGGGGTAGCTTCCGTTCCAGGTGGTCCCGCCGATCGTGAAGCTGCGGGTGCCCGAATAGAAGTAGTCCTGCAACTGCCAGACGTTCGCTCCCAGGGCGGTGAAGGGCCGGCCGGCCCAGTGGAGGCTTGCCTTCTTGACGCTCAGGCCGGCGGCCGGGGGTACCTGGCCGCCGCGGGCACAGCCCCCCGCCACGCCCGCAAGCGCGCTGGCCGCCGCAACCGACACCAACTTCCGCCGCGAGCACGCCGTGGCTGATCTGGCACGCTGCCGATCGAGGCCTTCGGACCGGTGGCCCGTGTTTGGGGTCTCCACCCACACCGCCGTCGCCGCTGCGCGTCCTCGGCTGTCCGCCACTACAGGATTGCCGGTTGCGGAGAATGGCTGCTGCCTGTGCGCCACCCGCATCAGCCCTTCTTCCGGGGCAAACTTGGCGGTGTTGGGGGCGGTGTGCGGACCGCTGTCGCTCTGCCGTGCGCGCGCATCCGGGGGCGCGTGCTGCCGCGCTCGGCGAAGGTGCAGGTGACGGTGAGCGTTACCGGGGCATTCGGTTCGCCGTCCGTTTGCAGGAGGCGATCGGCGGCCAACTGCGCGGCCACGCGCCCCAACAGCCGCCGCGGGACGTGGACGGTGGTCAGGGACGGTGTGCATTCCCTGACCGAAGGGATGTCGTCCCAGCCTATGACGGAGAGGTCGTGCGGTACCGATACGCCGAGTTGCCGCAAGCCTGAGATCAGGCCGAGCGCCTGCATGTCGTGCGCCGCCAGGATGGCGGCATGCCAAGCACCGCAGCGGTTGACTACCGTGGCCGCGCTGGCCTCGCCGGCAGCGAAGCCGTCTCTGCAGTCCACCGACTTGAGCCTGTGCGGGCTCCGCAGGAGTTGCGCCAGGGTCGCGGTTGCCGTCGTGTAGCGATCCCGGAAGGCGGTATACTCCTGCGGCCCGCGCAGAACGACAAAACGCTGCTCTCCTTCGGAGACCAGCCGCGCCGCGACCGATTGCATGGAGGAGACATCGTCGGATACGACCGAGTCGTAGCGATGGGCCAACCCTTTATCCCCTAGGATGACGGGTATCTGTCCGGTCCGTCGATGGCGCAACGCCTCGTGGGTCCACGCAGGGGCGACGTTGAGAAAAAGGAACGCCCTTCGGGCCCGGCTTCGCTCCCGAATCAGGATGCTGGCGGCGTTTTCTCCGGTGATCTGGGCGTAGGTGACGTGGCGGCGGCTCAACTCGCAGGCGTCAAGGATTCCCTGCGCGATGTCGCCGTCGTGCTCGTGCGCCAGCACCGCGCTCAGGGATTCGCCATGGGAGATGAGCACCACGGTACCTGCTCGGGCGCAGGCGCGCGGTCGGGCTTCATAATCGAGGGCGCTCGCGGCTGCGAGGACCTTGCTCCGCGCTGGCGCCGAGACGCTGCGACTGCCGGTGTATACGGCCGATGCGGTACCCAAGGAGACGGAGGCGTGACGCGCCACTTCGCGTAGACTGGACAGGATCTTCCCCTCCCTCGGACACGCCAGGGATCAGAGAAGCCAAGCCGCCTTTCAAGTCTAGCAACGGCCGGCGGAACCGCTCAAAGAACGAGGCATACAACTATGACGCGTTACCGACGGTGACAGCTCACGCGACGGTCGATCCGCTGGCGGGGCACGCGGGGGCATGGGATTGCTCTTCCGGTCTTCGTCCCACAGGGTGGGCCCGGGGTGTTGTTCCGTTTGTTCAGCCGCCAGTGGCGGCGTCGGATTGGCGCAAGTGGAGGCCCGGCAGGCGCGGCGGCGGTTGCGCACCGAAACCACACGACGCTATGCGCTGCCGGCCGGATGAGGCGCCCGCAAACCGCCGGGCGCTTAGGCCCATGGGCGGGCAATCCCGGCCCGCGGTCAATGCAAGATCCGCCGTTTCGGCTATCACCGTTCGTTCGGCGGCAAGCGTATCCTGATGCAACGCCCTGGGCGATGGTCAGCGAGCCTATGCCCGTATAGCCAACTCCTCCGCAGTCCGCAGTGGCCGAGGCACCTGGATCGGCGGCGCGTCCCAGTGGCGATCCCTCTGCAGATCCGACTGTCGGCGCAGTGTGTCAAGGCCGGATTACATTCGACCCACTGGAGCCGGTTGGGAAATGACCCACCCCTCCCGAAATGGGGCGATCACCCTGGGACCGGCCCCTGCGGCATCACCCCCCTTTGGGCTTACCGTTACCCATAACAGGCGTTCACGTTCTGGAGGGTGAACCACGGGGTGGGCACTCGATGCGGTGTAAGCGGTCGGCCGCAGCAACTCCCGCAGCGTCCACAGGAAGGTTTATCCCAACGCCACGACCATACGGGGGTAGTTGGACACAAGCCTGCCAAATCTCGAGGAATATCCTGGAAATAACCCTTCAACTGATTGACATTCTTCGACATCTCGGCTTATGGGAAAATCCCCATGGCCGGGGGGACGGTCGCCGATGACTATGAAAACGCCGCCGCGGCACCCGGGGCAGACGGTGGCTAGCGTAGTAGGTACCGCCCTCGGCGCGCCCTATATGTAGTGGTTCAGCAGCTATTTTCGTGGGAACGGTAAGCTTCCAGGGGGGGTGAGCGGAAGAGGGCTTCGGCGGGGATCTCGGTGGTGAACGGCTGGCGGATCAGTCCGAAGAAGGCGGTGAACACGACTCATCCCTCCAAAGGAGTTGCAGGATCTCGCGCAGGGCGGTTTGACGGCTGATGCGAGCCAGGTGGGGACGTAGGCGATCGGCGGCAGTGTCCG
>JAJZXK010000029.1 GCA_021806565.1 Bacillota bacterium | reverse complement strand
GGTCCTCGACCAAAGGTACGGATGAGGTGCTCGTGATACTCCAGAAGGGGGCCACGTGATCATCGAAAAGGGGGCCACCCCGAGGGTGGCCTAGGGGAAAAAGGGGCACGTGAGTTCTCCGAGAACGACCTGTCGGCTGGTGGAAAGGCCAACCACAGCTGACAGGAGGCAGGAGATGCACGACGTGCCCGACATTCAGGCTATCAGAGCGCTGTACGCCCGTGGCGTATCCAAACGGGAGATCGCCCGGCTACTGAGCATGAGCCGCAAGACGGTGGACAAGTACACGGCAGAGGACTATGTGGTGCCCGAGGAGCCGCGGATGCGGACCGGGCAGGGACGGGCCGCGCCCAAGTTGGACCGGTGGAAGGCGACCCTGGAAGAGTGGATGGCGCAAGACGCCAAGGCGCCACGCAAGCAGCGGCGGACGGCACGGAAGCTGTACCAGGACCTGGTCCAGGAGTATGGCGACCAAGTGGACGTGTCGGAGGTGACGGTGCGACGTTTCGTGCGCCATCACCGTGACGCGCACCGCGAGGCGTTCGTCCCGTTGGCGTTTGCGCCTGGGGCGATGGCCGAGGCGGACTTCGGGCATGCCATGGTGGTGCTGGCAGGCGAGAGGCAGACGCTGCCCTTCTACGCCAGTGTGCTGATGTATTCCGGCAGGCGGTTCGCCAAGGTCTATCCGCACGAGAAGATGGAGGCGGTGCTGGACGGGACGGCGGAGTCCTTCAGCGTGTTTGGCGGCGTGCCGCATCGGGTGATGTATGACAATCCGACCACGATCGTGACCAACATCCTTGGCGGAGGTCGGCGCCTGCAGACCCCCGCGTTCAAGGCCCTGCAGGCGCACTACGGCTTTGAGGCGGTGTTCTGCAACCCTGGCCGAGGCAATGAGAAGGGTGGCGTCGAGAACTCGGTCAAGTGGGCGCAGCGCAACCTGTTTAGCCCGGTGCCCGAGGCCGACTCACTGGCTGAACTCAATGAAGAGTTGCTGCGGCGCTGCCTGGCGTGCGAGCAACGCCCCCGCCGACCTGGGGAGCCACTGATTGCCGATTTGTGGGAGGAGGAGCGCGGTCACCTCGGGGCGCTACCGCGCCACCCCTTCCCAGCCTGCCGCGCACGGTTCGTGCGGGTGAACAAGCTGCTGTTGATCTCCTGGGAGGGCGCGCACTATTCGGTGCCGATGCAGTTCGCGGGCAAGAGCCTGTTGCTGCGGGTGTTCTGGGACCGGGTCGAACTGAGCGAGCAGGGCCGCGCCGTGGCAGTGCATGAGCGGGTGCCCAGTGGGCGGTGCTCAATGCAACTGGCCCACTACCTGCCCGTGCTCGAGCGCAAGCCACGGGCGGTGACGCACGCCGCGGTGATCAGCCAGGGTCCGCCGGCGATCGCCCGGTACCGCGATGAGTTCCTGGCGGCGCGGCCGGAGGACTACCGGGAGTTGGTCGATATCCTGCGCCTGGCCGACGAGGTGGGGCTGGAGCGGATGATCACAGCCCTGGCGACGGCCAGCCGCCACCGGGCCTACGATCTAGAGAGCGTCCAGGCGGTGCTGCACATGGACGAGCCCGGGCAGACGCCCGAGGAACTGGCGGCCGCTCAGCTGAGCCGGTGGCCGGAGACCGTCGTGGAAGCCCCCCACGCGGAGGACTACGCCTGGTTGACCGAGGCCACCGCTGCGGTTGGTGATGAAGATGAGTGACGAGGCGGTGCGTGGGCGTATTGACGCGCGGCTGCGCGCGCTGCGGCTGCCAGGCGCGCTGGAGCGGTACCGTGACCTGGCCGATGAGTTGGGGGTGGGCGAGCCGGGCCTGGAGTTCCTGGACGCCTGCCTGCAGGAGGAGATGGACTCCCGGGAGTTGCACCGCTACGAGCGCAACCTGCGGGCGGCGCGCTTCCCCGTGGTGAAGGAGCTGGCCAGCTTCAACTTTGCCGCCATCCCCTCGGTCTCCAAGACGCAGGTGGAGGAACTGGCGACTGGCCACTTCGTCGCCGCGCATGAGACGGTGCTGTTTGTGGGCAACTCGGGAACGGGCAAGACGCACTTGCTCTTGGGTCTCGGCATGGCGGCCATCCAGAAGGGCTACCGCGTGCGATTCGTCACCGCCGCTACGCTGGTCAATGAACTGCTGTTGGCCCGCGCCGAGTTGCGCGTGCCTAAGGTGTTGCGGCAGTATGCGGCCTTCGATCTGGTTCTGGTAGACGAACTGGGCTACCTTCCTCTGAATCAGGAGGCGGCGCAGATGCTGTTCACGTTCTTCGGGGAGCGCTACGAGACGCGGTCGACGGCCCTGACCACCAACCTGCCGTTTGCCCAGTGGACCCAGGTCTTTGGCGACGAGACCCTCACGGTGGCACTGCTGGACCGGTTGACGCACCGCTCTCACGTCTTGCTCTGCAACGGCGAGAGCTACCGCCGTCAGGAGAGCAAGCGCCGGGCGGTTGCCGCGGACCGGTCCAGGAACGAGGCCTAATCGGGGCGCTCCGGCCTCGCGGCAATGCATGCATACCTGGAGGTGAGGAGATGGCTGCGGCAGCGGGCGTCAGACGGCACAACTGGCAACTGCGCCTGAGCCCAGAGGAACTGGAACTGATGGAGGCGGTCCGCGCGGCAGATCCCGTTACCGCCCCGTGGTCCGTTGACAGCCGGGCGGACTGGCTGGTGCGCCTGGTGGCAGCCGAGGGCGAACGCCTGCTGGCCAACGGTGCCAGGGGGGCCACACGCTCACGTGTGACGGCCGCCATCGAGGCGGTAGACCGCCACCAGAGTGCTGACCGCTGGGCAAGAGGCGGGCGGCCGCCCTACGTTCGATCCCCTCGTGGCAGAGATGTGGGCTCCAACCAACCCACCCCCGGCGGCGACGCCTGATGGCCGCCCCCGCGCCGGCGGCCCGTTCGCCGCAGGCCTCCCTCCCCCGCAAGATCCGCCCCAGCCGCAGCCCCCCGTGACCGGCGAACAGGGCGGGGGACGTGCCGTCCCCCGGACCCCCTGGCCGACTTGGTCGCTCAAGCTCCCTCGGACTCAGGAGACCCCGGCGCCCCGGTGCGGATTCGGCAGTGCCGCGGACCACCCGCGCCATCGGTGGGCGTCAGGGGGCCTGCCGGCCCCCTCCGGACCCCCGCCCGGACCCGGAACCGAACTGACGTGCCCTGGCCCCCTTCTCGATGATCAACCCGGCCCCCTTTTCGATTGACACGGGCAGCCCGAGGGGGAAGTCTGCCGACCGACAATGCTGATCCCGGAGGTGGATCGGCACGTCCCTGAAGTTTGAGGTCGATTGGCGGCTGATCGTGTTCCTACTCGCTGTACTCTCGCGGCACCACTGACCCCTGGGGCTGGGCGGCGGTCTCGCGCCGTCCAGCCCGCGCCCCGCCGGGTACCCGCGGTGGCGCGAAGCGCCAGGCGCCGAAGCCGAGACTACAGGCTCGGCCGGCGCCAGCGGGTGGCGGATAGCCGGCGGAGCCGGCGAAGGCGCCCAACCACCCGTCCTACTTCTCCTCGTCTTCTTCGCCGGACTCCGAGTGCCTCAGACTGATCTTGCGCAAGGTCTTCAGGCCCCCAAGAACCCTGCCCACATGGTCGATCGCACGGAGGAACGCCTCTACCTGAGCAGCGGCCCTCTCAGCCTCCCCGTAGTGACCGGCCAACAGTTCCTTGGCCTCGTTCATGCAGAGCCCGTTCACGCGAGCAAACAACTGACCCGCCATATCCCAGGTCTTGTCGAACTCGCGCTCCAACTCTTTCAGGGCCTCTTCGATATCACGAGACCGAGCTGGCAAGGCGCCGCCCCCTCCGCAACAAGCCCTCAACACGGTGCCCGCTGGCTTCGCCTATTTCACGCGAAATCCCGCGAACGCCGGCCAGGGCCCGCGCCTCGGACTCGGATCCGGCAGAACGCGCCGCAACAGCACCCCGGCGACCCTGTCCAGAGCCGGGTTCGGCTTGCCCGCCCCCGGCGGCATCTCCCACGGCTCCGGCAACAGCGGAAACGTCTCCATGCCCTCCAAGCTCACGCCCCGCTTGGTGCACACGGACTGCACCAGATACGCCGCCTGCTGCCGCGTCTGGTCGTTGACCCCGTTGAGCAGACACCAGGCGGGCAACTCGGTCTGCTGCGGCCACCGCGCAAAGAAGTCGTAGACCGTCTTATAGCGCCACCGGGCCCCCGGCAGCACGAGCACCGTCAGGTCCGCCGGCACGCCCAGCTCGGGCAGCCCAACGGTCTCGGCCGCGCCCGACACCTGGCCCGCATCCACCACGATGTACGGATACTCCCGCATCCGGACTACCGCATGCACATCCGCCTGGTCCGGGAACGCCTGCAACTTCGGCCCCCACTGGCCCGGCTCCGCAACGGCCGACAGCCCACGACCACCGATCTCGACCAGCGCCGTCGGGTACCCTTGGCGTGCGGTGTACGAGGCAAGGGCGCAGGCAATGGTCGTCGCACCGACGCCGACGCCCACACCGCAAACCGAGACCAGCACCGGGTGCGTGCCAATCGCGACCCGACGCTCAACCTCCCGTTCGATCACCCGCTCGGCCGGCACGGCCGCATCCGGATCCGGATCCGCGACGGCGCTGCGCGGCTGCCAAAAGTGCCGTTCCTCGCGCAGCAGAAAGGGCAGGTCTTCGGGCGTCAGGGGAACCCACGCCTCCAGCCCGGCTTCCCGCGCGGCCGCCGCTGTGAATGGGTCCAAGAGACAGTCGTGCGCGACCAAGGCAATCTTTCGCGCAACCCTCGGCCCTCCCCGCGCCCAGGCCAGGGCCTCGCGCCACGTATCCGGGGTCGCTACCCAGACCAAGACAGCGGCGGCCTCAGTCGGGAGGGCCGCGAACACGGTCAGGCGCCGACCGGAAAGATGGAACCGCACCTGGGACTCGACTTCCGTCGGTAGCCCGATCAGCACCACATCGTCAGGCATGACCAGAAGCGCTCCTTTCTGCGTCAAACAGGCTCCGCGCCCGGGGCGTGGCGGGGTCCTTCTCGGTAAACCGACAACCATCCGCATGGGACTTGTCGAGGACATACCAGCCCGGTCGGCCGTCGGTGTGCGGCCAGGGGAGGACGCCTGTCTCGCAAAGCAGGCGTACGTCCTCCTCGCCGAGTGGGCGGTTGACCATGTGGCGGTAAACGCTGAACTTGCACCGGCCGAGGGACGGAGCCCAGCGGGCGCACCGCCAGCCCCGCGCGGTGGGGACCAGCCGGGCGTGACAGAGCGGGCATCGGATCCCGACCTCCGCGCTGGGCATGGTTAGGCCGAAGTTTGGCGGCCAGTCATGGTCGGAAGGGCCAATTGACGGGGAATTCTCGGCATAGACCGCGCACAACGTAGACAGTGAATATGCGCAACACCCCTTGCGAGTGGGGCGCGCAGGGTGTATGCTTCGACAATGGGGCAGAAACTCACAGGGCTATACGTGGCAGAGATCAAGAGCCGATACAAGGACCGCGTCTACACCACCTTCCTCCTCCGGCGCACCTACCGGGAAGGCGGCAAGGTGAAACAGCAGACCATCGCCAACCTGTCCGCACTCCCCACCGACGCCATCGCCATCCTGAGGGACGTCCTCCGCGGCCATGACTACGTGCCCCAAGAAGAGGGACTGCAGTGCGTCGCCACGCGCGCTCACGGCCACGTGGCGGCGGTTCAGGCCATGATCGATCGCCTCGGCTTGGCCAAGCTCATTGCGCCAGAGCCCTCCAGCCACCGTGATCTGGTCTTGGCCTTGGTGACCGCGCGCGTCGTGCGGCCGTTGACTAAACTGGCCACCACCCGCTGGTGGCAGACGACCACCCTTGCCGATGAATCAGCGGTGGCCGACGCCCGCATGGAAGACGTCTACAAGGCGTTGGATTGGCTGTTGGAGCAGCAGGAGCGGATCGAGAAGGGCCTGGCCCGGCGCCATCTGCAGGAGGGCAGCATGGTGCTTTACGATCTCAGCTCCAGTTACGTGGAGGGCAGCCACTGCCCGTTGGCCGCGTACGGGTACAGCCGGGATCGCAAGCGGGGCAAACGCCAAGTGAACTACGGCGTCCTGACGGACCTTGAGGGTCGCCCGGTGGCGATAGAGGTCTTTGCCGGCAACATCGGGGACCCCAAGACCGTCGCCACGCAGGTCCAAAAGCTCCAAGGGCGCTTTCGTCTCGGACGGGTCGTCCTGGTCGGCGATCGCGGCATGTTGACCAGCGCACGCATCGAGGAATTCCGCAAGATCGAGGGAATTGACTGGGTGAGCGCGTTGCGGGCCAAGGAGATCCAGGCCCTGGCCGAGGCCAGATGCATCGCCCCGTCCATGTTCGACGAACGGAACCTGGCCGAGATTGTCTCGCCGCAGTTTCCCGGGGAACGGTTGGTGGTCTGCCGTAACCCCCTTCTGGCCGCCGAACGTGCCCACCATCGCCAAGAGTTGCTCAAGGCCACCGAAGCGGACCTGGCGCGACTGCATAAACGGGTGAGCAACGGCCGCCTCGCCCAACCGGAGAAGATTGCCGAGGCTCTGGGCCGCATCAAGAACCGCTACAAGGTCGCCAAGCACTTCGACTGCACCATTGGCCCCCGGACCTTCAGCTACAAGCGCCGTGACGACACGATGACACGAGAGGCCGCCCTGGACGGAATCTATGTGGTCCGGACCAGCCTGCCGGCTGAAGCCCTCCCTGCCAACCAGGTGGTACTCAGCTACAAGCAACTCTCCAAGGTGGAACGGGTCTTCCGAACGCTCAAATCGGACGATCTCCGCGTCCGCCCCATCCACCACTGGACGGCCGACCGTGTCCGCGCACACTTCTTGCTCTGCATGCTGGCCTACTACGTGGAGTGGCACCTGCGCCAGGCGTGGGCGCCGTTCCTGTTCGCCGATGAGCATCCCGGGACCCACGCCGACGGCTCCCCGGTGGCGCCCGCCCAGCGCTCCCCTGAGGCCGACGCCAAGGCGAGCACGCAGCGCACCCCAGACGGGCGGCCGGTCCACAGCTTCACCACGCTGTTGGCCGACCTTGGCACCATCGCCGCCAACACGATGCGGCTCCCCAACCGACCGGAGACCCCGGCCTTCACCATCGTGACCACGCCGACCCCCTTCCAGGAAGACGTGCTCCAGGCCGTCGGCGCCAACCTCACCCGAGCCCGTAGACAGAAGGCGCCAGCCTGAATTCAGAGCAGCCCTTGACACTCATGGCCTGCCGCACTCTGAGGCGCCAAACTTCGGGTTAGGCACCCTCCTGCTGGAGCGTGATGGCCGCGCTGGCGTGGGGACCGGATCCGGCCGGGCCCGCAGGGCCCGGGTCCCAGGTCGCGGCAACGGAGACGGAAGTAGGCGAGGCCGTGATGGGGGCGAGCAGCCACCAGTAGGCCGCCCCTGGCGGCATCAGCCCACGCAAGTCACTGGGGGCCTCGGTAGAGGGCCGGACGGTGACGGCCGCCCCCCCGACGGACGCAGTCAGACCACCGGGCAAGGCCAGGGGCATCCATCGCTGGCCGCCGAAGGTCACTGGATCGCCAACGGGAGCAGCGCCAGCAACGATGACGTAGGCGAGGCCGGCACCGGCCGAAGCCGGCGCGAGCCAGGTGTCCCTGCCGCGTGCGGCCGTATGACCAGCGACCGGCCAGAGCGCCAGCTCGGCCGCGGTGTCGATCTCCTGCGCGGCTGTAAGCACGGCCGGGGCGTATTGCGGGTCGTAGCGCTCACCGTTGGCCGCAGTGCGGCCGTTGTAGGCGTAGAGACCCGCCGAGACGTCGCCGCCGTTCCCATGGATGTCCGCCGCGAGAATCTGGACGCTGGCGGCGACGTTACGGGCTGGGTCGTAGGGATCCGAAAGGAGCCCGAGCGCGGCCCAGTGTCCGTTGCCCGGATGCGGCCCGGAGTTGATCTGCCCGAGACCGGCGTCTGTCGTGCCGTTGGTGTTCTCCAACGTGGAAAGATAGTCGCCACCCGACTCCTGAGAGATGAGACCGAGTTCCAGCGCGTCGGGCACCCCGGCGGGGGTGGCCACGGCATGGACCAGCGGCAGCCAAAGGGCGACCCGGCCAAGGGCCGGGGCGCCCGAGGGGGCAGCGGTACTCAGAAGACCAATGACAGCGACCAAGAGAAGAGAAAAGGCCCCGAGGATGAGGCCACACACCGCGAGCAGCAGCTTGCCCCCGGAGTTCGGAGACGTCTCCGGCATGTGGCTCAACCCCGTCCGGCGCTGGCCGCCACGCCTGCGGTGGCGCCAGCGCCGAGCCCCTGAACCACGCCGAGCACCGCGAGGACCTCGGCCAGCGCCTCCCTGGTGTACAGGTTGGCTGCCCGAGCCCTGGCGGCCCAAGGCCCCTCGGGCAGGGGTACCAGCCGCGAGCGAGGGAAGGACCCGATACTTGCGGCTGCCGCCCGTTGGAACCGTTGGCCACCCCAGCCCGGGGCGTTGAGGAGGCAGCACCAGACCGGGGCGAGTTGGGCAAGTGTCCCTGCCCCTGTGAGTAGGGAGTCCTCATCGTCCAGGACCGCAACACCCGCCTGCCCCACCTGGGGATCTGCGACCGCTCTCCCCATCGCCGGTACCCATCGCACTCGTAGCCCATGGTCCACTACTGCAGAAACAACCCAGTCTTGGCACGGACCCACCACCCAGAGCCGTGCTGCTTCCGCCATGCAGATCGGTCCCTTCTCACCTCTGACTTGCCCGGCCCTTCCCGGAAGGGGAAGGGTGCAGGGATGGGGCGTCTGTCTCTTGCTCCGGCTTCGGCTCCGGCTCCGGTTCCTTCCCTCCCTCCCTCTCTCTCTCTCTCTCTCTCTGTCTCTGTCTCTCTTTCAACTGGTGCTCTCCTCACACCAGATCAGTTACCTGAGGACCACGAAGTGTCTCGCCCGCCCACCGCCCCGCCGCCCCAAGGCAAGAACTACCAACAGCCACCCACCACCGTAGCCAGCCAACCTACCGTTAGGTAGGTGGGCGGTCGAGGAAGTGTCTCTCCCATCGAGCCGTAGGCGAAGAGGGGAGAGACACTTCCTCGAGGCGTACGGGGGTGTGGGGGGTGTGGTAGGGCTTGCCGCCCAGGGGCGGCGGGGCGGTGGGCGGGCTCCCTGCTCCGGCTTCGGCTCCGCCCGGTTCCTAGTTGTCCGGTTCCTAGTTGTCCGGTTCCAGGCTGTCGCTTTCTGCCGTCCGAGTCAGTTAGTTCGGACAACCAGGGCCCGGACAACCAGGGAACCGGGCAATCCAGGAAGAAGGCAACCAAGGAAACGCATGGCCTTTCAGGCGCTTCTGCCCTTCAACTCGCCACCAGGCACAATCTGCGGCTCCCCGAGGCGCGGATCCCATTCGGCCAGATCGAGCACGTACACCAATTTCAGCAGCTCGGCGGGAAGCGTGCGCAACAGCGGCAGGACGCTGCGCTCGCGGCGCTGCGGGGAGTCCTGGAGGTAACCGGCGACGACGATCGCCGCCGGCGCCCGGCCGAGCGCATACTGCCGGCTCCAGCGCTCCCAACGCTCCGCTTTCTGGCGCCAGTGAGGCAGGTAAGCGCTTCGTTCAAGTTCCAGGTACCAATCGACGCCACCGTCCTGGGCCGCAAGGATCGCGTCCGGCCTGAAGGTCACCTCCTTGGTGCGGTTGCCCACGGCCACCTTGCCTGCGCTGATGACGCTCGCTGGTTCGCTCTCATGGATCCACTCGCGTCCGAGGCGGGCCTCAGCCCACGTCCCGATCTCGGCTACGACCAGGGAGTGCATGAGCAGGTCGAGGCCCGGTTCCCGCTCCTGTTGCCGCCGGTCCCACTTCGCGTTCGGCCAGCGCGTGGTCCACCAGACGGGCTGGGCCACGCGCAGCACCTCGTAGCCGAGTTTGGTCAGCGTAAACAGGTAGCAACTGGAGCCCATCCCCTTACGGAGCTGCGGCCGGTACCGGCGGACCAGGCCCACTTCATACAGCCGCCGTAGGCGGCGATGCACAACGGACGGGCCTACCAAGTCCGGGAAGTACAGGGCCTGGATGTGGTCGGAGAGGAGGCCACCGGTGGCCCAAAGGCGGCTGAGGACGTCGAGGTCGCGCTCCTGGAGGGCAAAGCCGGGGTCCCGCTCCCCGTGCGTGCCTGGGCGCCATCCCGCATAGACCCGGCGCGCATCGCGTTCGGGCGGTTCAGGCGTCTCGTCCCAGGTCGCCGGCCGCCAGTATGCGGCCAGGGCAACCGCTCCCGTCGGTTTGTGCAAGATCAGTCCTCCTCATCGATCCGCGCCGACCAACTCAGGATCCCGGCAAGTGGGCCGGCAGGGCTCTCCGGCTCAGGCTCGGGCGCAGCCACGGCGGGGCCGGTCGGTGAATCCGCCGCCGGCTGGGCTCGCACCGCCGCAAGGATCTCCAGGAGCAGCGCCCGGTCACCGGTGGCCCGGGCCCGGATCGCCCGCCGCACGGCCTCCGAGGGCTTGCAGCCCTCACGTTCGCAAAGCTGGCGCAGGGCCTCGGCCGTCTCGGCGTCGAGCCGGATACGCAAAGGTGTAGGTCGGTCTCCGACCTTGGGGCTCAAGGGAAGAGAAGCAACTTGGTCGGCCAATGTAGGTCACTCCGCAATGGGAAGATTCCGGGCTGTCCTACAAACCAGACGGGCGGGGACCATGCAGGCCAAGGCGCACAAGCCCTAGAGGCCGTCCTACAACACCGCCTCCGGCGCGGCCTACAAAACCAGGCGCCAAGTGGCCAGAGGGATTGGGCCTGTAGGCGGCAACCGTGTCCTACAGTGCCACCGGAAAACGAGGGCCTTGCGACGGCCGCGGTAGGCGGCCCGGGGCGAGGAGGGCGCTGTCTGTCCTACAAAACAGCCAGCGAACATCCTCCTAGACCAACGCGCCCAAGCCCAAGGGGCTGTCCTACAGGGCAGGCGCAGGACGGCCTACAAGTGAGGGCATTGGATTGCTCGGAGCCCTTGGGGCCGTAAGCACAAGCCCTGTCCTACACGGCCACGGCCGAGCGCGCCAACGCCAGGAAGCCCGAAGCGTTCGCGAAGAACGCATCCTCCATCAGCCGCGTGGTCGGATGGAAGGCACGCAGGTAGGGGAAGGTAGCCGCACCCCCGCCCCCGGCAAGCAGGACGGCGCTAAGAAAGTCCATCCGGTCCCCCCAGGCGCGCCGCACCTGGTCGGCGATCCGGTCCGCGACGGTGCCGGCCTCGGCCTCGAACATCCCACGCACGTCGTAGACCTTGCCCCGAACGGTCAGGGTGCCACTGGCCGTGAGAGCCCCCTCCACCATTCCCGGAGGCACCATCACGCCCGCCTGCCCACCGATGTCCCGAGCCACCGCTTCGTATACCAGCCCGACCCCGGTATCCACGGATCCGCTGCGCGCCTCGTCGGGAAGAGCCCCGCCCTTGGTCTGCTGCAGCAACAGGTAGTCGGTCGTGCGAAAGCCGACGTCGATGAGCCCCACCGTACCGGCGACGGCCATGGGATCGGCGGCGGCCGCCAGCACGTAGGCACCAACCGCCTGGGCAAAGACCCGGACAGAGCGCACCTCCATCGTCCCTGGTTCCTTGCCGGCGACATGGCAGCGTGCCCGCAGCCCGAGGAGCTGCTGCCGTAGCGCGCGGCGCTCCTCCCGTTGCAGGTAGGCTGCCAGCGGCAGGCCGACCGCTAGGTCGACCTGCACACCGCCCGGATCCGGAACGCCGAGGATAGCGACGGCGGCGAGCACCAACCGCCCATAGTCCCGGCGCGCGGCGGCGGTCGAATCCCAGGAGCGGACACCCCCCGCGAGGATCGCTGAATCCCCGACGAGCAGGCGCTCCGCCGGACCCTGCGCGGGCACGATCGTTAACCGGTAGCCTGGGCCCGCACCGCCCACCGCCTGGACAAGTTCCCCCGTGCCCACATCTGTGGCGATCACTGACGGGAAGCAGGCCCGGCCACCATTGTGCGCGAGGGCCTTGGTGTAGCCGTATCCAGTGTCGACAGCGACGATCATCGTGCTGCGGCCTCCTTCTGGTGCCGACGCTCGGCGACCTTGTACACAAAGCCGGCCGGGCTGCGGACGCTGCCGGGCGGCTGCCGGCGCAGCTCGGCGAGCGCGGCGTCGGTGGCCGGCTTACCGAACAGCTTCTCGATACGGGCCACGTCCGCGGCCGGGATCCCCGGCCCGGCCGCCGGCGTGGGGGGTGGATCCACCGCCACGGGCGCGGGGGAGGGGTCTGCGGTCTCAGCATCACTGGGGCGACTCAGGGGAGTGGCAGCCTCGCCGTCCGTCTCGGCTGCCACAGGGGGTACCTCCGGGGCGGTCGGGGCTATTTCTCGCGAAATGGGAGGGAGGAGGGCAAGCTCCACTGGCCCATCCTCCTCGGCGGCCGCGGCAACGTGCAGCGACTCGCGGGAGAGGGAAGGGGAAGGGGAAGGGGAAGGCGCGCGGTACAGCCAGCCCTCGGGGCAGGTCCCCCAGGGAACCGACTTCCCACTGAGATCCACGGGGATGGTCTGCCCGAGAAAGGCTGTCTGGGGCTTGCCCCCAACCAGGACCCGGGTGATGGCGCGATAGTTGGGAAGGTTGAAGATGTCGTCGGGTGTGAATGCGAGGGTGTCTTGGAGTTCCTGATCCGGAGAGATCATGTTGGCATAGATGCGAGCCATGAGCTGGGCTTCCGCCGCCGCCTCTTCGACATTCTGGCTGCGAAAGACGAAGCGGTGCTGGACGAGCTCGCGCACGGTGGCCTGGGCGCGTTCGTCCTGCAGTTGGCCAACGAATTGGAGGCCCATGGCGGTGGCCGCACCGGACGACCGGCCCTCGGCAATGAGCCGGAAGAAGGTCTCTCCCAGGAAGCGGTGTGTCTCGTCTAAGACGATCATCGTCGGGACCTCACCACCCTCGGCCGCCGCAGCGCCCCGCAGCGCGTTCCATAAGCCGGCCAGGAGCAGGATGCCGACGAGGGCCGCATTGTCTTCGCCGACCTCGTCCGAGGCGAGGTTGACGATCAGCAAGCCCCGATCGCGCAGAATCCGCTCCAGGTGGAGGGACGTCGGGCTACTGGTGGCGGCCGCGCGGCGCGCGCCGAAGGTCAGGCCGCTGAGCTTGTTCAGTGGCGCCGCCAGGGCAGAGATGATCGACTTCGGGTCCTCGCGGTAGTCGGCTGCCCACCGGGTGAACCACGACCGGAGGTCGGGATCCCGAAGGCGCCCAGCGACCTGGCTCCAGGCGCCCGGCTCCTCAAGGAGGCGCCGGGCGGCAATAAAGGCTTCAGTCTGCTGCCCGAGGTCGAAGATCGCGGCCAGCACATGGCGCAGGATGTCCTCCGACCGGGCCATGATGGATCCGTCGGTCCACGCCTGCTTCATCACCGACAGCAGCCGGTCCACTGTCAGGTCCCACTCAGTGGCACCGAGGAAGGGGTTATATCCCCAGGCCGCGTTCGGGTGGCCGACGCGCCAGGTGACGCATGGCCGCCCTGGCGGCACCATCGCTCGGGCGCTATCGGCCAGCGCACCCTTCGGGTCGATGAGCACGCCGGCCCAGGAGGCGTTATTTGCTGCGAAGCGCCAGAACTGCTGCAGGACGGTGGACTTGCCGGCACCGTGGGAGCCGGTGGCGAGGGCGTTCCAGCGTAGGTCGGCCGCCGGTATGAGGATCGTCCGCCCCGACTCGTCCCGCACAGGGGTGACCCCGGCGCACCGGCCGGCGGCGGAGTCTACGGTCGGGATGGAGAGCAGCGCGGGCCCGCGCCTGGTCTGTTCCCGCAACAGACCCGACACGCGGAGGCGGGCCGAAGGGATCTGCCAGAGCGTTGCCAGGAACACGCCTGGCAACGACGTCGCTCCCAGCAGCGGCCACACCCCCGGCATGCCGTACCGCCGCCAGGCGTCGAAGCGCCGGCGGACCGGGGCCAGCCACACGCGGTGGTAGACCCAGGAGTTCTCGGCCGCGGCCTCGTTCAGGGCACCAACCAGGGCCTGCAGTGTGGGGATGTGCTGAGTGACCATGCGGATCTCTGTGCGCCACCACTGCCTGCCGGCCGTCTTTACGACGGCCTGCAGCTGCGCCGTCTCCCCGATGCCCATGCCTGCCGCCGAGGGGTCATCTACCCCGCGGGCCTTGGCCTCCTGCTCAAAGCTGCGCTGGACGCGCTCGGCCCGCGCGTTGAAGCGGGCGCTGCGCGGCGAGAGCACGATCTGCACGTGGGCAGGGCCGCTGGCCTCGTCGAGCACCGCGAGCAGGCTCTCAGTGATGGAATGGGCGTAGTCCCGGTAGGTCCGGAAGCCGCGGGTCAGCGTGTTGCGCACGCGTGGGGTGACCGAGACGGCAATAGGGCCATCGACCTCCGGCACGGCTTCAGGGCACGTGCGGATGTTCGTCCACGTGGCCCGCAACCGGGAGGTGAGGGCATCCACCGTGCGCCCGGTGCTGCGCAAGTACAGCAGCAGCCGGCCATCCGCCGCACGCACAATGTCCAAGGCCACCGGGTCATTGCCCATCAGCCGCGCGAGGTAGCGGTTCTCGGCGGTCTGTGCCCAGGCGTCCATCAGCGCGCCGACGGTCAGGGGCTGGGCAGTGTCGTCGCGGCTGAGCAGGATGCGCACGCTGCGCATCTGCCCGGACTGGACCTGCCGGCGATAGAGCCGGAAGAGGGTCCAGAAAACAGCGACCGCCCCCAGGAGGAGGGCGGCGCCAGTCGCGAGCTGCGTGAGGTGGGGAAGCCAGGGATAGACCTCTGGTGGACGGTGGACCCAGCGCCAGGGCGGGTGCGGGAGCAGGAACCAGGTGGCGTTGAAGGCCGGGTCGAAGAGTTGGGCGATGCGGATGCCGGCGACCAAAACGCCGACGAGCAGGAGGCCGACGATCTCATAGGCCCGCCACAATCCCCCCAGCCTCCTCCTGGTGCGTGTCCGCGCGAAAGAGCGGATGCAGGGACTCGGGCGCGGTGATGGCTACCTGCAGCACCCGGGAGCCCACTGAGAAGATTCCATGCCCACGGGGGAGGTGCGCGGCCTCGCGAAGCACCGACCCATCTTCCGCGGGTGGCGGGAGAAATGCAGGAATTTCATCAGGGCGATGAACTGGTGGCAACACCGGTGTAGATGGCTTCGAAGTTGAAGCCGGCAAGGCGCACCACTTCTTCGGCACGGCGGGTGATGTTGGGCGGAGAACAGAGGCGCCACGGGCCCGACGGGGTCCGGCACACGGTGATGCGCCGTACAAGGTCGAGCAGCATCTTGCCCGTCGGGCGTGCCGACCACTTCTTGCCGGGGAGTAGGATCCGCTGTTTGGCAGCCGCCAGCGCCAGCCGCACCCGCCGTTCGAACACGCTGAATACCAAGCAGGCCATGACGATGACGTAGGCCAGGGCCTCCAGGCGGCGGGGGGTGTGCAGGTAGAGTCCGTCCACGAACTTGGGGTCCTTGATGAAGGCGAAGCGCTGTTCCACCAGACCCTGGTCGCGGTATTCCTCCAACAGCCTCTTGGCACTGAACGCCTCGCGGTCCTCGAGGTTGGTGATGAGCACGAACAGGCCCTGCAACCGCTGTTCGCGCTCCAGTTGCGCCGGGTCGGGCTCGCCGATGGTGCCGCTGACCACGAACTCCTCTACCTGCTCCACCGGCTCGTCCTTGCGCCGGCGGCCGCGGTGCCCCAGGGGCAGGGTGCGCAGCACGGACGAAACGTCCACCTGCAGAGGGAACGGACCGCGGTCCGCGCGTTGCAGGAGAGCGCCGGCGGCGGCTTCCGCGTCGGCCTCGCAGCGGAACCGTTGGCGACTCAGGGCCTGGAGTGCCTTCTGAAGCGTCTCCCGCTGGGAGGCAAGCCGCTTGGCAAACGTGTGCCGCTTGCGGGCCTCCAGGTGGTCGGACTGAACCACGACGGCGCGGTAGGTCCGCCCTTCGATCTCTACGCTCTGTTCGGAGGCCCGGTAGCGCGCCGACTCGAGCCGGGGCGCAGCCGCGATCTGGCCGAGATCCTCCCACCGGTCACCGTCGAGCGCGGCGGCCTTGGCGGTGGCGGCGGCGGTGAAACTCTCGGGCAGACGGGAGAGGAAGCGGAGGCCCAGTTCCGCGATCCGGGCCAGGTTGGGTCCGGTGACCAACTTGGAATCAGCGATCCACGCCGTCTCCCGGAGCCGCTCCGGCGAGAAGGCGCCGCAGAAGTCATCGATGGCGTCGCGGTTGGCCTCGGTGTCGTGCGAATTGCCGTCTCGGGGTTCCGCCCAGATCGGGATGCCCTGGCGGTTGCAAAGCAGGGACAGGACCAGTTGCTTCAGTTCGGGATGCCCGTCCTTGCTGTAGCCCCGCACCAATTGGATGTCCTCCGGGCGGAGGTCCGGGTACTCGCCGAACAGCGAGATCGAGGTGGTATCGAAGTGACCGAACTCCCGTTCCATCCCTTCGAAGATGCAGGCGCGCAACGCCACGGTGCTGTACACGGCACGCGGCTGACTCTCCGCCAACTTGTCCAGGGCCCGTGCCAGACAGTCGTCGGTGAGATGCTCCGGGAGAATGCCGTCGCCGAACAGCACGCCGGTGGCGGTATCTTCGTAAAACTCAGCCACCCGGTAGAGCGGGGTCCTGCCGGCCAGGATGTTGAGGACCAGGGCTTCGATACGCTTGCCGGGAGAGAGGCGGCAGCGCGTCGGATCCCACTCGACCATCTCATCGATGGTCTCCGCCAACCCGATGGCGCGACAGATATGGAGCAGTAAAGGTAGGGCCCCAAGGATGCGACTTTCCACGCGCTCTGTGTCCATGAAGAAGGCGTTCGGGGCTGGCCAGCCAGTTCCTGGTTGGTTATTGGGTGATTTTTCTATGTGTGCTTGGCATTAATTCTTCCGTGCGATAGATCACCCGCGGAAGATCGGTTAATTCTTCCGTGCGATAGATCACCCGCGGAAGATCGGCACCGACGCGTCCATGCCGAGGATCCGGGCGGCCTCCTCCAGGTCCGCCGCGGGTTGGTGGAGGTATAGCTTCGCGCTCGTGTTCTGGAAGATCGCCCGACCGGCCGGGCTGGTCAGGAAGTCCCCGACACCCTGGCTGATAACCGTCACGGCCGTCCCCTGCTTGCGGGCTTCGCGCAGCTGGCGTTCCAGCCAGCGCGCCATCGCCGGGTCGGCGAGGAAGTTGTGGCACTCGTCAGCGGTCAGAGTCTTTTCCGGCTCCGGCAGTGACCGGAAGCGTTGGGTGGCGAAGTCCATCACGGCCGCGTAGCCGGCCCGGGCGAAGCGCCCCCCGACGCTGATGAGTTCGTTGACACCGATCCCGACCACCGGCGAGTTGAGTTCCACCGTGGTCTGTCCGTCGAGCAGGTCGGCACTGCCCCCTGCGCAGTAGGGCGCGAGCATGCGAGCGTACCGGGGCGCCTCCTCGTCCTCGCCCGAAGTGAGGATCTTGCGGATGTCACTGAGCACAGGCCAGGCAGCCTTTGGCGCCCACACCACCCCGCCCAAAGCGCTCTTGGCGGCATCAAAGCATCCTGCCCAGGAGTCCCCGAACCCAGCCTCGCGATAGGCACGCTGCACCGCCGCCTCAACGACGGCATCGAACATGCCCGTCTCCAGGCTCTCCCCGATCAGGGCCGCCAGAATCGGCTTCACGGCCGCGATCCGCTCCGAAACCGGCCGCCCGGCAGCCTGGTCCGGGAGGAGTCCACGGCGCAGCGCATCGCCGTCGGGGAAGATCGCGAAGGGGTTGATTCGTTCGACCCCGGCCGGTTGCAGGTCCAGGTATACCCCGCCCATGGCGAGGATGAAGGTGCGGTATTCGCGCTTCGCCGAGGGGTCCAGGACCAGAACGGGCCTCCCGAGCACGCGCTCCTGAGAGGTGAGGGCCTTCACCCCGAAGGATTTGCCGAAACTCGTGTCCGCGGTGACCAGCAGGTGCTGGACATCTGGACGCCAGCGGTTCCACAGCACCGGCCCGCCGGTGCGTTCATTCATCCCGACCAGAACCCCGCCCTCGTCGAGCAGGTTCTCATCACCGAAGGGGAAGTTCGCGGCGAGGGCCTGCTGGTCGAGCAAGAGGCCCCGCATCAGCGGGCGGCCCGCCGGCAACGCCCCGAGGTAGGAGTCCTTCTGGGAGTGTCGCAGCGCCGCCAACTCCACCCCGCGTTCGCGGGCCCTGCGCTGGGCGGTCCGACCAGCGGCACGGGCCCGGTCCTTGGTGTCGGCCCAGTACATCGCGGACAGCTGCACGTCGAAGTGGCGGACCATACCGCTGGCGATCGCATCAAGGAGCTGCAGGGCGTCCTGGATCTGGCGCTCGCGTTCGGCGTCCACCATGTTGCGCCGCTGCGCCTCTTGCACGGTCGATTGGAGGGAGGGCAGCGCGTCCTTGACGGCCTTGCGCACCCGGTCTGGCGGTACCGGCGCCACATTCAGCACGATGGCCGACTCGGCAAGCAGCAGCGTATCCGCGATCCAACCGGGGTGGAGGGAGGAGGGCCAGGCCACCGTCTCGCGCACTTGGACAGCCCTATCTCCGACGACCAGCAGGTCGGGCTCCATCAGGTCTACACCCGCCGGCGTCCAGCCCCACGCGCGCCCGCCACGTGCGGCGCTGCCCACCTCGAGCACGGTGCCGATCACATCAGACTTAGACTTCAAGGGAGATTGCCTCCTCAACGCGCACCCCGAGGGCCTCGCCCCGGGTCCAGGTGGACACGAACGTCGCCAGGTCCTCGCCGACCAATAGGGTCAGCCCGAAGCCCGCATCCTTGCCCGCGTCAATCACCTGGCGCGCCGACTCGTGCAGTAGTCCGGAGGCCTCTTCGTGGCTGAGGACCTTCCGTTGCTCTTTGCTCCGGCGGCTGAAGAGCCCGGTCGCACGCTCCCGTAAACCCGCGGGCGCCTGACTGGCGGTCAGGATGACCGCACCCCGCCGCGTCGCGAGATTGACGCCCTGCAACGACCGCAGGTAGGCGGCCCACTGCCAGGCGATGTCCGAGGCGCCGGGCGCCGTCGGGGCCAGGTCGGTCGCCGCCTGGTGATAGCGGGTGGCGACCCGGGCAAGTTGCAGCGGTTGCTGGATCACGACGAGCTTGGGGGCCACCAGACGCGGCAGGGTGGAGAAGGCCCCGACGAGGAAGCGGCTGAAGGCGGTCAGCAGACTCGTGGCGGCGACGGACGACATGCTGCCGGCGGGAATCAGGGGGAAGTCGATCACGGTGGCCCACGCGGCCTCTCCGACCTGGATGAGCGTGTCACCCGCCCCGGGTGGACGGATCGGATAAAAGGCGCCGGCGTCCCCGACGGCCATCGACCAACACCTCCCGGACGTAGATTTGGGCCACGGGCCCGGGCGAGCGCAGGTGCACGTAGAAGATGCGCGGGTCAAAGAGCCAGAGGGCCCACGCCAGCACCCGGGCGTATCCGCGCCGACCGTCGACCGGCGGAAAGAGAATCAGGGGGATGGCGGCGAGCACGCCGGCAGCGCCGGTAACGGCGGCCGCCAGCATGTCTCGATGGCTGTAGAGGAAGCCGGCGGGCAACAGCAATACCATAGCCGCGATCAGATCATCCGTGGAGAGTTGCAGGAAAGGCTCGATCGGCCGGGAGCGCGGATCCATGCGGGGGATCGGCACAGGCGGCGCACGCATGCAGGAAGGTCACCTCCACAAAGAAAGAAGCCGCCGCCCGGGCGGGTGCCCGAGCGGCGGCTATTACGCAAAAAATGGAGCCCGGACCCTACCGGCGCCGCTGTCCAGTCCCGGGGTTGACAGGCCGCACAAACCGGGGCAGTGGCCCGAAGGGCGTTTGGACCTCCTCCATCAGACCGCGCCGCTTCGCCTCGGCGATAAAGGCGTCCATTGCCTGTTGCTCAGCCGCAGTTAGCGGTTTTGGCCGCCAATCCGCCGGAACCACATCGACCGCACGAGGGTGGTTGATGTCAGAGCCCAGATAGACCTCGTCGGGACCAGGGAAGTACGAAGTACGCCACACCCCGTCTTCGTTATCCAGGCTCACGCTCATCAACCCCCTCCGCAGTCAAGGCAGCGAACATCTGTGCTCATTATCGTCCTTCCGGTGGATTTCGTCCAGGGCTCTCGCCCCGGTTCGCCTGATAAGCGACGACTTCGGGGTCGCCCACAGGCACCCCGTACTTCGTCTCTCCGGGGAGATGGGGAACGCCAACGTACTCCAGGAACTGCTGCGCGGTGCGCCCCGTAAACGGGTTTGGTGGTGGCTCCGAGCCCTGCGCCGTATATGGGTTGGGGGGATACATGCTCCGAAATATCCGCTGTGCCCCAGCGTGACCCCCAAGCATATTCAAAGCGTCGTGGGTCCCTACGGGTTTTGCGTCCCTGGTGGCCGCGCCGCGCGTCGCTTGCGCAGCGGCAGTAAGCGGGGAGGCCAACGCGATCTGGGAAGCCGCCTCGGCTACTTGGTGCTCCCCGCGCGAGGCGGGGTCCGCCATTGCTGCTTGGGTCCCCTGCGACCGGGCGATCGAGGTCGGAACGGCAAACTGCGGCTCCGCCCCGATCTGTGCGCTCTTGACGCCGCGCGACGCCTCAGCACGCATCCATCCCTCGCTGAATCGCCCGATGCCCATCTGGCCGAGGCCCTGCCCGATCTGCGCGCCCCAGGCTCCAGTAACCATCTTGCCTGCTGTGTACACGGCCGCGAGTTCCAGCGCCCCGTGGTCCCCAGTCGAGATGCCAGAGCGCTGGAAGAGCAAGCCCTTGAGCCAAGTCTGTGCCCGGAAGGAGAGGATCAGGAAGGCCCCTCCCACGAAGCAGTTGAGTACGAGCCGCTCAGCGACACCGAGCTGGCCGATGAGACCGGACCCCGTTGCGGCAACGATGCCGGATCCCGAGAACGTCCAAAACATCAAGACCAGGGTGAGCGCCCACATGCTCTGGCTGAAGGCGGCGGCGGCGAATTCGCGGACCAACCAGCGCCAGGCGCCCCCGAACGCCTCGGTCATGCTGAGGATGGCCGCGATGGGGGCAAGCGCCAGCATCAGGATGAGTTCCGCCACCCGCATCGCCCATGTGAATACGACTCCAAGGACCCCGGCGAGGAAGGCGACGGTAATCAGCAGCACCCACACCTGCAGGTAGTTCGCCTGCACGATGGAGTCGATCGCCGAGAACTGGCCCAGGTTGGCGAATTGGGCCAGAAGATCGGCCACAAGGGCATTGTTGACCTGCAGCATCAACCCCAGTGTCCAGTAGGACGATTGCGCCAGCAGGATCGCCAACCCCGCCCGCCCGATCAGCCGGGACGGCGCGTTCTGCGAGCCAGTCCACGGGTGCCACATGTAGTTGATCGCTTCCCAGGAGAACAGGACCCCTGCCCCGGCAAGTGCCACGTGGTCGGTGACCGTCCAGATTTGCTGGGGTACTGTCGAGAACGCGAAGGTGTACGGCTGGAGCACCGTAGCGTGCAGGATGGCAGCGACCACCGCTAGGATGCCTTGGATGATGTTCTTGATGAAGGGTGCAAGGAGTAGGTCAATCAAGCCGCGCAGCCCTCCCCCCCGGTGCCGCACGGGGGCAGCGCCTGTGCGCCACCCCCGTCGCACCCATGGATCCGGTCTCTAACCGCCGGTCAGGGAGTTGGTGAACGCCGAGAGGATCGCCGTCGCCAGCACAGTGACCCCGACGCCGACGAGGCTCCCCTTCATGAGCGTCTTAGCCCCCATCTGCCCCTGCTGCTCATGAGCCAGCGTGTGCCACAGGCCACCGGTGGCGAGTCCCACACCGGCAGCTGGCAGCGCGAGGTGGTAGAGCAGGCTTTGGATCCCGTTAAGGGCGCCCCCTATGCTGGACGGACCGACAGGAGCGGCGCTGTCGGCAAGGGCCGGCACTGCCAGAATGGCCATGGTGACGACGCTAGCACCCACGGCTCCGAAGGTGCGGAATGCCTTCCGGAGCATCGCTATGCACCCCCTTTCAGCGCCTCGGCCGGGATGGACCTCAGAGGATGTGCCCCACCCCCCTTCAGGGCCCCGAGCTGGACGTGTGTGGTCGGCGGCGGCGCGGGCCGGCCCAAAGCGAACCCCTGGCCATAACGCACCCCGACGCCCCGCAACACGGCGATGTCTTCCGGCTCTTCAACGCCATCTGCAATGACCCGAGGAGCGAAGCGGACAATGGAAGCGAGCCAGCGATGCCGCTGGGGAGTCCGGGCAACCCCATTCACGAGCCCGCGGCCGAGTTTCCACCAGGCCGCGTGACCGAGTTCAGCGATGCGGCGGAGGTCCCCAACGCCTTCGCCGAGGTCGTCGAGCGCGATCTCCGCGCCGGACTGGACGAGGCGCGAGAGGGCCGCGGGCCGGAGGCAGGCGGTCACGCCCGGCTGGTCCTCCGGGAGTTCCCACACCACGCGCAGCCCCGCCGGCACGGCGGGCCACGCGTGCCCGTGGGCGATGGCGTCGGCCGTGGCTCCTGTGACATTGAGAAAGAGGCGTTGCCCCGGCGCGAGCCAGGGCAGGGCACCGGCACCCGCCGTGTACACGGAGAAGGCATCGAAGGCGCGTAGCGCGCGGGGTCCGGATGCCCCGATCTCGGCGATGCGCTCGCTGCTGTCGCCATCAGGGAAGCGTGCCAATGCCTCGTACCCGAGGACATCCCCGGTAGCCAGGTCGACAATCGGTTGGTAGTGGTGAAAGAGCTGCATAGTCCCTCCCTGGGCCCCGTCCATGGCGCATTGAGGGTCCCATCCCGGGATGCCCGTACGCTGGTCGCGATGGTTTACAGGCCGTATCGCTCCGGGTGCGCCGTTACAGTGAGGCGAAGGCCGCCGGGGTGAGGGACAAGCATGGCGGCACCGTCGGCAAGGAGATCGGATGGGCGGACCACCTTGTGGCTGCGCACGACCCACGCCCCGCCGTCCCACTCGAGTTGGAGAAACCCCTCGACGCGGAAATTGGTGCAGATGGCAGTCTCAAGGCTGCGCCCCCGGTAACAGAGGACGTGCCAGTACGCCCGCCGGCGATACCCAATCTCGGCGGAGACGGCCCCGCGCCCGAGCTGGGTGAGTTCGGCACCCGGAACAAGTTGGGCCAGAACCGACTCCGCGACGGCCAGGAGGGGATCGTTCGGCGCGTCCGTGGCGGGAACGGTGTCGGAATCGTCGTCGTAGGCAAGGGCAAGCGCGCCCATGTGATCGCCTCCGGTTGATGGCGGGGGTGAGGTTGCGAACAAAGGACCCCGGTGGTCGGCTAGCGGGTCAGGACTACCTGCGCTGGCGCCAAGGGCTGGGTAACGTCGGCGATCTCGTAGAGGTTGGTGACATCCACCATAGGGGTCACCGTGGGGTCCGAGGTCGAGAGGGTAACGCGGTAGCAGAGGCTGGAACCTGGACTCACGCTGACGTTGCTGAACGGGGGCGCCGACACCCACGTTTGGCAGCCGTCTGAACTCACATCGTAGCTGATCGTTGTGCCGGCAGGCGCGGTGGCCTCACCCGGACAGGCTGGCGGGCTCTGGCCGGAAGCGCAATCAGCGTCCTCGATCCGGACCTCGCCGACCTGGTGCCCGACGGGCAGGGCCACGGATGTGACCCTGCCCGTCGGTTGGTAGACCGCCCAGCGCTGGCCCTGGAGGCTACGGATTGTGTCCTGGGCGAGCGTGCTCCCGGATGGATCGTAGTAGGCCCACCCCGAGGGGTAGAGGACGCCGACAGAGTCGGACCCCCACCCGGGCGCAACGGCGCCGGGCAGGGCCGGAGTGGTGGGAACAGACAGAGAGAAGCCCGGGAGGGCCGTCAGGCCCCCGGGGCCGTAAGCGTAGGCGAGGAGCTGGCCCTGCTGCGTGAGGAGCCAGTAACCACCTCCCTGGGGGAAGAATGCCATCCCGGCCACGGGGCCGGCGCTGAGGGCGGGCGGGGGTGGATCCCAGGCTGGGGCGGGCTGATAGGAGGACCCGTCCCACGCCCACAGCTCAACCGCCTCCGCCTGCCAGGTCGCCGCGACAGAGCCATCGCTCGTGGCTGCGACCCCGAGGTTGGCGACTTCGCCGTTGGGCCCACCGGAAAGCGGGGTAAGTGTGGAACTCTGGGCGTCCATCAGGGTTGCGCCGGTAGCCGTGGCCACCAAGACCCCGGAGGGAAGTGCCGCCGGGCCCTGGGCCAACCCCAGGGCCCCTGTGAAGGCACTCTGGGCGACCTGGAGGGCGACGCCGCCGGGAGCGAAGCCATAGACGACCACCTGTGACCCCGTGGAGACGGCAAAGGCCCCGCCTTGTGCGATCCACGCGACCCCCGTGGTGCCGGGAAGGGAGCCCAGGTTCCAGTTGGTCACCGGGCGGCTGCCCTGTCCATCAAAGACCCAGGCCTGTACCCCCGACCCATTCCCCACGAGCGCATAGGTGCCTGAGGGGTCAAAAGAGAGCGCGAGCGCTCCGTAGGGTAACTGTACGGTCCCGGTTCCGGTTGTGTTGACCAAGGCGGTCGCCGTCGCGAGATTCACGGACGTCGCGTCCGTATACGGGTCGCGGAACCAGTAGGGACTGGCATTCTCGACGGTACCGGCATGGGCCCGGCTTGGCAGCAGGGCCGCGAGCAACAGGGCCGCGGCGAGCGCCGCCGCCCTGAGGGAACGGCGCACGCCGAGCCCCCCTTCACTCTACGTAGATGCCGAGCTGGGCGCTGGTCTGATTGCCGGCGGGATCCGTTGCCGTGACCTGCACCATCTGGTACCCGCTGCCCGTCAGGGTCAGGGGCAGGCTGTTCTGAAGCGCACCCGAATACAGCTGCGCGCCGTTCTCGGTAACCGTCACGGTCATACCCGTCGTTCCCACATCATCGGCCGCCTGGAGGTTTAGGGTCGCATGCCCGCTACTGTCCGTAGCGCTCGCGTTCCCCGCCCAGGATGCCTGCACGCTCGGGGCCGCGGGGTCGTAGACGTAGTAGACCGGGCTCTCCGACGTAACGGTTCCGGATGCGTCCTGATATTGCAGCCAGACGGTCTTGGCCCCCGCAGAGGAACCGAGGTCGACAGCCACACTGCTGGCAGTTGCCTCCCATGGTCCCCAGGTGGCGTCATCCAGCGAGATGCGCATTTCCGTAGCGCCCGCCGGCGGCGTCAGGGGCACCGTGACCTCATTGCTGGTGACGCACGTCGCCGGCACGTTGCTTCCGTTGACTGGCCACGTGCATGCGATGGCGCCGCTACCTGCCCCGGCCGGGAGACTCGCCCCGCCGCCGGTGCCAGGCGCCGCGTAGTAGATAGTGGCCCCGCCCTGGCCAAGGTTGTTGTCGTTGTTCTCCACCTGGGCGAGCACCGTCCGCTCCCCACTTGCACCGCCGGGGATCGTCCATGCCGTCGACCAATTCACGGCGCTTCCTTCGCTCTGCCAAGCGCTCCAGGCCTGGCCTCCGTCTGTGCTGTACCGGGTCTGCCAGGTCAACGCCGTGTTTTGCTGAGCCACCGGATCGCTCACCGTCACCCCCACGGTGACGGAGGTGCTGCTCGTGGACGACGCCCCGCCGTTCAGGGTCACGTCTACCGTGGGCGTGGTCTGATCGACGTTGACATACACCGAGGTGGCCTGCGGAGGGCTCCAAACGCCGGCCGTGCTTTCCACGCGTGCCCAAACCGTCTTAGACCCGGGTCCGGGTAGCAGGGTCCAGTTTCCGGACGCGGACAACGTGGTCTGGCACGGGGCCGCCTGTCCCACGGCGCAGCCCCCGACCCCTGTGGTCGTCCATGTGCTGCCATCGTTGCTCAGGGCGTAGGCCGCGATGCCCGAGGTGCCCTCGGCGGCGCTCAGGCTGAAGGAGACGGTCGAGGTGTACGTGTACGCCCCGCCGCCATTCAGGGACCAACCCGTGATCGTGGGCGCGTTCGGATCCGTCTGAAGCGGCAGAGTCGGGGTCTGGCACTCCCCCGCTTGGCCGCACGCATACCCCGGCGAAGCGGTAGAGCTGTTCCCGCTGGCGTCGTATGCGCTGACGCCGAACCAGTAATTCTGGCTTGGCGACGTGGTGCAGTAGTAGGTACCCGTGGTGCAGTACAGGTCGAGGGGCTGGTCCCGGAGGTTCAGCCCTCCCCCGTTGTGCGAGAAGATCGGGGTGCCCTTGCTGCCCTCGGACACGTTGGGATAGAGGCTCGCGTCGGGCGGATAGATCAGCGCGCTCCGGCTATCCCACGACGTTGCGGTACCCACATCGAACTGCTCGTAAGCCGCGCCATTCCAGACCCATGCGTCATATCCGGCCGCCCCGGTCGACGGGGCCCAGGACAGCGTCACGTAGTCCCGACCGGCGGTTGAGGACCACCCCAGCCCCCCGGTAGTGGCAGTGAAGTTGCTCGGCGCGGCGGGAATCGTATGCGCCTGTCCCACAAGCGTAAACGCACTTGTCTGACCGCTACCATTCTCGGCTTCGACCCACACTTCGTAGTCGGTACCTGGGCTCAACCCAGTCGGCGTCCAACTGGTCCCGGTGATCCAGCCACTCTCCTGGAGCCATGCCCCGCCGCCGGGTGCGGGCTCTAGCACCGCATAGTATTGGGTCCCTGCAGGGTCCCCGTTCGGACTCCATGTGGCGGTGATGGACGCCTCCGTGATGTTGGACAGCCCCACGGCCGTCGGCGCATTGGCGGCCGTATACGCCGTGTTTGTGCCCTGCCACCACTGGAAGCCCTGGCTTGAGGCCACCGCGTACGTTGCACAGTAGTACTGGGTGTCCGGTTGCAGCCCGGTCACGGGCATGCTCGTGGCCCCGCTCGTGGCCGTGCCGATGGTCACCCACGCGCTCCCGGCTGGTTCTTCGCAGACAACGCCGGTCTGGGACATGTAGGCCACAGTCGGCCACGAGACGGTCGCCGTAGTGGAGCCGGTGGAGGTCAACGTCGGCGTGCCGGCCACCTGAGTCGGCACGCCGTTGCTCGCCGCGGTGCCTGTCCCGTACCCCGCGTTGATGGCCCAGACGTTGTAGCTGTAGGAGCCTCCAGCACTCTGGTTTGCCGTGAAACTCGTGCCCGTGCCACTGTAGACGACCGTGCCGCCCTGCCAGGCCCCGCTCTGCGCATACGTCCCCTGCTGGAGGTCGTAGACCGTGCCCGCCGGGTTACCGTTCGCGGTCCAGGTCAACGGCTGCTGGTCATAGGAAAGCCCTGAGCCGTTGTTGTTCGCGCTGAGCGTCGGTACCGCCGCGTAGGTCCAGGCCGCAGCCACCGGGCAGCCCCAGGCATTAGTGACGCTGCAGGCCCAAATCGTATACTCGGTGTTGGGCTGGATCCCGGTGAGCTGCGCCGTCGTCGTGGTGCCCGGAGGGCCCACTTGGAAGCGTTGCTGTGCGCAGCTACTGCTCTGGCACCAGACGATGTAGTAGGCGGCGCTCGCAGTGACTTCGGGCCAGGAGATGTTGACGTAGTTTGTGACGCCTGCAGGCACGGAGACGCTGACGCTGCAGGGATACTCGTCCCATTCGCTGGAGGTGGTCCAGGCTGTGGCCGCGTCCTGCCCGGCCGCCTCCACACGGTAGACATAACCATACCCGCAGCCCTGATCGGATGTCATGAAGCTGGTCGCCGTGCCCTGGTAGAGGGTCGTCCAATTCTGCGCTACTCCACCAGAGTTCAGGGCCTCACGCTGCAAGACGTAAGAAATGTCCCCGCCGTTGCCGTTCGGGTTCCAAGCGACAGAGACCTGGGTACCATTTCCGGACTGCACCTGCGTCACCGTGAGATTTGTCGGTTGGAAGGCGTACTGGATCTGCAGGGACATGGACCCCGACGATTCCAGGTCCGCCCCACTCCCAGCCGCCATATACACTGGCCGCCCAAGGTAGCTCGGTACCGCACCGTTCACATAAGCCAGGACCGAATGGTAGGCATGAATCGTGAAGGCCACGGCCTGGCTCGTGTTGCCCGGGAGATAGACGCTGGTCCCATCCCCGCCCCAGGCCGCGATGTTGCTGCAGCCCGGGTTGTTGCCAGCGTTGCTGGCGGTCCCCTCACCGGCCCCAAAGCCGACGTAGTAGCTGGCGGCTGGCGGGATGCCCCCATAGCCGTTGTACTCCACGACCGAGCCGTTCAGGGTCGCCCCGACGAGGGTCGATCCGCCCGGCAGCGAGAAGGACGGCATTTGGGAGTCGGACCACATGTTGTAGTAGTTGTTGCTCGAGTCCCAAACCTGTCCAAAGTTCGGGCCGCTGCTGGAACAGTTGTAATTGTTCTCCTGCTCATATCCACCGCCGCCGCCCGCCACGGAGTACGTCCCGGTCCAGTTCGCGGAGGCCACCGCCGGCAGCAGGGCTAGGCTACCGAGCAAAACCGCAGCCGGGAGACAGTAGCGAAAAAGGCGCATACTTCACACCCCCGTCCCGGGCGCCAAGCGCCGGCGATGGATCCATTCGGCCGCTGCGCCCGCGGCCGCGCCCAGCGCCAAGGCCGCGATGGATTCGATATCACGCGCCCGATGAGCCGCCTGCGCGGCGCGGGCCGCCGCAGCCGTCCGGTAGGCCATGACGCGAGGGTCGCTACAGGGCAGGACCCACACGTGCCCCTCGATCACCGCGCCGCACGCGCCCACGGGGATCGGCGCCCCGTCGGGGCCCCGATAGGTGGCCATGTGCGCGGGCTGCGCGACCGAGGCGTCGATGACGACCGGCGGGGGAGGGGCTCCCGCTGCGGCGGCTGCGCCGCCCCCGCCTGCGAAAGCCCACACGAGCGATGCGAGTACAAACCGACGCATCCGGACTCCCCTCCCAGAGATCGCGGTCATTCCGTGCGGAATAGCGGCCCGGGATGCCCGGGCACATCAGCACGCCGGGTCGCCGGCGGGCAACAGCACCTTGGCTTGGGCTGTCACTGTCCAGGTGAGCTTGGAGAAGCCGAAGAGCGCAAGGCCTCCGGGCGGCAGCGCCACGGTCACTGTTACGGTCATCGTGGCGCCGTTCGGAACGGCGGCGAAGGTGGACGTTTGCAGGGTCGTCATGCCGCTGGTGTTGTCCGCCCAGTACTGGCCCGCGGCTACAGGTCCGTTGACCGGATCGACTGCGACGGAGTCGCAATAGATCTGACCCCGAGCGTCGCGCTGCTGTGAGAAAAGTGCTTGGCCCGCGCCAGCGAGCGCGGAGGAGTCCGCGGCGCGCTGGGTCAGAGTCTTAGCCGCAAACGCCATTCCCGTGCTGACCAGGGGCAAGATCAACAGCACGAGACAGAAGAGCACAAACACACCCCAGACCGCCATGGACCCGCGCTCCGAGGCCTGGGGCTCCGGGGGGCGGCACATGCTCATGCACCCTCGACAGGCAACTGCATGCCGCTGGTGAGGTAGAAGCTCCAGCCGGACGCCACGCCAGCCACGAGCATCGGCCCCAGGACCGGGAAGAGATTGAGCTGGTTGTAGGACACTGTGACGGCGGCCACACCATTCTGGCAGCCTCCTGAGACCCACCAGGCGCCCGGCTGATTCGTGGTTGACGGGTCCTGGTTCGTGACGAGTTGCAGTCGCCCGTCCTGAAGCGCTGTCTCGGCGGCCAGGACGCTATCGGTCCAGGCATTCGGATTGCCGGCCCCACACTCGATGCTCGCCGTCCGGGCGGCCGCGTAGGCCGCCTGGATGACCACGCTCCGAGCGTGTTCGGCCATCAGATAGGCCAGCCCGCCCCCAATTGTCCCGACGAACAGGAACATGAGCAGGACGAACTCGACCACCGACTGGCCTCGGTCGTCTCGGAGAAACCTCATAGGCCAACCCCCCCGGGGCTCGGGATCAGGAAGAACACCAGGAGGCTCGCCACACTGAGGTAGGCGCCGTACGGATGGCTCGCCCCCCACACCGGCTCCCGGCCCAACTGCCGAAACGCTGCCAACGGATCTTGGCGAAAGACCGCCCAGAGGTCCGGCACGCGAGGCGCCACCGCGACACCCACCAGGATGGCCGCGCAAAGCGCCCCGAGCGCCGCCCCACCCACCAACGCCGGCATTGCGGCCGGGAGCCCCAAAAGCGCTCCCAGGACGGCCGCCAACTTCACGTCACCGGCGCCAAGCCAGCCTGCCAACCATGCGGCAAGGAGGGGCAGAGCAAAGATGAGGGCCCCACCCGCTGCCGCGGCAAGGGCAAAGCGGCCGCTGAGGGCCGCGATTCCCAACGCGACCCCGATCCCGCCATAGGTCAGCCAGTTCGGGATGCGCCGACCCCGGACGTCCGTGTACACGGCTGTCCCCGCGACAGCGAGCAAGACGAGACTCCGAACGATGTGCATCGGCTAACACCCATTCAGGCAGTTGCCGATGTGCGTGAAGAAGGCATAGAGCGCCGGGCCCCACTTGGCGATGACGGCAACGGAGATCGCGGCCCCCATCGCCAGCAGAATCGCGTAGGTGCTCGACTGTTCCCCACGCTCTTCGCGGAGCAGCTTTCGGAGGATCCGCATGCAGGGACGGCCCCCTTTCAGGCCCCCGGGGCCTGCGGCGGTTGGGGCCCGCCGCAGGCTGCCTGGGTGCGCGAGGTCTAGCAAGTCGGGCCGGTACCGCTCTCCAACTGGGCCGTGGTGACGGACGTCACCGCCGTGGTGCAGGTAACGCCCTTGTTGGCCGCCGGGATAATGACCTTCGCGATCGCGAGGACGATCAGCGCGACGATCGCGGCCACGGCCAGGCCGATCCGGAGGCCGCTGCTGCTGCTGCCCTCGCCCCGGTCCTCGCGGAGGAACCGGCGCCCGACCCGCGTGAGTGCTGTGAAAATGGCAATCACCTCCTCTCAAGGGGTTTAGAACCCCGCGCCGCGCATGGCGCTCAGGGCGAGATAACCGATAGGAGCCATGAGGCCAGGGATCATCACGAGGACGAGGGGGAGGGAGCTGGTGGCTGCGCGCCCGCGCGCGGCCGTGCGCATCTTCTGCTGCCGCTCCTGACGGAGGGCGGTAATCAGCCCAGAGAGGGGTCCGGCGAGGTCGCCACCGACGGAACGCGCCTGAATGATGGCCCCCACGATGGCGGTGACGCTCGGATCGTTGAGCTCTGCCGCCATGGTCTCGAGTGTGAGGTCGGCGCTCTCCTTGGTCTGGATGGACTCCTCGGCCGCCCGGGCCATGGCGACCGGCAAGCGGCCCTGCATGTCGGCGCCAAGGCGAATGAGCGCCCGCTCCAAGGGATGGCCAGCGCGGACCGCGGCGATCAGGAAATCCCCGTAGCCTAGCGCCTCGCGGCCGAGGCGCGCGCGGGCCGAGCGATACTGTTGATCCAGGGCCTCGGAGGGCAGAAACCAGCCGGCAGCCGCCCCACCGATGCCGATAAAGGGAGCGATGCCGCTGGAGCCCAGGGCCAGGGCAGCGGCCAGACACACGAGAAGGCCGGCGGCGGCCGATAGGAGTTGGCCGGCAAGGAACCCTTCGGGGGTGATGCTCCACCCGACCCACTCCAGGCGGCGCTGGAGCGAGGAGTTGCTGCGGACCCCTACCGCTGCCCGTATCTGAGCGCCGAGGCGCTCCAGCGTGCTGCGCAGCGTCGCCTGGGGGGCGCGTCGAGGCGCGCTTTGGAGACGGTCCGCCGAGGGTACAACGAGGGTTTTGAGCCAGTCGTCGGAGGCGACCTTGCGGCTGCGGGTGGCATGCAAGAGCAGCGCCATGCCCGCCGCCGCCAGCAGGGCGAACAGCACGGTGAGTGACAAGCCTACGCCCCCAGTTAGGTGCGGACGGAGCCGAACCAGCTCCGGATGATCTGGATGCCGAACAGCATCCAGCCGAGATCAGCGACGAGTAGGATCTGCCCCGTGAGAGTGTGGAAGAGCGGGGCTGTGAACCCGGGCGCGGCGTACCGTAGCACTGGGAACAGCACCAGAGGGATCACGATGAGGATGAGGCTCTGCTGCTGATCGCGGATGCCCAGCTCGTGCACCAGGCCCTGCAGCTCGCGCCGGCCGCGGAGGGAGTGCAGCACGGATTGGAGGACTGGCACCACCTGCGTGCCTTCGGTCTTGGAGAGCCGCAGCCCCAAGGCTAGAAGCCTCGCCTCCTCGAGGTCGATACGCTCGCCCAGTTCTCGCGCCACGTCCGCGAATGAATCCCCTTCCCCCTTCACGCGCTTGTACATGCGCGCGAGTTCAGCGCCCAGGGGATCGGGCGCCTTGCGTGCCTGTTGGCCGATGGCATCCACAAGATCGAGGCCCCCACTGACGGCCTGGATCAGTTCGGTACAGACCTGATCGAGCTGCCGGGCGACCTTCACGGCTCGCGCGTGCGCGAGGCGGCCGAGGCGCCACACCGGGGCATAGAACCCGCCCAGGAACGCCGCGCAGGTAACCCAGGGGACCCCTGTGACCGCGAAGGCCAGCGCCGCCGCCACGGCGCCAGTGCCGACGATCAGCGAGAGGATCGAGCTTACGGGCCAGTCCACACCCGCCTGTTTCATCCTGCTTTCCAGGTACCGGAGCACGGGCGGAAGGCGGATGATCGGCGCCCCGGCGGCCCGCGGTGTTGGGGCCCGCGTCAGGTTCGCCAGGAGCGAAGGCCCGCGCACCATCGCGTGGAGGGCCTCGACACGGGTCTGTGCGACCCGACGGGCACCAACAAGCAACAGGGCCGCGCCGAGCGCGGCTAGGACAGCAAGCAGCAGGGTCATGACGATACCTCCGTTCCGCGGGCCCACTGCGGCACATGACCCGTCGGGACAAAGCGGCCGTCCTGCCAGCGGTAGAGGTCGTGGAGAAGAAACTGCCCATGCTCGTCGAGGCCCTCCAGGGACGTGATGCGCTCGATGACGCGGAGGCCCTTCCCGGCGTCCGAGTAGTCGCGCTTCATGTGGATGATGACCTTCACGGCGCGGGCCACGTCGCTCCGCAGCTCGCTGGTGGGCACGTCCGGGTAGTCGAGGCGGAGGAGCCGGACCATGCGATGGCAGGTGTCCTCGGGCCCGTGCGAGTGCACGGTGGTGATGCTGCCGTCGTGCCCGGTGCTGATGGCCTCCAGGTAGACGGCCATCTCGTCCGAGCGAACCTCACCGACGACGATGATGTCCGGCCGCAACTGCAGGCTCGCGACCAGTAGCTCGCGCAGCGACACCGCACCGGTGCCCTCCACGTTGCCCTTCCTGCGTTCCAGGCGCACCACGTGCAGGTTCATGGGCGGCTGGAGTTCCGCCGAGTCCTCGATGATGACCACTCGCAGGGTCCGGGGGATGAACTCCATGAGGGCGTTGGTCAGGGTCGTCTTCCCGCTGGACGTCGCGCCGCTGACCACGACGTGCTTGCGCACGCGAAAGAGCCAGGCGAGGAAGTCCCAGGCGTCCACGTCGCGCGGGAAGGTGATCGGCTCAAGAAAGCTTGGGTTGAGCACCCGGTCGCGGTCAGGGATGGCCCCCTGCCGCCGCATGTCCCCGGCGTTGGGCATCTCGTCGAATTTACGGATGCTCACGCACGTGCCTCGGAGAGCGACGGGCCAGCGCACCGCGTTGACCCGAGAGCCGTCGGGGAGGTGAAAGTTCTGCACCGGGGTGGAGAAGTCGAACTTCCGTCCAGTCATGCTGGCGATCGCCTCAACGACCGCCCGGACGTCCCGGTCCGCTCGGAAGCGCGCGTCGGTCAGGATGAGCTGCCCGTGCTTTTCGATGTAGACCTCACCGGGGGCGTTCACGAGAATCTCGGCGACCGTCGGGTCCTCCATGAAGGGCTGCAGGTACCCGAGCCGCCCGCCGAGGGTGGTGAGCACCTCCTGCACGATGCGTTCCTGACGCGTCCGTGATTGAACCGACCCAACCATCTCGTTGGCGATTTGCTGGGCCCGCGCATCCCTGTCCTGGGGCTTCAGCCCCTGTGTTTCCTCGAACACCCGCTTGCGGATGCCGCGGATCATGTCACGGTCCGCCGCATCCTCTGGGTCATCTTCCTCAACCCAGAAGCGGAGCCGTTCGGCGGCCGTCCCGCCGGCGAGACGGGACCGGCCACCCTGTACACCCCTGTGGGGACTCGCCGCCATTCCGCGCGGAATAACGTCCGCGACGGTCTCGGCTCCCGGACTGGGCTCCGTCGGCGGCGGCGGTGTCTGTGCCGGGACCTCTGGCACGGCCGCCGCCTGCCCTTGCAGCCAGCGAGGCATCTACCCTGACCCCCTTCCGAACAGGAATCGCCCAAGTCCGCCGCGTGGGCGGGCAGCAGCGCCCGGGCCCGCCCCGCGGATTTCGGGGCAGAGCTCCTCGAGGAGCTGGCGAACAGCCGTCATGTACGGCCCGTTGCGGTCCTCGGTCGCCGGCAGGCGACCGGGCACCGCCATCGCCACCTTCGGGTCCCACGGAAGAGCCCACGGCATGAGGCGCATCCCGAGGGTCTTGTGCACCTGGGCCGGCGTGAACGGCGGCCGCGCGTTTGGGGGCACCATGGTCACCACTGCCTGATGCCGCGAGGTATCCACCTCTGCCCGCCGGAGCTCGGCCAGGATGTCGGCGTGACGCTCGAAGTCCTTGATATCGCAGCGCACGAACCAGAGCACATGGGTGGCTAGCTTCAGGGCCGTGACGGCCGCGTCCGTCATATCGCCGGGGAGGTCGATGAGCACCGTTTCGTGCTCAAACCGCAGCGACGTTACGACGGTGGAGACAAGCTCGGGGGTCATCTCGTCACTGCGCCGGTAGGTGCCCGCCCCAAACACGCAGGTCAGGTGATACTTTCGTGCCGCCACGGTGTCGCGGGGGATCTGCGCGCGCAAGGTCTCCGGGGGAATCTGGGGCTGCCCGGCCCAGTCGCTGAAGTCGAGGATGCTGGGCTTTGGCGGCATCTGCGGGTCGAAGAGCACCCGGATTGACCCCCGGCCCTTCTCCAAATCAAGGAGCGCCGTGCGCATCGGGGCGACCGGGTGGTTGGCGAGGAACGTGGCCGCGTTCGCGGTGAAGGTGGTCTTGCCGGCACCACCGGCGTAGCCGGAGGTCATCACGATGACGCGACCGGCCCCGCGGCGCTGAGCCAACCCCGAGTCCCCGGGGGTCTGGCCCTCGCCGCCCATCTGATGCATCTGCAGCTTCAGGCGGCGCTCGTCGTCCATGAGCTCCGCGAGGGCCTTGAGCAACTCGGGCAACGGGAGGTGCTTGCGGATCGGCCGCCTGGCACCGTGCCGGATGCACTCGTCCAGGAGCGTAGGGGAGGGATGTTCGGTCCAGATGACGACGCGCATGGCCTGTCAGCGATCACGTAATTGACCCACCGGAAGCGGAAAAAGCGTCACGGAATTGACCCACCCCGCCGACGGGCGTTCGCATAGGCGAACGCGCCATGCAATTGACCCACCAAGGTCTGGGATCGTAG
>JAJZXK010000154.1 GCA_021806565.1 Bacillota bacterium | reverse complement strand
GGTGCCGGCGGAGTTGGCGGCGCTGGGGGTCCGCGCGGGCGAGGCCGTGCTGGCGGTCGCGCCGCGGTCGGTGGGTGATCCCGGGGTGATCCGCCGCATCGCCGCCGCGGTCGATCTGGCGGCCGGGCGGTTGGGCGCCCGCGTGGCGTTGGTGGCGATGCAGGTGCCTGAAGACGCCCGGGCCTGCGCCCAGGTTCGCCAGGCCCTGCGGGCGCCCGCGCTCGTGCTGGCCAAGCCGCTGCCGCCGGGGCGGTATCCGGCGGTGTTCGCCGGTTTCCGCGGCGTCCTGGGGATGCGTCTGCACGCCCTGATCCTGGCGGCGCTGTCGCGCGTGCCGGCGGTCGGCCTGAGCTACGACCCCAAGGTGGACGCCTTCCTGCGCAGCCTGGACCGCCCCGACGTCAGCCTTGGCCTTTCTGCGGACCCCGAGGCCATCGCGGCCCGGCTCCTGGCCGAAGTCGATCGGCCCGCGCCGGCGGCGGCGGAGTTGGACCGGCGGATCGAGTCCCTGCAGTCCCAGGCCCGGCGTAACGATGAGCTCCTGACTGGACTGCTCCGGCGCCCGGGGTGACCCGCGGCCCGGTCCGCCCTGGCCACCGCTCCGCCGCCGCCCGTGGCCGCGTGGCCAGAACCATTACGACCATTACGACCATTATGACCAGCACAACCGCTACAACTGCTACAACCACAAGCGCAAAGGCGGGCCGCGTCCGGCAGGCGCTTGGGCCCGGGTGGCAGGGATGGCGCAGGGCCTGTCGAAACGCGGAGGCGGACGCGGAGTTCCGGCGGCAGCGCCGGATGCATGCGGCGTGGAGGGGGCGTTTTTCCATCATCGTCACCCTGGCGGGCGTGACGAAGGTCTATCCCCCCCGATCGGTGGCCCTTCAGGACATCAACCTCGACATCGAACGGGGTGAGTTCGTCTTCCTGATCGGCCCGAGCGGGGCCGGCAAGTCCACCCTGATGCGGCTGTTGTACCGGGAGGAGCGGGCAACCTCTGGCCGCGTCTCGGTCAACGGGCACGACTTGATGCGGATGCGTCCATCCCGCCTGCCGTTTTTCCGCCGCCAGATCGGCGTGCTGTTTCAGGACTTCAAGTTGCTGCCCGACAAGTCCGTCGCGCAGAACATGGCCTTTCCGCTGATCGTGGCCGAGGTGTCGCCGCGGGAGGCGCGCCGGCGCGTCGGGCTCTGGCTCGAGATCGTCGGCCTGCGCGACCGCGCGCGGGCGCTGCCGGCGGAACTGTCCGGCGGGGAGCAGCAGCGTGCGGCCCTGGCCCGGGCGGCCATCAACAACCCGGCGCTCCTGATCGCCGACGAGCCGACGGGGAACCTCGACCCGCGCACGGCGCAGGACATCACAGAACTCCTGCACGAGATCAACTGCCGCGGCACGACGGTGGTGGTCGCCACCCACTCCGTGGAGATGGTGGACCGCATGCGCCGGCGGGTCGTGGAGGTGGGCGGCGGGCGCATCGTACGCGACGAGGTGCGGGGCAGCTACCGCGCGCTGGAAGACGGGGTGGCCGGCGCCGCCGGGCGGGGCCTGGCCGTGGGCGTCCAGACCCGTCCCGCCGCGGTGGCCCGGGTCTGGCCGGGCCGCGGGTCGCGCCGTGGTTGAGGCACGTGGACCGGCAGGAAGAGGGGGCCTACCATGCGCCTGCGCACCGTCGGCCACCTGACGGCGGAGGCCGTCCGCAGCGTCCAGGACAACGGTCTGTTGAGCGTCGCCGCGATCAGCACCGTGGCGGTCTCGCTGTTGGTGCTGGCGGTGATCAGCCTGCTCGCGCTCAACATGCAGCACTTGACCCGGGTGATGGACGCCAAGGTCCAGGTGGTGGCCTACTTCGCCCCGAAGGCGACCGCGGCCCAGGAGACGGCCGCCGTGGAGCGGATCAAGGCCCTGCCCCACGTGACCGGGGTGAAGTATGTGAGCCGGGCCGCCGCGCTGCGCCAGTTGGCGCACGAGTTCGGCCGCGACCGGACGTTGCTGCACCAGGTGGAGACCCATAACCCCCTGCCGGACTCCGCCGACGTCTTTGTGGACAAGACCGGCAACATCTCGGGGGCCGTACGGGCCGTGCAGAAGGTCCCCTCCGTCGCCTCGGTGCACGACGCCCAGGCGGTCGTCAACAAGCTGACCAACTTCACCCGCGCCGTGCGCTACCTGGGGCTGTTTCTGGTCTCGGCGCTGGCGTTGGCCACCGTGATCGTGATCGGCAACACCGTGCGCGTCGCCGTCTATGCCCGGCGCGAGCAGATCGGGATCATGAAACTGGTCGGGGCGACCAACGGCTTCATCCGCTGGCCCTTCTTCATCGAAGGAGCGATCCTCGGGCTCGGCGGCGCGATGGTGAGCGGCGCGATCGTCTGGTGGGGCTACCGCTGGCTCAACCACGCCGTGGCCGCCCTGGTGCCCTTCCTGCCCCTTTTGGCCCCGGCGCACCTCCTGCCGCACCTGGTGGAGACCCTGCTGGCGTCCGGCCTCCTGCTGGGGGCGCTGGGCAGCGCGATTTCCGTCCGCCGCCACCTCAACGTTTGAGTCCTCCGCCGCTCTCCCGCCGCCTGCGCAAGACTGAGTCCGGCGGTCTCGGCCATACAATGGCCGAACCGCGCCCTTGGGCTGCGGCTGCCGAGGGGGGACGGCGATGATCTCGCGCAGGACGGCGACCATCGGCGGTGCGTTGCTGGTGTTGCTGACGCTGCTTGCGACCCGGGCCGCCGGCGGGTGGCCGTGGTTTTCGGCGCGTGGCGCATTGGCGGCCCTGCAGCGGCAGCCCGGGGTGAGCGGGCTGGCGGAGGGGCTGTCCTTGATCGCGCACCAGTACTACCGCCAGCCGGACATGGCGCAGGTCAGCGCCGGGGCGTTGGCCGGCGCCCTGCGCTCCCTCGGCGACCCCTATTCGCAGTATCTGTCGCCGCAGGCCTACCGCAGCCTGCTGGGGGCGGCCAGCGGGCGCTACACCGGGATAGGCGTGGAGGTGGAGCCGTCTGCGGCGTCCGGGCTGCCGGTCATCCTGCGCGTCCTTCCCGGGAGTCCCGCCGCCGGGGCCACCGCCACGGAACCGGCGGGGACTCCCGCCGGCCTGCGCGGCGGCGACCGGCTGGTGGCGGTCGACGGCGTGTCCGTCCGCGGCATGGATGTTGAGGCGATCCAGTCGAGGCTCGCCGGGCCGGAGGGCACGCGGGTGCGCGTCACCGTCGACCGGTCCGGGCCGGGCGGCGGGGTGGCCTCGCTGACGTTCACCATGCGGCGGGCGCCGATCGTCGTGCAGACGGTCCAGGCCCGCATGCTGCCGCGCGGCGTCGGCTACCTCGCCATCCAGATGTTCAACGCCCAGACGGCCGCGGCCGTGACGCGCGCGCTGGACGGGCTGCGGGCCCGGCATCTGCGGGCGCTGGTCGTCGACCTGCGCGACAACCCGGGCGGTGTCCTGCAGGCCGCCGTGGCGGTGGCCCGCGACCTGGTGCCCCCGGGGGTCGTCACCTACCTCCAGCCGCGCGGCGGTCCGCGCCAGGCCATCCGCGTGCGCCGCACCCGGCCGCTCGGGGTGCCGCTGGCCGTCTTGATCAACGGGCGGACGGCCTCCGCCGCGGAGGTCCTGGCCGGGGCGGTCAAAGACCGCGGGGCCGGGGTGCTGGTCGGGGAGCCGACTTTCGGCAAGGCGGTCGTGCAGAGGGTCTTCCCATTGCGGGGCGGTGGCGCCGTCAAGCTGACCACCGCCCGCTACCTCACCCCGGACGGCCACAATCTGGATGTGCGCGGGCTCGCGCCGAACCTGGCAGTGGCCTTCCCTGGGGAGTCCCCGGGGCGCGTGGGCCAGCCCGCCACGGATCCGCAGTTGGCGGCGGCCGTCCGCCTGTTGCGGGAGCGTGCCGCCTGACGCACCCGGCCCCGCTCAGAGGTGGGCGTGGATGAGTACCGGTAGCTGGCGCAGCAGGTTCCAGGCGAGCACCCCGACGACCACGCGGGCGATCCAGCGCACCGGGGCGGGGGCGCGGGTGTCCACGACGGCCTCGGCGCGGAAGTAGAAGGCGAAGACGGCCGCCGCCACCACCAGTAGCACGCTCCAGGCGGACCATTGCGACAGGTGGACCACGGCTTCCAACCCTCCCATGGCGTGCCGCGGCAGGTTCGGCCCCGGGCGGGCCGAACCCTGCCACGGGGGGTGTCGCGATGGCTGCGGTGGCGCAGGGCCTGCGGACCGCGCTGGAGGCCCTGGCGGCGGAGGCGGCGGGACGCGGTGGCGAGATGGCGATCAGCCTGCGCCACCTGGAAAGGGACGAGGCCTACGACCACCTGGCGCAGGAGCCGTTCGTCGCCGCCAGCACCATCAAGGTGCCGGTCCTGGTGGCCCTCTACGCCGCGGCGGCGGAGGGGCGCCTGCGTCTGGATCAGGAGGTCGCGCTACGCGCCGAGGACCAGGTCGGCGGCTCGGGCGTGCTGCAGGTGCTTTCCCCCGGCGTGCGGCTGCCGCTACGCGACCTGGCGGAACTCATGATCGTCGTCAGCGACAACACCGCGACCAACCTGCTGCTGGAGCGGATCGGCATCGACGCCGTCAACGCCTGCATGGCGGCACTCGGACTGGAGACGACGCGGGTGCTGCGCGCCCTGCAGGTGGTGCCGGTCGGGGCGAAGGGCTCCAACACGGTCACGGCCGGGGAGCTGTCCGAGTTGCTGGCGCGGTTGGCCCAGGGCCGGGCCGTCTCCTGGGACGCCTGTCGCCGCATGGTCGCCACGCTGCGCCGCCAGCAGCTGCGTGAGGGCCTGCCGGGGCTGCTGCCCCCGGCCCGGGGCGCCGCGGTGGGGTCCCTGCCGGCATGGGAACTGGCGCACAAGACCGGCAGCCTCAGCGACCACGAGCACGACGTCGGGCTGCTGTATCTGCCGAGCCAGACCATCGCGCTTTCCGTGCTCACCCGGCGCTGCGGCCCGGGCCGCGCGGCGCGGTCGCTGATCGCCCGCGCCGGCCGGGCCGTGTTCGATGCCTATGTCGGCGCCCCCTGAGCGGAGGATGCCTCGGCCGCGCTATAGTGGGATGGAGGGTCCGCCGGGCTGGTGGGCGGTCCCGCGGGAGATGGTGCGGCGCATGGCCAGGTTCCGGATGCAGGCCCCCTTCGCACCCTCGGGCGATCAGCCGCAGGCGATTGCCGACCTGGCCTCCACCCTGGATCGGGGCGGCCCGGCAGCCGTGCTGCTGGGCGTGACCGGCTCGGGCAAGACCGCGACAGTGGCCTGGGTGGTCGAGCAACTGCAGCGGCCGACGCTGGTGATCGCCCACAATAAGACACTGGCGGCCCAGTTGGCGGGCGAGTTCCGGGAGTTCTTCCCCGACAACGCCGTGGAGTATTTCGTCAGCTACTACGACTACTACCAGCCGGAGGCCTACATCCCCAGTTCCGACACATACATCGAAAAGGACGCCCAGCGTAACGACGAGATCGACAAGATGCGCCACAGCGCCACCAGTTCGCTCCTGGAGCGACGGGACGTCATCGTCGTCGCGTCGGTGTCGTCCATCTTCGGTCTCGGCTCGCCGCAGGACTACCGCGACCTGGTCCTGTCGGTGCGGGTCGGCCAGGACCACCCCCGCCAGCGCCTGCTGCGCAAGCTGGTGGACATCCAGTACCGGCGCAACGACATCGAAGTGCAGCGCGGTTGCTTCCGGGTGCGCGGCGACGTGATCGAGATCCAGCCCGCCGGGTCCGGGGAGCAGGCGATCCGCGTGGAGCTGGACGGCGACCGGGTGCAGCGGCTCTCAGAGGTGGACACCCTCACCGGCGAGGTGGTCGGCCTGCGCGAGCACGTCGCGATCTATCCCGCCACGCACTATGTCACCGGCCAGGACCGGCGCGTCCTGGCGGCCGCGGCGATCGAGGCCGAACTGGAAGAGCGCCTGGCGGAACTGCGTGCCGCCGACCGCCTGCTGGAGGCGCAGCGCCTGGAGCAGCGCACGCGCTACGACCTGGAGATGCTGCGCGAGGTCGGTTTCTGCAGCGGGATCGAGAACTACAGCCGCCACCTGACCGGCCGGGCCCCGGGCGAGCCTCCCTACACCCTGCTGGACTTCTTCCCCGAGGACTTCCTGTGCGTTGTGGACGAGTCGCACCAGACGGTGCCGCAGATCGCGGCGATGTACGCCGGGGACCGCTCGCGCAAGCTGCAGTTGGTGGAATACGGCTTTCGGCTACCGTCGGCCCTGGACAACCGCCCGCTGACCTTTGCCGAGTTTGAGGCGCATGTGCGGCAGGCGCTGTATGTTTCGGCGACGCCCGCCGCTTACGAGGTTGGCCGGGCCGGCCCGACCGGGGTAGTCGAGCAGATCGTGCGGCCCACTGGCCTGCTGGATCCGGCGGTGGAGGTTCGGCCGACCCAGGGTCAGGTGGACGACCTGCTCGGGGAGATCCGCGCGCGGGTGGAGCGGCAGGAGCGGGTGCTCATCACCACCCTGACCAAGAAGATGTCCGAACAGCTTACCGAGTATCTGCGCGAGGCCGGGGTGGCCGTGCGCTACCTGCACTCGGAGATCGACACCCTGGAGCGGATGGTGATCGTCCGCGACCTGCGGCTGGGCGCCTTCGACGTGCTGGTCGGCATCAACCTGCTGCGCGAGGGGCTCGACCTGCCCGAGGTGAGCCTGGTCGCCATTCTCGACGCCGACAAGGAGGGCTTCCTCCGCTCCGAGCGGTCCCTCATCCAGACGATGGGCCGGGCGGCGCGGCACCTCCACGGCCAGGTGCTGCTGTATGCAGACCGCCAGACGGAGGCGATGGCGGCGGCCATCGGCGAGACCGCCCGCCGCCGGCGCATCCAGGCGGAGTTCAACCGCGAGCACGGGGTGACGCCGCGCAGTGTGAAAAAGCCGGTGCGCGACGTGTTGGAGGCGACCCGTGTCCCGGACGCCCCGCAGGTGGCGCCGGCCGGCGCCGATGTGCCCGCGCGCGAGTTGCCGGCGCTGATCGATCGTCTGCGCACGGAGATGCGCGCCGCCGCCCGCGACCTGCAGTTCGAGCGGGCGGCCGAGTTGCGGGACGCGATCATCGAGTTGGAGGCCCGGCGGGACGGCGGGGGCACGGGCGCCCGCGCCCGCCCCCCCGCACGGGCTCGGCCCGCCAGGGGCCAGCGTCAGGCGCGCAGGTAGGCCGTGGCCTCGGCCCGGTCGTGATAGAGGTGGCGGATCGCATGGACGCGGAAGCCGCTCGCCAGTTGGTCCCGCGCCGCCGCGACGGCCTGCAGGGGCGGCCGGCCGAAGAACTTGATCGTCAGGACGGCCGGGGCGCCCGCGCGCAGCAGGGGGCGGAAGCGTAGCGCGCAGCGGGCGGCGCGGACCGGATCCCAGCTCAGGTCACAGGTGAGCAGATCCACCGGTCCGTCCGGCAGGGCCACGCGCTGGGCCGCTCCGCGCAGGACCGTCAGTCCGGGTGCCCCGCGCAGTTGGGGCGCGAGTTCCCCGGTGTCCACCGCCACCACGTTCAGGCCGTGGGCCAGCAGGAACTGCGTCCAGCCGCCGGGTGCCGCCCCGAGGTCGATGGCGCGGCCCCCGGGCGGCGGCAGGGGCGCATGGCCGGCTTCGTCCGCCGGGTCTGGCTGGTGGAGCTGGAAGACCCGGAGCGCCTCTTCGAGTTTGCGCGCCGAGCGCGAGACCTCGTCCGGCCGGCGGCGCAGGCGGGCGACGCCGCCCGGCCAGGGGGACAACTGCTGGTCCAGGGCCGCCACGCCCACCCAGGCGCGGTCCGGGCCGCAGACGACCGAGAGCACCCGCGGCGCCGCGCCGCCGACGGTGGCGGCGCCGGCCCGCTGCAGGCAGGCGCGCAC